>NZ_JAAKZY010000077.1 GCF_011045015.1 Streptomyces scabichelini | reverse complement strand
CCACGATCCTCGGCCCCCCAGCCTTGCGCGCCCGCACGAGCGGGCGCGCAAGGCTGGGGGGCCGAGGATCGTGGAGGACAGGGTGCAGGTGGTCATCGCCGAGGATTCAGTGCTGCTCAGGGAGGGACTGACCCGGCTACTGACCGACCGTGGGCACGAAGTGGTCGCCGGAGTGGGCGACGGCGAAGCACTGATCAAGACCATCACCGAGCTGGCAGCCGCCGGCACACTGCCGGACGTCGTCGTCGCCGACGTCCGCATGCCGCCGACCCACACGGACGAGGGCGTCAAGGCCGCGGTCCAGCTGCGCAAACAGCACCCGGGACTCGGCGTACTCGTGTTGTCGCAGTACGTGGAGGAGCAGTACGCGACAGAACTCCTCGCCGGTTCCAGCCACGGCGTCGGCTACCTCCTCAAGGACCGGGTAGCCGAGGTACGTGAGTTCGTGGACGCGGTGGTGCGGGTGGCCCGGGGCGGCACGGCGCTCGACCCGGAGGTGGTGGCCCAGCTGCTCGGCCGCAGCCGGAAGCAGGACGTACTCGCGGGACTCACCCCCCGCGAGAGGGAAGTCCTAGGGCTTATGGCCGAGGGCCGGACGAACTCCGCGATCGCGCGACAGCTGGTCGTCAGCGACGGCGCCGTGGAAAAACACGTCAGCAACATCTTCCTGAAGCTCGGCCTGTCCCAGAGCGACGGGGACCACCGACGCGTCCTGGCGGTCCTCACCTACCTGAACTCATGAACCACCAAGCCAAGAACCCGAGAACCCGAGAACCCGAGAACCCAGAAACCTAGAACCAAAGGATGAGCGGGCAGCGTCTCCAGAGGAGGGGGCGAGGGTGAATAAAGCGTGGCAAACCGGTGCGTCACACCATCTCAAAGTGGTGTCCATCATGCGAATGGCCGAGGGAAGGCGACCCTTACAGACGTAGGGTTGAAGGTGGGACGGCCTTCGGGAAGGCCGCTCCCAGACAGCCGCCTCGAGGGAGGTCCAGTTCAGTGACCAGCCAGGTCAGTCCAACGGAACAGGCCGACGGAGCCGTCGTAGGAGAACAGCGCAGACCGGCGGGCGCGGGCGTGAAGGACGTACGCCGCCTCGACCGGGTGATCATCCGGTTCGCGGGGGACTCGGGTGACGGTATGCAGCTCACCGGCGACCGCTTCACCTCGGAAACGGCATCCTTCGGCAACGATCTGTCGACACTGCCGAACTTCCCCGCCGAGATCCGCGCCCCCGCAGGCACCCTGCCGGGGGTCTCGTCCTTCCAGCTGCACTTCGCGGACCACGACATCCTCACGCCGGGCGACGCACCGAACGTACTGGTGGCGATGAACCCGGCGGCGCTGAAGGCGAACATCGGCGATGTGCCGCGCGGCGCGGAGGTCATCGTCAACACGGACGAGTTCACCAAGCGGGCCATGCAGAAAGTGGGATACGCCGTCTCACCCCTTGAGGACGGTTCCCTGGACGGCTACAGCGTCCACCCGGTCCCCCTCACCACCCTGACAGTCGAGGCGCTCAAGGAGTTCGACCTCTCCCGCAAGGAGGCCGAGCGCAGCAAGAACATGTTCGCGCTGGGCCTGCTGAGCTGGATGTACCACCGGCCGACCGAGGGCACCGAGAAGTTCCTGAAGTCGAAGTTCGCCAAGAAGCCGGACATCGCGGCGGCGAACATCGCCGCCTTCCGCGCGGGCTGGAACTTCGGCGAGACCACCGAGGACTTCGCGGTCTCCTACGAGGTCGCTCCCGCGGCGCAGGCGTTCCCCACGGGCACGTACCGCAACATCTCCGGGAACCTGGCCCTGTCCTACGGACTGATCGCCGCGTCCCGACAGGCGGACCTGCCGCTGTACCTGGGCTCGTACCCGATCACGCCGGCCTCGGACATCCTGCACGAGCTGTCCAAGCACAAGAACTTCGGCGTACGCACCTTCCAGGCCGAGGACGAGATCGCGGGCATCGGCGCGGCACTGGGCGCGGCCTTCGGCGGCTCGCTCGCCGTGACGACCACGTCCGGCCCGGGAGTGGCCCTCAAGAGCGAGACCATCGGTCTGGCCGTCTCCCTCGAACTCCCACTCCTCGTCATCGACATCCAGCGCGGCGGCCCGTCCACCGGCCTGCCGACCAAGACCGAGCAGGCGGACCTGCTGCAGGCGATGTTCGGCCGCAACGGCGAGGCCCCGGTGCCCGTCATCGCCCCGCGCACGCCCGCGGACTGCTTCGACGCGGCCCTCGAAGCCGCCCGGATCGCGGTCACCTACCGCACCCCGGTCTTCATGCTCTCCGACGGCTACCTGGCCAACGGCTCCGAGCCCTGGCGCATCCCGGACATCGACGAACTCCCGGATCTGCGCACGCGGTTCGCCCAGGGCCCCAACCACACCCTGGACGACGGCACCGAGGTCTTCTGGCCGTACCTGCGCGACCCGCAGACCTTGGCCCGTCCCTGGGCGGTCCCGGGCACGCCGGGCCTGGAGCACCGCATCGGCGGCATCGAGAAGCAGGACGGCACGGGCAACATCTCGTACGACCCGGCCAACCACGACTTCATGGTGCGTACGCGCCAGGCGAAGATCGACGGCATCGACGTACCGGACATCGAGGTCGACGACCCGCACGCCGCGCGGACGCTGGTGCTGGGCTGGGGGTCGACGTACGGGCCGATCACCGCGGCGGTACGGCGGCTGCGGGCCGCCGGGGAGAGCATCGCGCAGGCCCATCTGCGCCACCTCAACCCGTTCCCGCGGAATCTCGGCGAGGTGCTGGGGCGTTACGACAAGGTGGTGATCCCCGAGATGAACCTCGGTCAGCTCGCCACGCTGGTCCGGGCGAAGTACCTGGTGGACGCCCACTCCTACAACCAGGTCAACGGTATGCCGTTCAAGGCTGAGCAGCTCGCCACGGCTCTCAAGGAGGCCATCGATGGCTGAGACGACCACGGAAGGCTCGGGCACGATCGAGGCACTTTCTCTCGTGCCCAAGGCCGAGGCCAAGCAGTCCATGAAGGACTTCAAGTCCGATCAGGAAGTGCGTTGGTGCCCAGGCTGCGGTGACTACGCGGTGCTCGCCGCCGTGCAGGGCTTCATGCCCGAGCTCGGCCTGGCGAAGGAGAACATCGTCTTCGTCTCCGGCATCGGCTGCTCCTCCCGCTTCCCGTACTACATGAACACGTACGGGATGCACTCCATCCACGGCCGTGCGCCCGCCATCGCGACGGGCCTGGCCTCCTCCCGGCAGGACCTGTCCGTCTGGGTCGTCACCGGTGACGGCGACGCGCTGTCGATCGGCGGCAACCACCTGATCCACGCCCTGCGACGGAACGTCAACCTGAAGATCCTGCTCTTCAACAACCGGATCTACGGCCTGACGAAGGGCCAGTACTCCCCCACCTCCGAGGTCGGCAAGATCACGAAGTCGACGCCGATGGGTTCGCTGGACGCGCCCTTCAACCCCGTCTCGCTGGCCATCGGCGCGGAGGCGTCGTTCGTGGCCCGGACCGTGGACTCCGACCGCAAGCACCTCACGGAGGTCCTGCGCCAGGCCGCCGCCCACCCGGGCACGGCCCTGGTCGAGATCTACCAGAACTGCAACATCTTCAACGACGGCGCCTTCGAGGTACTGAAGGACAAGCAGCAGGCCGAGGAGGCCGTGATCCGGCTGCAGCACGGGCAGCCCATCCGCTTCGGCACGGACGGTTCGCGGGGCGTCGTACGGGATCAGCTGACGGGTGACCTGAAGGTCGTCACCGTCACGCCGGAGAACGAGTCGCAGATCCTGGTCCACGACGCGCACTCCGCGTCCCCCACGACGGCCTTCGCGCTGTCGCGCCTGGCCGACCCGGACACGCTGCACCACACGCCGATCGGTGTGTTCCGGTCGGTGGACCGGCCGGTGTACGACACGCAGATGGCCGACCAGCTGGACACGGCGATCGAGCAGAACGGCAAGGGCGACCTGGCTGCGCTGCTGGCGGGTGGGGACACCTGGACGGTTGTCGGCTGACGCGAACGGCCGACGCGAACGGCCGACGCGAAGGTGTGAGCTTGAGGGCCTGGGTCCCTACGTATCGGACTCAGGCCCTTTGCCCTTGCTGTCAGGCGTCGGGGATGTCCCTCTTGGCGCGGATGACGGTGTCACGGTCGAGGACGACGATGAGTTCATGGTCGGCTCGGGTGATGCCCGGGGGGAGACGGTGCGCCAGCGCGGCGGTGGCTTCGGTGCCGATGACGGCAAAGTTTCCGTCACTCAGTTCGAACAGATCCGGGCAGGTCTCACCAGTCCCACTCCCTCTGAGGCGAGGGGGGTCTCCTATACGACGAGCGATCCAGACCGACGAAACCGACGAGACCGACGAGGACTCGTTGGGCAACTGAGCCGTCCCCTCTCGGGGCGGCACAGCCCCGCGCTCAAGGGCGGCGTCACCCGTTGGCTGCCGGACCCTGGGTTCACATTGAAGTGGATCTTACACGTTCAATGTGACACCTCTCACACTGACCTACTCGCCCGAGGGCTCGGGCTCAGGCTCAGGTCCGACGACCCACCACTCATCGGGGTCGTCCGCCAGCTCCTCCAGAATCGCGTCGACGACGCCACCGACCTGCTTTTCCAGAGACCCTCCGGGCAGGCTCCGCCGGTGCTCGACCGTACTTGCCCAGTACTCCGCGAACACGTCATTGCGACACAAGATCCGTAACTGGCCGAGCAACTCGTCCCAGCTGTATGTGCCGACGCGGTGCGCCAGGAGCAGCACTCCGTACTCCCGGTTCGCGAAGAGCATCTGGCGGCGCCTGCGCTCGGACAGGCCGCTCAGCGTACTCAGGGCCGCAGCAAGCGACGGGTCGTCGATCGCCCGATCCAACTGCTCCACAAACAGGCGATGTTGCTGGATCAGGTTCGCCCTGTGGAGCTCCTCGGCCACGAGCGCGACCTGACGACAGAGCTCCATGACGAGTTCGTCCTGTCGCTGACGGCGGCCGTCGCGCGCAAAAGGGACTCGCATCCGACCAAGCCCCGTCACCACCGCAGAACCGATCCTGCGCGCGGCCAGAGTCAGTGTGGCCATGTCAAGACATCCCCCGGATCCGGTGGCCGCGCGTCGGTCGGCCGCATGGCTTGGGCCGACGCACGGTGGGCGAAACCACCCCGCCCCCAGCGTGCCCGGCGGCTCAAGCAGGCGTGGAGGTGGAGAAGGGGGCGCACGGAAGCGTGCCTCGTACGTCGACCAGCGCCCTGACTCAGGTGTGCCCCGCGAGCGCCGTCCGCATTCGTGCAATCGGGGCAAGCGGACGCGTCATCCCTGCTCAGAGCTACTCTCTGGCCGCGTCGTACACCTCGCGCGCCTTCAGCACCGCGTCCATGCGCCGCTCCGTCCAGTCGGCCAGCGCACGCACCTGCTCGGCGGCCTCACGGCCGAGATCGGTGAGCGAGTAGTCGACGCGAGGCGGGATCACCGGCTTCGCGTCCCGGTGGACCAAGCCATCCCGCTCCAGCGTCTGCAACGTCTGCGTGAGCATCTTCTCGCTGACCCGCCCGATGGCACGGCGCAGTTCACTGAAGCGGTGCGGGCGGTCCAGGAGTTGGATCAGGACCAGGACACCCCAGCGGCTGGTGACGTGCTCCAGCACGAGGCGATGCGGGCACATCTCCTCACCCTCGACCATCCACTTGGCGACTGGTGCACTGACGGAGGCATTGACGGATGCGCTTACGGCCATGCCAGTACCTTACTTCAAAGTGGGTACTTTCGCAGAGTTAGTGCAGCACCTAGGGTTAGTGACCTACCCACCCCACAAGGAGCTGCAACATCATGAGCATCGTCGTCACCGGAGCCACCGGCCACCTCGGCCGCTTTGTCATCGAAGGGCTGCTGGAGAAGGTTCCGGCCGACCAGATCACGGCCGTCGTCCGCAGCGAGGAGAAGGCGGCGGGCTTCGCGGCCCGCGGCGTGAAGCTCGCGGTCGCCGACTACAACACTCCCGAGACCTTCGACGGCGTCTTCTCCGCCGGCGACAAGGTACTGCTCATCTCCGGCAACGAGTTCGACAAGGGCCGCGTGGGCCAGCACAAGATCGTCCTCGAAGCCGCCAAGGCTGCCGGGGTCGCGCTCCTCGCCTACACCAGCGCTCCGGGCAGCCTGACCGCCGCGCTGGCCGACGACCACCGGGGCACCGAGGCGGCGATCCTCGAGTCCGGTGTGACGTACGCCCTGCTGCGCAACGGCTGGTACAACGAGAACTACACCGAGAACCTCGCCCCGGTCCTGGAGCACGGCGCCGTCGTCCAGGCCGCCGGCGACGGCAAGGTCTCCTCGGCCTCCCGCGCGGACTACGCGGCCGCCGCCGTGGCCGTGCTGACGGGTGAAGGTCACGAGAACAAGACGTACGAGCTGGGCGGCGACACCGCCTGGGACTTCGCCGAGTACGCGGCCGAGGTGGCCAAGCAGTCCGGCAAGGAGATCGCGTACAGCCCCGTACCCGTCGAGGTCTACACGGGCATTCTGACCGGCGTCGGGCTGCCCGAGCCGCTCGCCGCGACCCTGGCCGGTGTCGACGCGTCCATCGAGAAGGGCGAGCTGGTCGTCACGAGTGGCGACCTGTCCCGGCTGACCGGCCGCCCGACCACCCCGATCGCGGAGTCGATCGCGGCGGCGCTCAAGGGCTGACTCCCCCCATTCCCCTACACCCCCGCTTGTAATGACCGTATCGTGGATATGGGCATGACGGGCGGGGGTGTTCGGCGTTACCGTCGTGACGGCTGCGCGCTCGCAGCCGCGCGCGAGGGGAGAGGCCGTGTCGGTGGAGTCCAGGGGTGAGCAGCGCATAGGTCTGCTGAACGGCTTCGCGGCGTACGGCATGTGGGGCCTCGTCCCCCTCTTCTGGCCGCTCCTCGAACCCTCCGGGGCGGTCGAGATCCTCGCCCACCGCATGGTGTGGTCGCTCGGCATCGTCGGGGTCGCGCTCCTGGTGATACGGCGCTGGGCCTGGGCCGGCGAACTGCTGCGGCAGCCGCGCAGACTGGGCCTGATCGCGATCGCGGCGACCGTCATCACCATCAACTGGGGCGTCTACATCTGGGCCGTCAACAGCGGCCATGTGGTGGAGGCGTCCCTCGGCTACTTCATCAACCCGCTCGTCACCATCGCGATGGGCGTCCTGCTCCTGAAGGAACGGCTGCGTCCCGCCCAGTGGGCGGCGGTCGGCATCGGCTTCGCCGCCGTCCTGGTGCTCACGATCGGGTACGGGCAGCCGCCGTGGATCTCCCTCTGCCTCGCCTTCTCCTTCGCCACGTACGGGCTGGTGAAGAAGAAGGTCAACCTCGGCGGGCTCGAGTCGCTGGCCGCGGAGACCGCGATCCAGTTCCTGCCCGCGCTCGGCTATCTGGTGTGGCTGTCGGGGCAGGGTGACGCGACGTTCGGTGCCGAGGGCGCCGGGCACGCGGCGCTGCTCGCCGCGACCGGTGTGGTGACCGCGGCGCCGCTCGTCTGCTTCGGGGCGGCGGCGATCCGCGTACCGCTGTCGACGCTCGGACTGCTCCAGTACCTGGCACCCGTACTGCAGTTCCTGCTCGGTGTCCTGTACTTCCACGAGGCCATGCCCGCCGAGCGGTGGGCCGGGTTCGCGCTGGTGTGGGCCGCACTGTCACTGCTGACGTGGGACGCGCTGCGGACTTCACGGCGGTCGAGGCAGGCCCTGCTGACGGCGGAGCCCGACATGGACGCCCCCGAACTCCCGGAACCGACAGCAAGCCGCAGGCACTGAGCCCTCCGCTGGAAGACCGGTCGCCCCGTG
Source organism: Streptomyces scabichelini (assembly GCF_011045015.1). GTDB lineage: Bacteria > Actinomycetota > Actinomycetes > Streptomycetales > Streptomycetaceae > Streptomyces > Streptomyces scabichelini. The sequence goes on along the minus strand of NZ_JAAKZY010000077.1, from coordinate 36,158 downwards.
GTCAGTAGTCGGCGTCCTTGCCGATGTACAACCCGGCGAAAGCGGCCGCGGCGGCAGGCGAGGCGAGGGTCCGTCGCAGCCGGGCCGCGGTGGTACCCGCCTGGAACGGGTTACCGGACGAGGCGCCGTGGAAGACCTCCGAAAGCCACAGCGAGAACTCCTGGTACTGCCACACCCGCCCCAGACAGGCCGCCGAGTAGCCGCTGAGCCCCTGCTCGTCGCCCTTGCCGCAGTACGCGACGAGCGCGTCGCCGAGCAGCAGGGCGTCATGGATCGCGAGGTTCATGCCCTTCGCGCCGATCGGCGCCAGGAGATGGGCCGCGTCGCCGACCAGATACAGCCGCCCGTACCCCATCGGCTGCACGACGTAGTTGTGCATGTCGAGGACCCGCTTCTCGATCAGCCGCCCCTCCGTGAGCGGCTGGGCCCCGTCCGCCGCGAGCCGCGCGTGAAGCTCGGCCCAGACCCGTTCGTGCGACCAGTTCTCCGGGTCGTCGCCGGGCGGGCACTCCAGGTAGTAGCGGGTGACCTGCGGGCTGCGGGCCATGTGCCCCGCGAAGCCCCGCGGGTGGATGCCGAAGGCGACGCAGTCGTTCGACGGCGGTGCCTCGGCAAGCAGGGCCAGCCAGCCGACGCCGTAGTCGCTCCGGGCGATGGTGACGTGCTCGGACGGCAGACTGTCCCGGGTCACACCGCGCGCGCCGTCGCACCCCGCGACGGCCGCGCAGTCGAGGCGTACGCGCTCGCCCGTGTCCGGGTCCGTGTACGACACCGAGGGCCGGTCCGTGTCGATGGAGTGCAGCTCCACGTCGCGTACGCCGAAGCGGATGTCGCCGCCCCGTTCGTCCGCATACACACGCACCAGGTCCGTCACCAACAGCGGCTGGGGATAGGCGAAGTGGTGGTGTCCCGACACCTCGCCGTACCGGAACCTGTGCCGCTCCCCCGCGAGCCGGAACTCGCACTCGCTGTGCATCTGGGCGTTCTCCAGCAGCCGGTCGGCGAGACCGTGCCGCTCCAGGGCCCGGACCGCCCACTCCTCCAGGAAGCCCGCGCGGGGCCGCTGTTCGATGAACTCCCTGCTCTCCGTCTCCAGCACCACGCAGTCGACGGAGGCGGCACGCAGGATGTTGGCGACGGTGAGGCCGGCGGGGCCGGCACCCACGACGACGACAGAGGTGCGCTCCATGGAGTCGATGGACTGAGTGGATCGGGTGGATTGGGTGGACTCGATGGAGGAGGGAACGGTGGTGTCCGTCATAAAGACATTATGTCGGTGAGCACCGCGCTGCGTGGCGTGCCCGCGCATCCTCAACTCACCGTCTGCCGGGCGGGGTTGGCGGTCGGCTCGGCAGGCGCTCCGGCCACCCGCTTCCCTCGTCCGCCGCGCAGGCCGAAGGACGAGAGCACGGCGCCAAGCGTCACCATCGCCACGGGCACGATCAGGGCCGTACGGAAGGCGGACAGGGCGGACTCCGGGTCCGAGCCGGAGGAGGCCAGGCCGTACACCGCCGTCACCGCGGAGATGCCGAGCGCAGAGCCGAACTGGGTCGCGGTGGTCAACAGGCCGCCCGCCAGGCCCTGTTCGGACTCCGTGATGCCGTCCGTCGCCGCGATCGTGAGCGGACCGTAGGTCAGGGAGAAGGCGATGCCCGCGATGAGGAGGGTCGGGAACATCGCGGCGTACGTCCAGTCCATGCCGACCGGCAGGAAGAGTGCGTACGCGACGATTCCCAGGACGAAACCGCCGAGGATCACCCGGGCGTTGCCGAAACGGTTGACCAGGCGGGGTGTGAGCGTCGGCGCGAGGATCGCGTCGCAGCCCATCACGATCAGGGCGACCGCCGTCTGGAGGGAGGACCAGCCGCGCAGTTCCTGCAGGTAGAGCGTGACGACGAACTGGAAGCCGAAGAAGGCGCCGACGAAGAGCAGGGCGCCGAGGTCGGCCCGTACGACCGACGCCTTGCGCAGGATGCCCAGGCGGACGAGGGGCGCGGCGCTGCGGCGTTCGACGAAGACGAAGGCGGTGACGAGGAGCGCGGCCACGACCGCCGCTCCGGCCGTCAACTGCCAGCCGTCCAGGCCGTGTTCGAGGCGGATGACGGCGTATGAGGCGAGCAGCATGGCACCGGCGGCGGTGATGGCGCCGAGGAAGTCGAAGCCGCGGCGGTCGGCTGCGGCCGTTTCTGTCGTACGCGGCTGAGGGCGCCCGTCTGCTTCTTCCTGTCGGCCCCCGCCGGTCTGGGCCGGAATCAGGCGTACCGCCGCGATCAGGATCGCCGCCGCCAGCAGTACCGGTGCGAAGAAGACCCAGCGCCAGCCCAGTTGGGTCAGCAGGCCGCCGATGACCAGGCCGAGGGAGAAGCCGCCGGCCGCCGTGCCGGCGAAGACGAGCAGGGCCTTGTTGCGCTGCGGGCCCTCCTCGTACGACGTCGTGATGAGGGACAGCGCGGCCGGAGTCATGAAGGCCGCCGAGATGCCCGTGACAAAACGGGCCACGATCAGCATCCAGCCCTCCGTCGCGAAGCCGCCGAGACCCGAGAAGGCGAGGAAGACGGTCAGCCAGGTGAGGAACATCCGGCGCCGGCCCAGGAGGTCGGCCGCGCGGCCGCCGAGCAGGGTGAAGCCGGCGTAACCGAGTACGTATGCGCTGATCACCCATGCCGCCGCGTTCGTGGACAGGTCGAGATCGGCTCTGATGGAAGGGATCGCGACCGCAAGCATGGCGACGTCGATGCCCTCCAGAAAGATCGTTCCGCAGAGAACGAGCAGCAGGGCCCAGGCGCGGGTGCCCATGGCGGGACTCCTTCGAGGCAGGTGGCGGTGAGGCAGAGGCGGTTACTCGACTGAGGGTCGGTTCCCTCTTGTAACCATGGCCAGCCTGCGGCAGCATCGACAGGTATGGAAGAAGGCACTTTGAAGTCACCGAGTAACTGCGCGGGCACCGTGGGCGTGGACTACGGCGACACGGATCCGTTCCAGTGGGACACCCGTGAGGACTGCCAAGTGCGCCAGATCCTCGACCGGGTGGCCGACAAGTGGTCCCTCCTCGTGATCGCCCTGCTCGACAATCGCCGACTGCGCTTCACGGAACTGCGCCGGGAGATCGACGGCGTCAGCCAGCGCATGCTGACGGTCACACTGCGCCAGCTGGAGCGGGACGGGCTCGTAAAGCGAACGGTGCATCCCGTGGTGCCACCACGGGTCGAGTACGAACTCACTCCGCTCGGGGCGACGTTGCACACCACGATCCGGTCACTGGTGATGTGGACGGAGGAGCACCAGGGGGAGATCGCAGCGGCACGGGCGGCTTACGACGAGAGGGACACGCAGGTCGCCTGAAGGGGCGCCCGTCAGGGGCGCCCTTCAGGGGCGCGGGGAACTGCGCGACCAGCCACAACGGACCTGCAGCCGAGAAACGACCGCATCGAGGGCATCTGGGGCGCAGCCCGAGGGGGTCTGGGGGCGCAGCCCCCAGGACGATCAGGCGATCAAGCGGCGATGTCCTTCGCAGTGAACCGCGCCCACGCCGCCGTGCCGAACACCGCCGCGTACAGGCCCTGAAGTCCGAGATTACGCAGCAGCTCGTCCCAGTACACCGGATCACGCATCAGGTCCGCGAAGGACAGCCAGTAGTGCGAGAAGAAGTACGGCTGTATCGCGTGAAGTTGGGGTATCTGGTCAAGTATCTGGATGGTGATCAGCAGGCCCACGGTCGTCGCCATCGCCGCTATGCCGCTGTTGGTGAGCGTCGAGACGAACAGGCCGAGCGCGGCAATGCCGATCAGTGACGCGGCGACGATCAGCGCGATCAGAAACGCTCGTCCCAGCCCCTCCCCGAAACTGATCCGCGTGCCGGAGATCGTCGTCAGCTCGCCGAGTGGGAACAGCAGGGATCCCACGATCAGCGCCGACGCCGCCACGACGAGCGTCGCGATGACACAGAACGCCAGCGTGGTCGCGTACTTGGTGAGCAGCAGCCGCGTACGCCCCGCCGGTGCGACCAGCAGATAGCGCAGCGTCCCGGCATTCGCCTCGCCCGCTATCGCGTCGCCCGCGATGACGCCGACCGCCATCGGCAGGAAGAAGGGCAGCGTGGCGGCCAGCGCGGTGAACACCAGGAAAAGGCCATTGTTGGTGATCTGCGCGATGAAGGCCGGTCCCGCACCGCCTCCGCCGCCGGCCGAGGAACCGTCACTCGTCTCGATCTTCACGGCGATCCCGACGAGGACCGGCACCGCGGCCAGCACCCCGAGCAGCGCGATCGTCCGCCACCGGCGCAGCGTGGTCACCAGCTCGTTGCGCAGCAGGCCGAGGGTCCACAGCAGGCTCGGCTTCCGTACGTCGACGACCTCGGCGGTGCCGGTACCGGCAGTGATTTCGGTACCGGCAGTAATTTCGGTACCAGCAGTGATGTCGGTGCCGTCGCTTCCCTCAGTGCCGTCAGCGATCTCAGTCCGGATCTCAGCCCGCGACATCGAAGCCCTCCCCCGTGAGCGCCACGAACGCGTCCTCCAGCGAAGCCCGTTCGACCCCGAAACCCCGTACGCGGACGCCCGCCGACACCAGCGCCGCGTTCACCTCGGCGAGGTCGCGGTCCGGTGGCTCACCGGTCACGCGGTCCTCCGTGACCACGACGTCGGCCACGCCCTGCTCCTTCAGTACGCGGGCCGCGTCGCCCGGGTCCGGAGTCGTGACGACCAGGCGGCCGCGGGCGCCGGCCGCCAGCTCGGCCACCGGCCCCTGCGTGATCAGTCGTCCCTGCGCCATCACCGCGGCATGCGAACACACTTGCTCGATCTCGTCGAGCAGATGCGAGGAGAGGAAGACGGTCGAACCGTCCGACGCCAACTCCCGCACCAGAGAACGGATTTCGCGCATCCCCTGCGGATCGAGCCCGTTGGTCGGCTCGTCCAGGACCAGCAGCCGGCGCGGCTGGAGCAGGGCCGCGGCCAGCCCGAGCCGCTGCTTCATGCCCAGCGAATAGGCCTTCGCCCTCTTGCCGGCGGCGGCCGTCAGTCCGACCCGGTCCAGGGCCGCCGCGACGCGTGTACGCCGGGTGCGGGGATCGGCGGTCGGGTCGGCGGAGTCGTACCGCAGGAGGTTGTCGCGGCCGGACAGGAAGCCGTACAGCGCCGGTCCCTCGATCAGCGCCCCCACCTGCGGGAGCACCGTGCGCGTGGCGCGCGGCATGGGCTGTCCCAGTACGCGCGCCGTGCCCGATGTCGGCTCGATCAGGCCCATCAGCATTCTGATGGTGGTCGTCTTGCCGGAGCCGTTCGGCCCCAGGAAGCCGAAGACGCTGCCCGCCGGGACGGTCAGATCGAGGCCGTCGACGGCAAGCTGTCCGCCGCGGAAGCGCTTGGTGAGCGCACGGGTGGCGATCACCGTGTCCGGCCCGGCTTCCGGTCCGGCTTCCAGCCCGGTGTCCGGCTCCGCGGTGGACAGTTCCGCCATCGACTCCCTCAACTCCCTGTTGCCGCCCGGCCGGATCCCTCTGGTCGGGCGGCCACTTCCTGTCGTCCTGCGCCTGTTACCGCACTGCTTACTGCGCCGCGTCGGCCGCCTTCACCAGCGCGTCCTTCGTGACCGCGCCCGCGTACACCTGGCCGTCTTCCGTGATGAGCGCGTTGACCAGGCGGGTCGAGAAGACCGTGCCCGAGCCGAACTTGCCGCTCACCTGTGTGCCGAGCGAGTCGAGGAAGCGGCCCGCGTCGCCGCCGGCCCCCGACGGTATGCCCTCGCCGCCGGTGTCGAACCGGGCGATGGAGCCCCAGCCCTCACCTATGGTCTTCAGGCCCTCGAGGCCGCCCGCGAGACCGCCCTCGAGTTCCTTGCCCAGCTCCTCCTCGGCCTTCGGACGCGCCTTCTCCTCGGACTTCATCTCGTCGCCCTCGGTGACCTTCGCCCCCTTCGGCGGGCTGAAGTCGAAGGTGGACGCGGCCGGCTTACCGAAGTCGACCTTCGTGAAGCCCGCGTCCACGACGGCCGCGCCGCCGCTCGCCGGAGTCAGCGTGAACTTCAGCGGCATGCCGGTCTTGGAGTCCACCGCGATCGAGATCGCCCCGACCGTCGAACCGGAGTCCTTCGGCTTGATGACCAGCCTGTACGCGTCACGGCCCGCGACCTGCGCCGTGCCGTCGACGGTCACGGACGTCGTGTCGTCGACCGCCTTCAGCGCCTCGTCCGCCATCTCCTTGGGCGTGGTGGGGACGTCCTTCGGCGCCTCTTCCTTCTTGTCCTCGGCGGAGCCGGAGGCGGTGTCCGTCATGTGGTACGCCTCGTTCGACGCGCTGTCGTACGCCCACACCTCGTTGCCGTTGTGGATCAGGCTGTACTCGGCGGCCTTGTCCAGCAGCGACACCTTGTGCTTGTCCGGGCCGTCGGCCGCGACTCGCAACGTGTGCGTGCCCGACGCCAGTTCCATGAGCTTCGTCGACGGATCAGCGGAGGAGCCCTCGCCGTCGTCGGAACCGCCGGCGCCGCCGCCCGGAGCGAAACTGCTCTCCAGGCCGCCGAGGTCCGGCAGGCCCAGATTCGTGCTGACCTTCACCGTGCCGGACAGTTGCTGGACGTCCGACGCGGCGATCTTCTCTATCAGTTGCTCCGCGGTGATGTCCGGCAGTTCGGGGTCACCGGAGCCGGCAAACGCCGGGACCAGCCCGATGGTCGCCGCCGCCACCCCCACCACCGCGACCGGGACGACGTACCGCGCCGCCTTGCGCCGGCCGGTTCGCAGGTCCTCGTTCGTGTTGTCGTCGGATTCGTACGGTGCCATGTGTGCCCTACCTCCGTCGTCGGCGGCGGCTTACCGTCATGCACTCGTCCACCCCTGGCCGCCATTGTCACCCGAACTCCTGTGAAGTGGTGTCTCCAATCTGACCAAATCGGCCTAAGAGAAGCGTCAACCTTCGGAGCCAACTCCATGTACTGCTGCGGTATGACACGAGAGGGCGGCGCCTCCCCCGACCCGTAGGGGTCATGCGGGGAAGACGCCGCCCGGATTCCGTTCGGAACAGCCCGGATTCCACCGGATTCCATTGGGAGCCGGTCGATCACCGGTCCGACTGCGGGTGGATCACCGGACCAAGTGCGGGTGGATCACCGGTAACTGCGGGTGGATCAGGGTCGGTCACCGGTTCACGAACACGTAGTCCGCCTGGTACGGCACGCCCACGATGGTCCCCTCGTCACAGGACCCGGCAGGCGCCACCCCGCCCACGGTGTTCAGCCGAAGGATCTCGGCCGTACCGGCCAACAGCCCGCGGTGCTTGCCGGACTGAGTGGCCTTGAGGTCCAGCTCAGGGATGTTCTTGTCGCCGTTCGGGGTCCTGGAGATCACCGAACCGGTGACCGCGCTGCGGTCGGGCGCGATCCACTGCGGCGTACCGGAGTTGGGCTTCACGAAGGAGTGCGCGATGCCGCCGCCGAGCACGGCGCGCACGTCACGCTGCGCGAAGGCCGTGGTGCCGTCGTCCGCCTTCTTGCACTCGTAGATCTGCTTGCCCTTGAGGACGGAGGCCTGGAAGTTGTGCAGCGCGTTGCGGAAGTCGAAGTCCGTGGTGACCTTGTGGAGTTGGCCGCGGACGGCGCCGCCCGGGAACTCGGCGGTGTGCAGATTGGCGTAGAAGCCGCCCGGGTCCGCCTTCAGCTGGCCGAGCAGAGCGGCGTCCTCGACCTTGACCGTGCCGGTGACCGTACGGCCCTTGGCGTTCTCCAGCAGCTTGGTGAAGTCGACCTTGATGCCGCCGTTGACGCCCTTGGCGCCCTGGTGGATGTGGAGCAGGGTCGGCTTGTCGGTGCCGCGCCACTTGACCGCGACGGACACCTTGTTCCCCTTGACCTTCACGAACTGGAGCGCCGCGCCGTCCTGGTCACCGACGGCCGGACCGCCCTGCACGGGCACCTCGTTCGCGCCGTTGAGGCTCGCGGCGAGGATGGTGCCCCCACTGCCACTGCCGCCCGCGACGCCGCTCTGCACCTCGATGGACTGGCCCCCGTGCTCCGCGTGGCTCGCGCCCTTGCCCTTGCTCTGGCTCCCGCTGTCGGCGACCGCCGGGATGACGGCGGCGGCGACACCGGCCGCGGCGACCACCGCGACACCGGAGATGACCAGGCTCTTGCGACGCTTCGCGGACGTAATGGATGTCCCCATGATTCTGTTTTCTCCCCGTAGATCAGCTGACACCCCCTGCGTCAGCTTCTGGGCTTATTTACGGAGTAGATCTGAGCCTGGACTCAATCCAATTATGTGACGTGCGTCACTACAGACTGCACGCGGGCGCGGGTGCAGGGGTGCGCGGGCAAGGTCAGCCCGCCCGGTGCACCACCGCGTCGCACAGCTCCACCAGCGCCGCCTTCGCATCGCACTCCGGGAGCGGCACCAGCGTGGCGCGGGCCTCCTCCGCGTACCGCACGGTGTCGCGTCGGGCCTGGTCGAGGGCGGGGTGGGCACGGAGGAGGGTGAGCGCCTCCGCGTGCCGGGCGTCGTCCGTCAGGTCCGAGTCGAGCAGCTCGGACAGCGCGATGTCCTCGGCGAGGCCGAGCCGCTCCACGCGCTCGCGCAGCCGCAGCACCGGCAGGGTGGGGATGCCCTCGCGGAGGTCGGTACCCGGCGTCTTGCCGGACTCGCGCGAATCGCTCGCGATGTCCAGTACGTCGTCGGCGAGCTGGAAGGCGACGCCGAGCCGCTCGCCGTACTGCGTGAGCACGTCCACCACGGTCTCGTCGGCGCCCGACATCATCGCGCCGAAACGTCCCGCCACGGCGATCAGCGAGCCGGTCTTGCCGCTGAGGACGTCCATGTAGTGGTCGATCGGGTCGCGCCCGTCCCGCGGTCCGGCCGTCTCCAGGATCTGCCCGGTGACCAGGCGCTCGAACGCCTCGGCCTGGATCCGTACGGCCTCCGGCCCGAGGTCGGCCAGAATGTGCGAGGCGCGCGCGAACAGGAAGTCGCCGGTGAGCACCGCGACGGAGTTGCCCCAGCGGGTGTTCGCGCTGGGCACCCCGCGGCGTACGTCCGCCTCGTCCATCACGTCGTCGTGGTACAGCGTGGCGAGGTGGGTCAGCTCCACGACCACGGCCGAGGGCACCACACCCGGAGCGTACGGGTCACCGAACTGCGCGGCGAGCATCACGAGCAGCGGCCGGAACCGCTTGCCGCCCGCGCGCACCAGGTGCTGGGCGGCTTCCGTGATGAACGGGACCTCACTCTTGGTGGCCTCGAGCAGGCCCTCCTCGACGGCCGCCAGTCCGGCCTGGACATCGGCTTCGAGAGCCTGGTCCCGCACGCTCAGCCCGAACGGCCCGACGACGGTCACGAGGGTCTCCTGTCTGCTGACGCTCTCAAGGGCGGTCTCTGCGTGCTATTGGTGCTATTGGTGCTATGGGAGCTGTTGAAACTTCTGATACTGCGCGTGCCGGCGCGTGTGCTGTTTGCCGTCTGTGCTGTAGGTGTTTGTCGATGTGTCGCTGCTCGCACTCAAGTCAGCGTATCCGGTCGCCTTTCGATCACAGTGAGCGCCCACGGGGCCGGGCCCGACACCATCCGATCACTGACCGCATATCCTTGATCTACCCATACAACCCAAAATAACGGTCATGCCACGAAGTGTGCTGTTATGTCCCGCAGCACGAGGGAGGCATCACACCTCTCTGCCGGGCCCAGGAACCGCTACGACAACGACGCGCATGGCACGGAAGGTTCCGATCTCGCCCTGGACGCCGGGGCACGGCTTTCGTCTAGCGGAACAGCCGTTCCAGGACCACCGCGATGCCGTCCTCCTCGTTCGACAGGGTCACCTCGTCGGCCATCGCCCTGAGTTCGGGGTGGGCGTTGGCCATCGCCACGCCGCGGGTCGCCCAGTCGAACATGGGGATGTCGTTGGGCATGTCGCCGAAGGCGATCGTCGCGGTCGAGGTGAGACCGAGATGGGCGGCCGCGAGGGCGAGGCCCGTCGCCTTGGTCACTCCGCATGGCTGAAGTTCGACGGTGCCGGGACCGGACATCGTGACGGAGGCGAGGGAACCGACCGCTCCGCGGGCCGCTGTCGCCAACTCGTCGTCGGTGAGGGAGGGGTGGCGCAGGAGCACCTTGCTGATGGGTTCGGTCCAGAGGTCGTCGCGGTGGAGGACCCGTACCGCCGGCAACGTCGGATGCGGCATCTCGTAACCCGGTTCGATCAGCGTGAGCCCGTCGACGCCGTCCTGGTCCACGGCCGCGTACACCTCCCCGACCTCCGCCTCGATCTTGCCGAGCGCCGTCTCGGCCAGCTCACGGTCAAGGGTCACCGACCACACCATGCGGTCGGCCCCGGCGTCGTACAACTGCGCCCCCTGCCCGCACACCGCCAGCCCTTGACCGCCCAGTTCGTCGAGCAGCGGTCGTACACGTGGAGCCGGGCGCCCGGTCACCACGAGGTGCCGGGCCCCCGCCGTGGCCGCCATCGCCAGCGCGGTCCGTGACCGGTCGGAGAGGGTGTCGTCGCCGCGGAGCAGCGTTCCGTCCAGGTCAGTGGCGATAAGTGAATATGCGATCGGTGCGGCCATGATCAGAGAATACGGATCGAACGGCCCATCGACCCGGCCCGAACCGGACGTCGTCCGACACCTCGACCATCCCTCACACAGCCGTATGCCCGACATGGCCGTATGCCCGACGGTGACCACCCCGCGGGCAGACTGGAGCCATGACCCGCAAGCCCTCCGATAGCGACACCGACGCGCATGACTGGCTGCGCGAGCAGTTCCAGAACTGGTCACCTCCGCGGCCCGACACGGAGATGCCTCACGTGACGGCGAGAACCGCGGAGTTCCTGACCCGTCTCGACGCCGGCATGCTCGACTACTTCCGCGAGATGGCGGACGTCCTCGTGGAGCGCTTCGGGATCTCGCGGGCGGAGGCCGTCGCGAGGATCAACGCACGGTACGCGGGCGTCGAGATCGAGGCCTCGGGACAGGAACTCATGACGCACGAGCTTCCGGAGTACTGGGCGTGCGGCGTCTACTTCCTGCCTCTCGGAGACGGTCTCCGACTCCCTTGCGGCGACGAGCAGGTGGACGGCGACCTCTCCAGGTGGGAGGTCCGCCCGGCGCCTCCCCGGGACTGGCCCGTCTGGACCCTGAAGGAAGGCGCATGAAGTCGTTCCAGCAGCACCTGCGCACCGCCGGGGCCGAGATCCTGGAACGGTTCCCGGCCGAACTCAAGCCCGAGATCTACGCCGTCTCCTTCAATATCTGGCGGATCGACTACGACCCCAGACGGCCGTACGTCGCCATCGGCTACAACACCGAGAGCCAGTACCGGCGGGAGTCTCGGCCGGAGGACCCGGGCGAAGCCCGCTGGAATTACGCCTGCTGGCTGCTGGACGGGTTCGAGATGCTCGGGAATGTGCCTGAGGATCCGGTCGGAAGCCCCCTCTACGTCGACGAGGTGAAGCGGCTCGGTCTGTGGTTCGACGGGGAGGGTGACGACGCGAGCGATGACCAGTACGAGGCACTCGGCGAGCACTTCGCCGACGCCTGCACAGGCCTCGCCCGTCATTTCCACAGCAGCGGCCTGCTCAAGGAGGTCCTCGGCCGCCCCGTGCCCGTTCAGGTCTTCGACATGGACCGCCCGGGCTGGGAGGTGGAGGCGACCGAGGCCGCCAACCCGCCCGGACTCGTCGCCGACTTCCTGGCGTGGCAGCGAGCGGCGGCGGGAGAGGCGTAACCCCTGGGAAGCTCCTCGCTCCCGCTGAACGGTGCGACGCTGCCGAGCATGTCTCCTTAAGAGCGCTGAGCCGGAGTCAACTACTCCGACAAGACCTATCAAGACCTATTCGGACATTGCGAACTCTTAAGGCCGTGCCCAGGCAAGCAACTCCCCCGTAACGTGTGCCCCACCCACACGGAAAGCGAGGCAGCATCCGATGCCCCCCTTCGAGGTCCCCGAGGGCGATCCCTTCGGTCCCCACAACCTTCCGTACGGCGTGTTCTCCCCGGCCGGCTCCGAGGAGCGCGGTGTCGGTGTCCGGCTGGGCGACCACGTCCTCGACGCGGGCGGTGCGGCCCGGGCTCTGGGCTCGCCTTACGTCAGACTGCTCGCTCGCCCCTCCCTCGACCCTCTGCTCGCGGCGGGCCGTACGACCTGGTCGGACGTGCGGCGGGCGATCACGGCGTGGGTGACGGTGCCTGCCCACCGGGAGACCATCGCACCCCTGCTGCACCCGCTCTCCGAGGTGACCCTGCACCTCCCCTTCACGGTCGCGGACTACGTCGACTTCTACGCATCGGAGAACCACGCCCGCAACATCGGCCAGATCTTCCGCCCCGACGCCGCGGACCCCCTGACCCCCAACTGGAAGCACCTGCCGATCGGTTACCACGGCCGGTCCGGCACCGTCGTGGTGTCCGGCACGGAGGTCGTACGCCCCTCCGGCCAGCGCAAGGCCCCCACGGACCCGGAGCCGGTCTTCGGGCCGTCCGTCCGCCTGGACATCGAGGCAGAGGTCGGCTTCGTGGTCGGTACACCCTCCGCCATGGGCACGCGGGTACCGCTGAGCGACTTCCGCGACCACGTCTTCGGCCTCTGCCTCCTCAACGACTGGTCCGCGCGCGACCTCCAAGCCTGGGAGTACGTCCCCCTCGGCCCGTTCCTCGGCAAGTCCTTCGCCACGTCGGTGTCTGCCTGGATCACACCGCTCGACGCCCTGGAGGACGCCCGGGTCGCACCCCCGTCCCGTACCCACCCCCTTCTCCCCTACCTGGACGACGCCTCCGAGGAACCCGGCGGCTACGACCTGCGCATCTCCGTCGCCCTCAACGACCACGCCGTCTCCGAGCCGCCGTTTTCCACCATGTACTGGACCGCCGCCCAGCAGTTGGCCCACATGACGGTGAACGGCGCCTCCCTGCGCACCGGCGACCTGTACGGCTCGGGGACCGTGAGCGGGGCCGGCGAGCGCGAACGCGGGTCCTTGATCGAGCTGACCTGGAACGGACGCGACACCCTCGAACTCCCCGACGCCAAGCGGACGTTCCTGGAGGACGGCGACGTCGTGACCCTCACGGCCTGGGCACCTGGGCCGAACGGAACCCGCGTGGGACTCGGCGAGGTGACGGGGCAGGTCGTACCGAGCGTGTGAGTCGTACCGAGCGCGCCAGTCCTACCGAGCGTGCGACCCGCCCTCCACCGACCGGTCGTCTATATCCACCGGTCGTCTATATCCAGTCCTCCGGCTCATCCGGCTCGTCCGGCTCCTCGGCCTCCGGCCAGTGCTCGGGCTCCGCCTCCAGCGCCCCCGAGTCCCCGTCGTCGGTCTTGGCCGTGGGGGCCGGGGAAGCCGGTGAGCCCGAGCCCGGGGACAGCGAGGCAAGCACCCCGAGCACGCCCTCCCCATACGTCGCGAGCTTCTTCTCGCCCACTCCGCCGATCCCGCCCAGCTCCGCGATGGACGTGGGCCCCGCGATGGCGATCTCCCGAAGGGTCGCGTCGTGGAAGATGACGTACGCCGGAACGCCCTGCTCCTTGGCCTGCCCGGCACGCCACGATCGCAGGGCCTCGAACACGGGGACCAGCTCGTCGGGCAGCTCGGCCGCCGCGGCCTTGGCCTTGCGCTCGCCCCGGGGCGACGCCGACTTCGCGGTCACCGGCTTCTTCGGCTCCTTGCGCAGCGGCACCTCCCGCTCGCGCCGCAGCACCGTCCCGCTCGCCTCGGTCAGTACCAGCGTCCCGTATTCACCCTCGACCGTGAGCAGCCCCTGAGCCAGCAACTGCCGTACGACACCGCGCCATTCGCCCTCGGACAGCTCCTCGCCGATGCCGAACACGGACAGCTCGTCGTGGTCGAACTGTATGACCTTGGCGGTCCTGCGCCCGAGCAGGATGTCGACGATCTGGACCGCCCCGAACTTCTGCCCCCGCTCGCGCTGCAACCGCACCACCGTGGACAGCACCTTCTGGGCCGCGACGGTGCCGTCCCAGGTCTCGGGCGGGAGGAGGCACGTGTCGCAGTTCCCACAAGCCGTGGTCCCGGCGTCCTGCCCGAAGTAGGCGAGCAGTTGGGCACGGCGGCACTGGACCGTTTCGCACAGCGCGAGCATCGCGTCGAGGTGCATCGCGGCCCGGCGCCGGAACGCCTCGTCGCCCTCGCCCAGCTGGATCAGCTTGCGCTGCTGTATGACGTCGTTCAGGCCGTAGGCCATCCATGCCGTGGACGGCAGTCCGTCGCGGCCCGCACGGCCCGTCTCCTGGTAGTAGCCCTCGACCGACTTCGGCAGGTCGAGATGGGCCACGAACCGTACGTCCGGCTTGTCGATGCCCATGCCGAAGGCGATGGTGGCGCAGACGACGAGGCCTTCCTCGCGCAGGAACCGTGACTGGTGCGCAGCGCGCGTGCCCGCGTCCAGACCCGCGTGGTACGGCACCGCCTCGATGCCGTTGCGGGAGAGGAACTCGGCTGTCTTCTCAACGGAGTTGCGCGACAGGCAGTACACGATGCCCGCGTCGCCCGCGTGCTCCTCGCGCAGGAACGACAGCAGCTGCTTCTTGGGGTCGGCCTTCGGCACGATCCGGTACTGGATGTTGGGCCGGTCGAAGCTCGCCACGAAATGGCGGGCGTCCGGCATGCCCAGGCGCTGGGTGATCTCCTGGTGCGTCGCGTGTGTGGCCGTCGCGGTCAGCGCGATCCGCGGTACGTCGGGCCAGCGCTCGCCCAGCAGTGAGAGCGCCAGGTAGTCGGGCCGGAAGTCGTGGCCCCACTGGGACACGCAGTGCGCCTCGTCGATCGCGAAGACCGAGACCTTGCCGCGCGCGAGCAGGTCGAGCGTGGACTCCAGGCGCAGCCGCTCCGGCGCGAGGTAGATCAGATCTAGCTCACCCGCCAGGAACTCCGCCTCGACCACGCGCCGCTCGTCGAAGTCCTGCGTGGAGTTCATGAACCCGGCGCGCACGCCGAGCGCCCGCAGCGCGTCCACCTGGTCCTGCATCAGCGCGATCAGTGGCGAGACGACCACACCCGTACCGGGTCTGACCAGGGCCGGGATCTGGTAGCACAGCGACTTGCCGGCGCCTGTCGGCATGAGCACCACGGCGTCGCCGCCGGCCACCACATGCTCGACGACCGCTTCCTGCTCGCCACGGAACGCCTCGTATCCGAAGACACGGCGGAGTGTGCCCAGCACCTCGCTCTCCGCGAGCCCCGCGGGCCTGCTCTCGCCCAGCCCCGCGGCCCTGTCCTCTTCGGTCATCACACCCGTCCCGCCCGTCCCGCTCATCGCCCTGTCCCCCGTCGTACGCCGTGCCTCGACCACTGCATCCACGATAGGGGTCCGCACCGACAGCCTCGCAGTTATCCACAGGCTGCCTCGCACCACCTCAGGTCAAGGCGCATCACTCGTTCACACGTGCGGGGGAGCCGCGCCCGTTTTCCGGCCGATAGTCTGGATGGACCGGCGAGACTCCGTCCCATGGGAGCACTGATGAGCGTCGCACCGAAGGCGTCCGAGCCAACCTGGCCGATCCCGCCGGAGGGCGGCTGGACCGCCGACGACCTGGACGAGCTTCCGAACCTGCCTCCACACACGGAGCTGATCGACGGGAGCCTCGTCTTCGTGAGTCCGCAGACTCTGTTTCACTCACGCGCTGTCGACTTCTTCACCTGGCAGCTCCAGTCCTTGGCGCCACACGACTTCGAAGTCATCCGCGAGTTCACCATCGACATCGACCGCCGGAACAGGCCTGAGCCGGACGTGGTCGTGGTGCGCGGGGACGTGGTGGAGGATGCGGAGCAAACCCGGTTCCCGGCCGACGCCGTCGTCCTGGCCGTCGAGGTTGTGTCCCCGGACTCCGAGGCCCGGGACCGCGAAACCAAGCCGATGAAGTACGCCCGGGCAAAGATCCCCCACTACTGGCGGGTCGAGAACGAGAAGGGCCTCGCGGCGGTCCACGCCTTCGAGCTGGAGCCCACCACCGGCACGTACACCAGCGTGGGCATCTTCCGTGAGCGTATGAAGATGTCCGTCCCGTTCGCGGTGGACCTGGATCTCACCAAGATCAGGACGCGCCTCGCGGAAGGCCAGTAACCAGCACGCGCCTTTCACCACATCGGCCCGGCTCCCCACGATGGGGAGCCGGGCCGACTGCGTACGACGGCGGAGCGTCAGCGCACGAACACTCCCGCCTGCCCCGCCAGATCAAGGAAGTACTGCGGCGCCACACCCAGCACCAACGTGACCGCCACACCCACCCCGATCGCCGTCATCGTCAGCGGCGACGGAACAGCCACCGTCGGCCCCTCCGGCTTCGGCTCGCTGAAGAACATGAGCACGATCACGCGGATGTAGAAGAACGCCGCGATGGCGGACGAGATCACACCGACCACGACCAGCGCCTCCGCGCCGCCCTCTGCCGCCGCCTTGAACACGGCGAACTTTCCGGCGAAGCCCGAGGTGAGCGGAATGCCGGCGAAGGCCAGCAGGAAGACCGCGAACACGGCCGCCACCAGTGGCGAACGCCGTCCGAGCCCCGCCCACTTGGACAGATGCGTGGCCTCGCCGCCCGCGTCCCGCACCAGGGTCACGACCGCGAACGCGCCGATCGTGACGAAGGAGTACGCGCCCAGGTAGAAGAGCACGGACGAGACGCCGTCGGGCGTGGTCGCGATGACACCGGCGAGGATGAAGCCCGCGTGCGCGATCGACGAGTACGCCAGCAGTCGCTTGATGTCGGTCTGGGTGATCGCGACGATCGCGCCGCCCAGCATGGTGACGATCGCGACCGCCCACATCACCGGCCGCCAGTCCCAGCGCAGGCCCGGCAGCACGACGTACAGCAGACGCAGCAGCGCCCCGAAGGCGGCCACCTTGGTGGCGGCGGCCATGAAGCCGGTCACCGGGGTCGGCGCGCCCTGGTACACGTCCGGGGTCCACATGTGGAACGGCACCGCACCCACCTTGAACAGCAGGCCCATGACGACCATCGCGGCGCCGATCAGCAGCAGCGCGTCGTTGCCCATGGTGTCGGCGAGTGCCGGCGTCACGTTCTCGATCGAGCCGTCGACGACCTGCGCGATCGTCGCGTACGACACCGAGCCCGCGTAGCCGTACAGCAGGGCGATGCCGAAGAGCGTGAACGCGGAGGCGAAGGCGCCGAGCAGGAAGTACTTGACCGCGGCCTCCTGCGACATGATCCGCTTGCGGCGGGCCACGGCACACAGCAGGTAGAGCGGCAGCGAGAAGACTTCCAGGGCGATGAACAGCGTCAACAGGTCGTTGGCCGACGGGAAGACGAGCATCCCGCCGATCGCGAAGAGAAGCAGCGGGAACACCTCGGTGGTGGCGAACCCTGCCTTCACCGCGGCCTTTTCGCTGTCGCTGCCGGGCACGGACGCGGCCTGCGCCGCGAACGAGTCGACGCGGTTGCCGTGCACCACGGGGTCGAGCCGCCGCTCGGCGAAGGTGAACACGCCGAGCACGCCCGCGAGCAGGATCGTGCCCTGCAGGAAGAGTGCCGGCCCGTCGACGGCGATCGCGCCCATCGCCGCGATGCCCGCCTTCGTGGTGCCGTACCCGCCGGCCGCGAGCGCCACGACCGCGGCGAAGGCGGCGGCGAGTGCGACGACGGACAGGAACACCTGGGCGTAGTAACGCGACTTGCGCGGCACGAACGCCTCGACGAGCACGCCGATGAGCGCCGCACCGATGACGATCAGGGTGGGCGACAACTGCCCGTATTCGATCTTCGGCGCGTCGATCTTGTCGATCGGATCGGCCGCCATTGTCCACAGGCTGTGGACGGCTGTTGCGCTCACTTGGCCGCCTCCACCTCGGGCTTGGGGTCCTTCTTCTGTACGTCGGACATGGTCTGCTTGACCGCCGGGTTGACGATGTCGGTGATCGGCTTCGGATAGACGCCGAGGAAGATCAGCAGGGCGATCAGGGGGGCGACGACCGCGAGCTCCCGCACCCTGAGGTCGGGCATCGCGGAGACCTCGGCCTTCACCGGGCCCGTCATCGTCCGCTGGTAGAGGACGAGCGTGTAGAGCGCGGCGAGGACGATGCCGAAGGTGGCGATGATCCCGATCGCCGGGTAGCGCGTGAACGTACCGACCAGGACCAGGAACTCACTCACGAACGGTGCGAGACCCGGCAGGGACAGCGTCGCGAGGCTGCCGACCAGGAAGGTGCCGGCGAGCACCGGGGCGACTTTCTGCACTCCTCCGTAGTCGGCGATCAGACGCGAGCCGCGCCGCGAGATCAGGAAGCCGGCGACCAGCATCAGGGCGGCGGTCGAGATCCCGTGGTTGACCATGTAGAGCGTCGCACCCGACTGGCCCTGGCTGGTCATCGCGAAGATGCCCATGATGATGAATCCGAAGTGCGAGATCGACGCGTACGCCACCAGTCGCTTGATGTCTCGCTGGCCGACCGCGAGCAGCGCCCCGTAGATGATGCTGATCAGGGCGAGTACGAGGATGACCGGCGTCGCCCACTTCGAGGCCTCCGGGAAGAGCTGGAGGCAGAAGCGGAGCATCGCGAAGGTGCCGACCTTGTCGACCACCGCCGTGATCAGTACGGCGACCGGGGCGGTGGCCTCCCCCATGGCGTTGGGCAGCCAGGTGTGCAGCGGCCACAGGGGCGCCTTCACGGCGAACGCGAAGAAGAAGCCCAGGAAGAGCCATCGTTCGGTGCTGGTCGCCATGTCCGGCAAGCCGTCCTTGGCGATCGTCTGGAGCGAGAAGTCCCCGGCCACCACGGCGAAGCCGATGACCGCGGCCAGCATGATGAGGCCGCCAACGAGGTTGTAGAGGAGGAACTTCACCGCGGCGTACGAGCGTTGGGCCGCCGCGTTCTCGTCCGAGCCGGCGTGGGCGCGGTCTCCGAAGCCGCCGATGAGGAAGTACATCGGGATGAGCATGGCTTCGAAGAAGATGTAGAAGAGGAAGACGTCGGTGGCCTCGAAGGAGAGGATCACCATCGCCTCGACGGCGAGGATCAGGGCGAAAAAGCCCTGAGTCGGTCGCCAGCGGCTGCTGTTCGTCTCCAGCGGGTCGGCGTCGTGCCAGCCCGCGAGGATGATGAACGGAATCAGCAGGGCGGTCAGCGCGATCAGCGCCACCGCGATGCCGTCCACGCCCAGTTCGTACTGCACTCCGAAGTCCGGGATCCAGGAGTGCCGTTCTGTGAGCTGGTAGAAGTTGCCGTCCTCGGCGACTCGATTCGGGTCGAAGCGCACCAGCACGGCAACGGCCAGTCCGAGCGTGGCGAGCGAGACGAGCAGCGCCAGCCACTTGGCGGCGGTGCGGCGCGCGGCCGGCACGGCGGCCGTGGCGATCGCCCCGAGGGCCGGGAGCGCCGCCGTCGCTGTCAGCAGTGGAAAGGACATCGGTATCAGACCGCCCTCATCAGCAGGGTCACGGCGATGAGGACCGCCGCACCGCCGAACATCGAGACCGCGTACGAGCGCGCGTAGCCGTTCTGGAGCCTGCGCAGTCGTCCGGAGAGGCCGCCCATCGAGGCCGCCGTGCCGTTGACGACCCCGTCGACCAGGGTGTGGTCGACGTACACCAGGGAGCGTGTGAGGTGCTCTCCGCCGCGCACGAGGACGACGTGGTTGAAGTCGTCCTGGAGGAGGTCGCGCCGGGCGGCCCGGGTGAGCAGGGAGCCGCGCGGGGCGACGACCGGGACGGGCCGGCGACCGTACTGGAGATAGGCGAAGACGACCCCGATGACCATCACGGCCACTGTGGAGAGCGTGACCGTCAGGGCGCTGACCGGCGGATGTCCGTGGTCATGCCCGGTGACGGGCTCCAGCCAGTGGATGAACCGGTCGCCGATACCGAAGAACCCGCCCGCGAAGACCGACCCGAAGGCGAGCACGATCATCGGGATCGTCATGGACTTCGGGGACTCGTGCGGATGCGGCACCGCGTGCTCGCCGCGCGTTTCGGCGGCGGGCTCCACGCTCGGCTCGGCCGGGGACGGCGTCGGCGCATGGCGCCAGCGCTCCTCTCCGAAGAACGTCAGCAGCATCACGCGCGTCATGTAGTACGCGGTGATGGCCGCGCCCAGGAGGGCCGCGCCGCCGAGGATCCAGCCCTCGGTGCCGCCCTTGGCGAAGGCCGCCTCGATGATCTTGTCCTTGGAGAAGAAGCCGGACAGACCGGGGAAGCCGATGATGGCGAGGTAGCCGAGGCCGAAGGTGACGAACGTGATCGGCATGTACTTCCTGAGGCCGCCGTACTTCCTCATGTCGACCTCGTCGTTCATGCCGTGCATGACCGAACCGGCGCCGAGGAAGAGCCCGGCCTTGAAGAAGCCGTGCGTCACCAGGTGCATGATCGCGAAGACGTAGCCGATGGGACCGAGGCCCGCGGCGAGGATCATGTAGCCGATCTGCGACATGGTCGAGCCGGCCAGCGCCTTCTTGATGTCGTCCTTCGCGCAACCGACGATCGCACCGAACAGGAGCGTGACGGCGCCGACGACGGTGACAGCCAGCTGGGCATCGGGTGCGGCGTTGAAGATCTCACCGGAGCGGACGATCAGGTACACGCCCGCGGTCACCATCGTCGCGGCGTGGATGAGGGCCGAGACCGGGGTCGGGCCCTCCATCGCGTCGCCGAGCCAGGACTGCAGCGGTACCTGGGCGGACTTGCCGCAGGCGGCGAGCAGCAGCATCAGGCCGATGGCGGTCAGCTTGCCCTCGCTCGTCTCGCCCGTCACCTCCAGCACGGGCCCGAAGGCGAAGGTGCCGAACCAGGCGAACATCAGCATGATCGCGATGGAAAGGCCCATGTCGCCGACGCGGTTGACCAGGAAGGCCTTCTTCGCGGCCGTCGCGGCGCTGGGCTTGTGCTGCCAGAAGCCGATCAGCAGGTACGAGGCGAGGCCGACGCCCTCCCAGCCGACGTACAGCAGGAGGTAGTTGTCGGCGAGGACGAGCAGGAGCATCGCCGCGAGGAACAGGTTCAGATAGCCGAAGAAGCGGCGGCGCCGCTCGTCGTGCTCCATGTACCCGATCGAGTACAGGTGGATCAGGGAGCCGACGCCGGTGATCAGCAGGACGAACGTCATCGACAGCTGGTCGAGCTGGAAGGCGACGTCAGCCTGGAAACTCTCGACCGGGACCCAGCTGAACAGGTGCTGGCCGATCTCCCGCTCCTCCTCGCCCTTCCCCAGCATGTCGGCGAAGAGGATCGCGCCGATCACGAAGGAGACGGCCGCGAGGAGCGTGCCGATCCAGTGGCCGACGGCGTCCAGCCGCCGGCCGCCGCACAGCAGTACGGCAGCTCCGAGCAGAGGCGCCGCTACCAGCAGCGCAATCAGGTTCTCCACGATTCAGCGACCCCTCAGAGCTTCATCAGGCTGGCGTCGTCGACCGAGGCCGAGTGGCGGGTACGGAACAGTGAAACGATGATCGCGAGCCCCACCACGACCTCCGCGGCGGCGACGACCATCGTGAAGAAGGCGAGGATCTGGCCGTCGAGATTGCCGTGCATCCGGGAGAAGGCCACGAGCGCGAGGTTGCAGGCGTTGAGCATGAGCTCGACGCACATGAACACCACGATCGCGTTCCGCCTGATCAGGACGCCGGTCGCGCCGATCGTGAACAGCAGGGCGGCGAGGTAGAGGTAGTTGACGGGATTCACTTCGTGGCCTCCTCTTCCCGGCCGAGCCGCTCCTCGGCACGCCGCTCCAGGGCCTTGAGGTCATTGATCGCCTCGTTCGACACATCGCGGATCTGGCCACGCTCCCGCAGCGTCTTGATGACGGTGAGTTCGGACGCGGTGCCGTCCGGGAGGAGGCCCGCGATGTCCACCGCGTTGTGCCGGGCGTAGACGCCGGGGGCGGGCATCGGCGGGACCTGCTTGCCTTCCCGTACGCGCTGCTCGGCCAGCTCGCGCTGGGTCTTGGCCCGCTCGGTGCGCTCCCGGTGCGTGAGCACCATCGCGCCGACGGCGGCCGTGATGAGCAGGGCGCCGGTGAGTTCGAAGGCGAAGACGTACTTCGTGAAGATGAGTTCCGCGAGGCCTTCCACGTTGCCGGCGGAGTTGGCCTGGCTCAGGCCGTTGAAATCGTTCAGCGACGCGTTGCCGATCCCCGCGCACAGCAGGATGCCGAAGCCGAGGCCGCACAGGAGCGCCATCCAGCGCTGGCCCTTGATGGTCTCTTTCAGGGAGTCGGCGGCGGTGACGCCGACGAGCATGACCACGAAGAGGAACAGCATCATGATCGCGCCGGTGTACACGATGATCTGCACGACGCCCAGGAAGTAGGCGCCGTTGGCGAGGTAGAACACCGCCAGGATGATCATGGTGCCGGCGAGGCAGAGGGCGCTGTGCACGGCCTTCTTCATGAGGACGGTGCACAGGGCGCCGATCACGGCGACGGTGCCGAGGACCCAGAACTGGAAGGCCTCTCCGGTGGAGGTGGAGTAGGCGGCGAGATCCATCATCGGCCGATCACCTTCCCCGACGTCGGCTCGTCCTCGCCGGAGGTCGAGGCGGCCTCCTGCGGGACCTCGCCCTTGGAGAGGGCCACCTGGCGCTCCGTACCGGGCGCGGCCTCGGTGACCAGGCCCCGGTAGTAGTCCTGCTCGTCCGTCCCGGGGAAGATCGAGTGAGGGCTGTCGACCATGCCCTCTTCGAGGCCGGCGAGCAGCTGCTCCTTGGTGTAGATGAGGTTGGCGCGGCTGCTGTCGGCCAGCTCGAACTCGTTCGTCATCGTCAACGCGCGCGTGGGGCACGCCTCGATGCACAGTCCGCACAGGATGCAGCGGGCGTAGTTGATCTGGTAGACGCGGCCGTACCGCTCGCCCGGCGAGTAGCGCTCCTCGTCGGTGTTGTCCGCGCCCTCCACATAGATGGCGTCCGCCGGGCAGGCCCACGCGCACAGCTCGCAGCCAATGCACTTCTCCAGGCCGTCCGGATGGCGGTTGAGCTGGTGCCGGCCGTGGAATCGCGGTGCGGTGGTCTTCTTCTGTTCGGGGTACTGCTCGGTCAGCCGCTTCTTGAACATGGCCTTGAAGGTCACACCGAAGCCTGCGACGGGGTTCTGGAAACCGGGTTTGGTCTCCTTCTGCTCATCAGCCATCGGACGCCTCCTTTCCGTCACGAGATCCATCAGATCCGTCACTGGCAGTATCGACCCCACCACTGACAATCAACTCCCGCTCCCGGCGCGGGCGTCGCCGCGGCACCGGCGGCAGGGTCTGTCCCGGCAGCGGTGGTACGGGGAATCCGCCCGCCATCGGGTCGAAGACGGCGGCCTCGGCGGGTGGCTCCGGCGCCTCCTCGGCGGACTTCCGGTCGCGGAACATGTCGATGAGGAACGAGAGCAACAGCAGGGCGATGACACCGCCGGCGATGTAGAGGGCGATGTCGGCGAAGTCGTAGTTCTCGTTGCGCAGGGTCCGCACGGTCGCGACGGCCATCAGCCACACCACGGAGACCGGGATGAGGACCTTCCAGCCGAGCTTCATCAGTTGGTCGTAGCGGACGCGGGGCAGTGTGCCGCGCAGCCAGATGAAGAAGAACAGCAGCAGTTGCACCTTGATCACGAACCAGGCCATCGGCCACCAGCCGTGGTTGGCGCCCTCCCAGAAGGTGCTGATCGGCCACGGGGCCCGCCAGCCGCCCAGGAAGAGCGTCACGGAGACCGCCGAGACCGTCACCATGTTCACGTACTCGGCGAGCATGAACATCGCGAACTTGATGGACGAGTACTCGGTGTTGAAGCCGCCGACCAGGTCGCCCTCGGACTCCGGCATGTCGAACGGCGCCCGGTTGGTCTCGCCGACCATCGTGACGATGTAGATCAGGAACGACACCGGCAGCAGGATGATGTACCAGCGGTCCTGCTGCTGGGCGACGATCTCCGACGTCGACATGGACCCGGAGTAGAGGAACACCGACGCGAAGGCGGCGCCCATGGCGATCTCGTACGAGATCATCTGTGCGCAGGAACGCAGGCCGCCCAGCAGCGGGTAGGTGGATCCAGAACTCCAACCCGCCAGCACGATCCCGTAGATGCCCACCGAGGCGACCGCGAGGATGTAGAGCATCGCGATCGGCAGGTCGGTGAGCTGCATCGTGGTGCGGTGGCCGAAGATCGAGATCTCGTTGCCGGCCGGTCCGAAGGGGATCACGGCGATCGCCATGAAGGCCGGGATGGCGGCGACGATGGGCGCGAGGACGTAGACGACCTTGTCCGCGCGTTTGACGATGATGTCTTCCTTGAGCATCAGCTTGATGCCGTCGGCGAGCGACTGGAGCATGCCCCAGGGGCCGTGCCGGTTGGGGCCGATGCGCAGTTGCATCCAGGCGACGACCTTGCGCTCCCACACGATGGAGAAAAGCACGGTGATCATCAGGAAGGCGAAGCAGAAGACCGCCTTGATGACGACCAGCCACCAGGGGTCGCGGCCGAACATGGAGAGGTCCTCCGCGGCCAGGTACGACGTCGCGGTGAGGTCCGGAGTCATGCCTCCACCTCCTTGGGGGCCTCGGTGGCGAGCGTCGCCGGGCCGATGCGGACGAGGTCACCGGGCAGCGCGCCCGTGTCGGAGGCGACGCCTCCCCCGGCGGAGTTCAGCGGGAGCCAGACCACGCGGTCGGGCATCTCCGTGATCTGCAGCGGGAGTTCGACCACTCCGGAGGGGCCGGTCACGGACAGCACGTCGCCGTTCTTGACGCCCGACTCGGCCGCCGTGGCGGGTGACACGCGCGCGCGTGCGGCGTGCCGGGTCGCGGCGAGCGCCTCGTCGCCCTCCTGGAGGCGGCCCTGGTCGAGCAGCAGCCGGTGCCCGGCGAGCACGGCCTCCCCGGCGGCGGGCCGCGGCAGCGTGGCCGCGGTTTCGAGGGGCGCGGTGGCCCGTGCGCCGTCCCAGGCGCCGAGCCGGTCGAGTTCCACGCGCGCGGTGCGCAGATCGGGCAGCCCCAGGTGTACGTCCATGGCGTCCGCGAGCATCTGCAGTACGCGTGCGTCGGTCGGCGCCACACGGCGGGTCATCTGGTCGGGCTTGAGCGCCGCCTCGAAGAGCCGTGCCCGTCCCTCCCAGTTGAGGAAGGTGCCCGCCTTCTCCGCGACGGCGGCGACGGGCAGTACGACATCCGCGTGCTCGGTGACCTCACCGGGCCGCAGTTCGAGCGACACCAGGAAGCCCACTTCGGACAGTGCCGCACGCGCGCGTGCCGGATCCGGCAGGTCCGCGACCTCGACGCCGGCCACCACGAGCGCGGACAGCTCACCGGCGGCGGCGGCCTCGACGATCTGGCCGGTGTCGCGGCCGTACCGGAGCGGCAGTTCGGAGACACCCCAGGCCGCGGCGACCTCGACCCGCGCGCGCGAGTCGGTGGCCGGACGCCCGCCCGGCAGCAGCGAGGGCAGCGCACCCGCCTCGATGGCGCCGCGCTCCCCGGCCCGGCGCGGGATCCACACCAGTTCGGCGCCGGTCGCGGACGCGGCCCGTACGGCGGCGGTGAGCCCGCCCGCCACGGAGGCCAGCCGCTCCCCGACGACGATCACGGCGCCTTCGGCGCGCAGCGCCTCGGAGGCCGTCGCGCCGTCGCCCTCCAGGCCGACGCCGGACGCGAGCGCGTCCAGCCACTCGGTCTCGGTGCCGGGCGCGGCGGGCAGCAGCGTGCCGCCCGCCTTCTCCAGGCCGCGTGTCGAGTGGGTGGCGAGCGCGAACGTCTTCTGTCCGTGCCCTCGCCAGGCCTTGCGCAGCCGCAGGAAGACGCCGGGCGCCTCCTCCTCGGACTCGATTCCGGCGAGCAGGACGGCGGGCGCCTTCTCCAGGGAGGTGTACGTGACGCCCGTACCGTCGAGGTCCCGTCCGCGTCCTGCGACCCGGGCGGCCAGGAAGTCGGCCTCCTCGCCGCTGTGCACGCGCGCGCGGAAGTCGATGTCGTTCGTGTCGAGGGCCACGCGCGCGAACTTGCTGTAGGCGTAGGCGTCTTCGACGGTGAGCCGCCCGCCTGTCAGGACACCGGTCCTGGAGCGGGCCGCCAGGAGGCCTTCGGCGGCCACCTCCAGGGCCTCGGGCCACGAAACGGGCTCCAGCTCACCGGATTCACCGCGCACCAGAGGCGTGGTCAGCCGGTCCCGCTGCTGCGCGTACCGGAAGCCGAACCGCCCCTTGTCGCACATCCACTCCTCGTTGACCTCGGGGTCGTTCTGCGCGAGCCGCCGCATGACCTTGCCGCGCCGGTGGTCGGTACGGGTCGCGCAGCCGCCGGAGCAGTGCTCGCACACCGAAGGGGACGAGACCAGGTCGAAGGGACGCGAGCGGAAGCGGTACGCCGCCGACGTCAGCGCGCCCACCGGGCAGATCTGGATCGTGTTCCCGGAGAAGTACGACTCGAAGGGATCGCCCTCCCCGGTGCCGACCTGCTGGAGCGCGCCCCGCTCCAGCAGCTCGATCATCGGGTCACCCGCGACCTGGTTACTGAACCGGGTGCACCGGGCGCACAGCACGCACCGCTCCCGGTCGAGCAGCACCTGCGGGGAGATCGGGACGGGCTTCTCGAACGTGCGCTTCTTGCCCTCGAAGCGGGACTCCGCGTTGCCGTGCGACATCGCCTGGTTCTGCAGGGGGCACTCGCCGCCCTTGTCACAGACCGGGCAGTCCAGCGGGTGGTTGATGAGCAGCAGCTCCATCACACCCTTCTGGGCCTTCTCGGCCACAGGAGAGGTGAGGTGGGTCTTGACCACCATCCCGTCCGTGCAGGTGATCGTGCAGGACGCCATGGGCTTGCGCTGGCCCTCGACCTCGACGATGCACTGGCGGCAGGCGCCGGCCGGATCGAGCAGCGGGTGGTCGCAGAAGCGGGGGATCTCGATGCCGAGCTGTTCGGCGGCGCGGATGACCAGGGTGCCCTTGGGCACGCTGATCTCCACGCCGTCGATCGTCAGCGAGACGAGGTCTTCCGGCGGAACCGCCGCCTCTCCGCCCCCGGAGGGAGCGCTGGTGGTCACAGTCATGCGTTCACCTCCGCGTGCTTGTCCTGGTCGGCCCAGGCCGTCGACTTCGCCGGGTCGAAGGGGCAGCCCCGGCCCGTGATGTGCTCCTCGTACTCCTCACGGAAGTACTTGAGCGAGGAGAAGATCGGCGAGGCGGCGCCGTCGCCGAGGGCACAGAAGGACTTGCCGTTGATGTTGTCGGCGATGTCGTTCAGCTTGTCGAGGTCGGACATGACGCCCTTGCCTGCCTCGATGTCGCGCAGCAACTGCACGAGCCAGTACGTCCCTTCGCGGCAGGGTGTGCACTTGCCGCAGGACTCATGGGCGTAGAACTCGGTCCACCGCGTCACCGCCCGGACGACACACGTCGTCTCGTCGAAGCACTGCAGCGCCTTGGTGCCGAGCATGGATCCCGCGGCGCCCACTCCCTCGTAGTCCAGCGGGACGTCGAGGTGCTCGGCGGTGAACATCGGGGTCGAAGAGCCGCCCGGCGTCCAGAACTTGAGCCGGTGCCCCGGCCGCATTCCGCCGCTCATGTCGAGGAGCTGGCGCAGTGTGATGCCGAGCGGTGCCTCGTACTGGCCGGGATTCGTGACGTGGCCGCTGAGCGAGTAGAGCGTGAAGCCCGGGGACTTCTCGCTGCCCATCGACCTGAACCATTCCTTTCCCTTGTTCAGAATCGAGGGAACTGACGCGATCGACTCGACGTTATTCACAACAGTCGGGCACGCGTAGAGCCCCGCGACAGCAGGGAAGGGGGGACGAAGTCGCGGCTGGCCACGGCGGCCTTCGAGCGAGTCGAGCAGTGCGGTCTCCTCACCACAGATGTACGCGCCCGCGCCCGCGTGCACGGTGACCTGGAGGTCGAGTCCGCTGCCCAGGATGTTCTCGCCGAGGTATCCCGCCGCGTACGCCTCCCGGACTGCCTCGTGCAACCGCCGCAGTACGGGGACCACTTCGCCACGCAGATAGATGAAGGCATGCGAAGAGCGGATCGCGTAACAGGCGATCACGATGCCCTCGATGAGGCTGTGCGGGTTCGCGAAGAGGAGCGGGATGTCCTTGCAGGTACCCGGTTCCGATTCGTCGGCGTTGACAACTAGATAGTGAGGCTTGCCGTCGCCCTGCGGGATGAACTGCCATTTCATGCCCGTGGGGAATCCCGCGCCGCCGCGCCCGCGCAGACCGGATTCCTTCACGTACGCGATGAGGTCGTCCGGCGACATGGCGAGGGCCTTGCGGAGCCCCTCGTACCCCTCGTGCCTTCGGTAGACGTCCAGCGTCCAGGACTTGTCCTCGTCCCAGAAGGCCGACAGCACGGGTGCGAGCAGCTTCTCCGGGCTGGTGTCTTTGATCTCGGCTGCCAAGGTCATCACTCCCCCTCCTCGGAAACCGGGCCCGCGGGATGCGCGGGGTCGGAGGCCGAGGTCTGCTGCGGCGCGTCGTGCGAGCTGAGGTGCTCGGCGGGCGGCTGGTCCTGCGGACCGCCGGAACCCCGCGGGTGCACCACGCGCGCGGGAGTCATCTCGCCCTTCGCCAGCCGGAGGCCGGTCAGTGAGGCCGGGCCCGCGCTGCCGCCCGCCTCCACGGCGCCGGGGCGCTCGTCGGGGAAGCCGGCCAGGACCCGTGCGGTCTCCTTGAACGTGCACAAGGGGGCGCCGCGCGTCGGTGCGACCTGTGCTCCCCGGCGCAGGTCGTCCACGAGGCGCTTCGCGGATTCCACGGTCTGGTTGTCGAAGAACTCCCAGTTGACCATCACGACCGGTGCGAAGTCGCAGGCCGCGTTGCACTCGATGTGCTCCAGGGTGACCTTGCCGTCGTCGGTGGTCTCGCCGTTGCCGACACCGAGGTGGTCCTGGAGGGACTCGAAGATCGCGTCGCCGCCCATGACCGCGCACAGGGTGTTGGTGCAGACGCCCACCTGGTAGTCACCGGAGGGCTTGCGCCGGTACATCGTGTAGAAGGTGGCGACGGCGGTGACCTCGGCCGTGGTCAGGTCCAGCATGTCGGCGCAGAACTGCATGCCGGTGCGCGTGACATGTCCCTCCTCCGACTGCACGAGATGCAGCAACGGAAGGAGGGCGGACCGGGAGTCCGGGTAGCGGGCGATGATCTCGCGCGCGTCTGTCTCGAGCCGGGCTCGAACGTCGTCCGGGTAGTCGGGCGCGGGCAGTTGGGGCATGCCAAGGCCGACGCCCTTTGCCTGTACACCCTGTGCCTGTACGCCCTGCTCGGAAGGAGTGGTGGTCACCGGTCGACGCCTCCCATCACGGGGTCGATGGACGCGACGGCGACGATGACGTCGGCGACCTGGCCGCCCTCGCACATCGCCGCCATGGCCTGCAGATTGGTGAACGAGGGGTCGCGGAAGTGGACCCGGTAGGGACGGGTGCCGCCGTCGGACACGGCGTGCACCCCGAGCTCGCCCTTGGGCGACTCGACGGCGGCGTACGTCTGGCCGGGCGGGACCCTGAAGCCCTCGGTCACCAGCTTGAAGTGGTGGATCAGGGCCTCCATGGAGGTGCCCATGATCTCCTTGATGTGATCGAGGGAGTTGCCGAGGCCGTCCGGGCCGAGGGCGAGCTGGGCGGGCCAGGCGATCTTCTTGTCGGCGACCATGACCGGTCCGGGCCGCAGCCGGTCCAGGCACTGCTCGATGATCCGCAGCGACTGGCGCATCTCCTCCAGGCGGATCAGGAAGCGGCCGTACGCGTCGCAGGTGTCCGCGGTCGGGACGTCGAAGTCGTACGTCTCGTAGCCGCAGTACGGCTGCGCCTTACGCAGGTCGTGCGGGAGACCGGCCGAGCGGAGGACCGGGCCGGTGGCGCCGAGGGCCATGCAGCCGGCCAGGTCGAGGTAGCCGATGTCCTGCATACGGGCCTTGAAGACGGGGTTCCCGGTGGCGAGCTTGTCGTACTCGGGAAGGTTCTTCTTCATCTTCTTCACGAACTCGCGGATCTGGTCCACCGCGCCCGGAGGCAGGTCCTGGGCGAGACCGCCGGGCCGGATGTACGCGTGGTTCATGCGCAGGCCGGTGATCAACTCGTAGATGTCGAGAACGAGTTCACGATCACGGAAGCCGTAGATCATGATCGTGGTGGCGCCGAGCTCCATGCCGCCGGTGGCGATGCACACCAGGTGCGAGGAGAGCCGGTTCAGCTCCATCAGGAGCACGCGGATGACGGAGGCGCGGTCGGGGACCTGGTCCTCGATGCCGAGGAGTTTCTCGACGGCGAGGCAGTACGCCGTCTCGTTGAAGAACGACGTCAGGTAGTCCATGCGCGTCACGAAGGTCGTGCCCTGTGTCCACGTACGGAACTCGAGGTTCTTCTCGATACCGGTGTGCAGATAGCCGATGCCGCAGCGGGCCTCGGTGACCGTCTCGCCCTCGATCTCCAGGATCAGGCGGAGCACGCCGTGGGTGGACGGGTGCTGCGGGCCCATGTTGACGACGATGCGCTCGTCGTCGGCCCTGGCCGCGGTCTGCACGACCTCGTCCCAGTCGCCACCGGTGACCGTGTAGACGGTGCCCTCGGTGGTTTCGCGGGCGGATGCTGACTGCGTGCTCATGAGTAGGACCTCCGCTGGTCCGGAGCCGGGATCTGTGCGCCCTTGTACTCGACGGGGATGCCGCCGAGGGGGTAGTCCTTGCGCTGCGGGAAGCCCTGCCAGTCGTCCGGCATCATGATCCGCGTCAGGGCCGGGTGACCGTCGAAGACGATGCCGAAGAAGTCGTACGTCTCGCGCTCGTGCCAGTCGTTCGTCGGATAGACGGAGACCAGCGACGGGATGTGGCGATCGGCGTCCGGGGCGCTGACTTCCAGGCGGATCAGCCGGTTGTGCGTGATCGAGCGCAGGTGGTAGACGGCGTGCAGCTCGCGGCCCTTGTCGCCGAGGTAGTGGACGCCGCTCACCCCCGTGCACAGCTCGAAGCGGAGGGCCGGGTCGTCGCGCAGGGTCCGGGCGACCTGGACCAGGTACTCGCGCTCGATGTGGAAGGTGATCTCGTCGCGGTCGACGACCGTCTTCTCGATCGCGTTCCCGGGGACGAGTCCCTGTTCCTCCAGGGCGCCCTCCAGCTCGTCGGCGACCTCGTCGAACCAGCCGCCGTACGGGCGGGTGGCAGGGCCGGGCAGCCGGACCGAGCGGACCAGGCCTCCGTAGCCGGAAGTGTCGCCGCCGTTGTTGGCGCCGAACATGCCGCGCTGGACGCGGATCTCCTCGCCCGCCTCGCCCGGCCGACCGGGGAGGTTGGAGGCGCTGAGGTCCTTCTCGGGGTTGACCCCGTTCGTGCCGTTGCCGTTCGTGCCGTTCGCGTCGCTCACTGCAGCAGGCCCTTCATCTCGATGGTGGGGAGCGCCTTGAGCGCCGCTTCCTCCGCCTCGCGGGCCGCCTCCTCGGCGTTCACGCCGAGCTTCGAGCTCTGGATCTTCTGGTGCAGCTTGAGAATGGCGTCCATCAGCATTTCGGGCCGCGGCGGACAGCCGGGCAGATAGATGTCGACAGGGACGATGTGATCGACGCCCTGCACGATCGCGTAGTTGTTGAACATCCCGCCCGAGGACGCGCAGACCCCCATGGAGATCACCCACTTGGGGTTCGGCATCTGGTCATAGACCTGCCTCAGGACCGGCGCCATCTTCTGGCTGACGCGTCCGGCGACGATCATCAGGTCTGCCTGACGCGGCGAGCCGCGGAAGACCTCCATGCCGAAGCGCGCCAGGTCGTAACGGCCCGCGCCGGTCGTCATCATCTCGATGGCGCAGCAGGCGAGGCCGAAGGTGGCGGGAAAGACGGATGACTTGCGCACCCATCCCGCGGCCTGCTCGACGGTGGTCAGCAGGAAACCGCTCGGCAGCTTTTCTTCGAGTCCCATGCTCAGTGGCTCCTCTGTCCCCTATCCGGGGTTAAGTCCCATCCGGGGTTCAGTCCCATTCCAGGCCGCCGCGCCGCCATACGTACGCGTACGCGACGAAGACGGTGAGCACGAAGAGCAACATCTCCACGAGCCCGAATACCCCAAGGGCGTCGAAGGTGACGGCCCAGGGATAGAGGAAGACGATCTCGATATCGAAAATGATGAAGAGCATCGCCGTCAGGTAGTACTTGATGGGGAACCGCCCGCCGCCGGCCGGCGTGGGGGTCGGCTCGATACCGCACTCGTAGGCTTCGAGCTTGGCCCGGTTGTACCGCTTTGGACCGGTAAGCGTGGCCATGACCACGGAGAAGATCGCAAAGCCTGCCCCGAGGGCTCCCAGTACGAGGATGGGCGCATACGCGTTCACCGCTCCTCGCTCCTCTCAGTCGGCATTGACTGCTGGCGGTTACGTCGGACTACTCCTGCCTCACGAAGCCCGCAAGCTTCGTACGCCTTACGAGGCTCACAAGCCTCGTGCGGCTTCACGAAGATCGCGTACATGTGAAGCAGGTCACAAGCCCAACTGCCACGCATCTTATGCCTGCCGGTCTGTGATCTGCGACACGGGGTACGACAACGACTTTGTGATCTCCACCACCCGGCTGAGGATCATGAAGTCGAATGATCGGTGATCTCCGCTCGGGAAGCGTCCGAGTGATCACCAGAAGTGACAATTTCGCTCGTTAACGCAGGTCCGGCAGTGCGGCCCCTTACCAAGAGGCGGCGCTCGCGGGCAAATTGGCGCTGGACACCCACGCTTGATAGAGGAACTCGTTCACACTTCGGGGGGAGTTGGGCCTCCGGTGTGGACGGACGCGAGCGCGTGCATTCGTTCACGAGCAGGGCATGAGCGGGGCGCGGCCTTCACGAGCGACGCACAGCACCGAGACACGAACGAGACCCGCGCCCGCGACGCGTCCGCCACAGTGACCGTTCCGTGACCTGCGTCACACCCAAAACGGGCACGCATAAGCAGGGCTTGGCCATCGGTCCCAACGGGTGGTAGGCGGCGGGCAATTCGGACGTAATACGGAAAGGCCTTGTTCACAGGCCTGATGGGCGGTGTCCGCAATGCCCGATACGGCGTCAATAAGAAACGCCACGCCCGGGATTCGGGCAGCCCATTGAACAACTGTGGCGCACCACACGTTTCTTGAAGATATGGAGGAGCCCCTGATACCGGTTGGACTCATGTCCCACACCGCTCACATACGCAGCCACCGGAAACCCCGGCCTCGCAGCAGCTCGACGCTCGCGATGCGCGCCGGAGTTGCCGGTGGCGTCCTCAGCACCCTGGCAGTGGGCGCTGCGGCCGGATCGGCGAACGCGGCCGAGCCCGTGACCCAGACCATGGAACTGCCCGCGCTCACGGCGGACCTGTCCGCCACCGTCGCCGAGTCCGCAGCCGCCACCCAGCAGGCCGCGGCCGACTACGAACTGCTGGCCGAGCGTGACGCGGCCGCCGCCAAGGCCGCCAAGCAGGCCAAGGCCGACCTCGCCGAGGCGAAGAAGAAGGCGGAGACCAAGAAGAAGGCCGAGGCCGAGCGCAGGGCCGCCGCGGAGTCCGCCGCCTCGCGGTCCGCCGAGCGGACCACCCTCACCGCCTCCGCCCCGAGCACCGACACCGACGTCCCCGCTCCGGCGAGCGGCAGCGTCGGCACCGTCATCAACTTCCTCAAGGCGCAGGTCGGTGACGCGTACGTCCTGGGCGCCACGGGCCCCAATGCCTGGGACTGCTCCAGCCTGGTCCAGGCCGCGTTCAAGCAGGTCGGCGTCGACCTGCCGCGCGTCTCGCAGGACCAGTCGACGGTCGGCACCGACGTCCCGCTGTCCGACATCCAGGTCGGCGACATCCTGTACTGGGGTGGCAAGGGCTCGGCGTACCACACCGGTGTCTACATCGGCGGCGGCCAGTACCTGGACGCCGCGAACCCCGGCAAGGGCGTCGTCATCCAGGACCTGTCGGGCTACCCGGCGGACGGCGCGGTACGCGTCCTCTGACCGGCTTTCCGCCGCGCTTGCTCAAAGGGCCGCCTCCCCACCGGGGAGGCGGCCCTCAGGCGCGCTCAGCGACTCCAGGAGTTACGCCTTCGGGGCCACCTTGCTCAGCCCGTTGATGATCCGGTCCATCGCGTCGCCGCCCGTCGGGTCGGTCAGGTTCGCGAGCATCTTCAGCGTGAACTTCATCAGGATCGGATGGGTGAGGCCGCGCTGGGTAGCGATCTTCATGACCTTCGGGTTGCCGATGAGCTTCACGAAGGCGCGGCCGAGGTTGTAGTAGCCGCCGTAGGTGTCCTTGAGGACCTTCGGATAGCGCTGGAGGGCGAGTTCGCGCTGGGCGGGGGTCGAGCGGGCGTGTGCCTGGACGATGACGTCGGCGGCGATCTGGCCGGACTCCATGGCGTACGCGATGCCCTCGCCGTTGAAGGGGTTCACCATGCCGCCCGCGTCGCCGACGAGCAACAGGCCCTTCGTGTAGTGCGGTTGGCGGTTGAAGGCCATGGGGAGGGCGGCGCCGCGGATCGGGATCGTCATGTTGTCCGGGGTGTAGCCCCAGTCCTCGGGCATCGAGGCGCACCACGCTTTCAGGACCTCGCGCCAGTCCAGCTCCTTGAAGGAGGTGGAGGTGTTCAGCACGCCCAGGCCCACGTTGCTCGTGCCGTCGCCCATGCCGAAGATCCAGCCGTAGCCGGGCAGCAGCCGGTCCTCGCCGGGGCCGCGCCGGTCCCACAGCTCCAGCCAGGACTCCAGGTAGTCGTCTTCGTGGCGCGGCGACGTGAAGTACGTACGCACCGCCACTCCCATCGGCCGGTCGTCGCGCCGGTGCAGGCCCATGCCAAGGGACAGCCGGGTCGAGTTGCCGTCGGCCGCCACGACCAGCGGGGCGTGGAAGGTGACGTCCCGCTTCTCCCCGGAGTCGCCGAGCTTGGCGTGCACGCCCGTGATGCGGCCCGTACGGTCGTCGATGACCGGGGCGCCCACATTGCACCGCTCGTACAGCCGCGCGCCCGCCTTCTGCGCCTGCCGGGCCAGTTGCTCGTCGAAGTCGTCCCGCTTTCGTACGAGTCCGTAGTCGGGGTAGGCGGCGAGATCCGGCCAGTCCAGCTGGAGGCGGACACCGCCGCCGATGATGCGGAGGCCTTTGTTCCGCAGCCAGCCGGCCTCC
This sequence comes from Streptomyces scabichelini, assembly GCF_011045015.1. Classification (GTDB taxonomy): domain Bacteria; phylum Actinomycetota; class Actinomycetes; order Streptomycetales; family Streptomycetaceae; genus Streptomyces; species Streptomyces scabichelini. The sequence continues at coordinate 1,131 of NZ_JAAKZY010000077.1, read as the reverse complement.
TCCGAGATGTCGATGCCCATCGAGACGAGCTGCTTGGTCGCCCGGGGCGTCAGCCCGTCGCCGCAGACCTTCTCGCGCGGGAACGCGGTCTTCTCCAGCAGCAGGACGTCCAGTCCCGCCTTCGCCAGGTAGTACGCGGTGGTCGAACCGGCTGGCCCGGCCCCGACGACGATGACATCGGCGGTGTTTTCGGAGAGGGGCTGGGGTTCGGTCACGGCGGGTTCTCCCCAAGTCTCGAAGGCGCGAAGTCTCGAAATCTGCGTGCTGACGGGCACGGGACATGGGCAGTCTATTCAGCGGTACTGATCACCCTGCTGAAGGGCTGCCCGATGAACCGACCTTTCCCCGTGGTACGGCTGCGCGTCCCCACCGAAGAGGACGCCTTCGCCTGGCACCGGGTGTTCGACGACCCGGATGTGATGGAGTTCCACGGCGGAAAGCCGGCCGAGCTGTCCGTCTACGAGGAACTGACCGCGCGGCAGCGCCGGCACGACGCCGAGCGCGGGTTCTGCTTCTGGACCATGCTCGACGAGGAGGGCGAGGCCATCGGCTTCACGGGCGCCCAGCCGTGGCCGTACGACTGGGGTCCCAAGGGCGAGATCGAGATCGGCTGGCGGCTCGGACGGGCGTACTGGGGCAAGGGGTACGTGACGGCGGCCGCGCGGATCACGCTCGACCGGCTGCGTGCGGCGGGCGTCTCCAGCGTCGTGGCGATGGTCAACTCCCGCAACGAACGCTCCATAGCGGTGACCAGGCGGCTCGGCATGACACTGGTCGAGAGGTTCACCTCGCCTGCCTCGGAGCAGACGGGGCACTGCTACCGGCTCGACCTCTGAAGCCCTGACGCTTCCGGCGGCGCGCGGCAGGGCTTACTCTTCCGGTACCGCTGGGGGGTGACGTCTGTGCGCAAACCACCCGATGTGCGTGTGCCGCGGCTCGTCGGTCTGATGGCCGTGGACGCGCGCGAGACGGCCGAGGCTCGTGGCGTGCTGCTCGCCGCGCCCGACCGGCCCGACTTCCATCTGACCGTCGTCGACTACGTCGTACGCCAGTACCCGCTGCCCGGCGCCGAGGTGCCGCGCGGGGCCGTCGTCACCGTGTGGTTCGACTTCGGCGAGGGAGAGGGCGGCG
>NZ_JAAKZY010000076.1 GCF_011045015.1 Streptomyces scabichelini | reverse complement strand
GCCCGTCGCAGGGTGGGCATACGGCCCTGGGCTGGTACAAGGGGCGGGTTTCCTGAGACCGAACCTACGCGACGGGCATACGACGCACCGACCCACGCCCCCTCCCGCCGGTGGGCAAGTGGCGGGTAGTTGGGCGTGCGGGCTTCCCTCGGGGTGCGTGCTTCCTCCGGGCGCGGTGAGCCGCAGGCTTTCGCTTTTCGGGGGCGCGGGGAACTGCGCGACAAGCCACGACGCACCCGCAGCCGCGACACGACGTGTCACCCCCACCCCCGTAGGCACCCGCCCGACCGCCGGAGGCAGGGGCGCGGGGAACTGCGCGACCAGCCACGACGGCGCTGCAGCCGCCCACGAACCCCTGCCCACCAGCCCCGTAGGCACCGTCAAACGTTGGTAGCTGCCACCCAACGATCAAGCGTCCGCTTCGCCGCCCCGGAGTCGATCGACTCCGCCGCCTTCTCCATCCCCGCCCGGAGCTGGTCCGCGAGCGGACCGTCCCCCGGGGACAACGCCACCAGCGCCGCCGCCGAGTTCAGCAGCACCGCTTCGCGAACCGGACCGGTCTCCCCACCGAGCAACCGCCGTGCCACGTCCGCGTTGTACGACGCGTCAGCGCCCCGCAGCGCCTCGACCGGTACCAACTCGATGCCGACGTCACGCGGATCGAACGACTCCTCCCGCACCTTCCCGTCCCGTACGACCCAGACACGGGACGTGGACGTGGTGGTCAGCTCGTCGAGGCCGTCGTCGCCGCGGAAGACGAGGGACGAGTTGCCGCGGTCGGCGAGGACGCCGGCCACGATGGGTGCCATCCGCGCGTCGGCGACTCCGACGGCCTGCGCCTTCACTCGGGCCGGGTTGGTCAGCGGCCCCAGGAGGTTGAAGGTCGTCCGGATGCCCAACTGCGCCCGCGCCGCGCCCACATGCCGTAGCGCCGGATGGAACTTCACCGCGAAGCAGAAGGTGATCCCGGCCTCCTCGGCCACCTCGGCCACCCGCTGCGGCGTCAGCTCCAGATTGACGCCCAGCTTCTCCAGCACGTCCGAGGCTCCGGAGGCCGACGAGGCGGCCCGGTTGCCGTGCTTGACGACCTTCGCCCCGGTCCCGGCGATCACGATCGCCGACATCGTGGAGATGTTGACGGTCTTCGCCCCGTCCCCACCCGTACCGACGATGTCGACGGTGTCCCCCGACACCTCGATCAGATTGGCGTGCTCGTACATCGTCCGTACGAGGCCGGAGATCTCCTCGACGGTCTCTCCCTTGGCCCGCAGCGCCACCGCGAACCCGGCGATCTGCGCGTCGGTCGCCTCGCCGCGCATGATCAGGTCCATCGCCCAGGCCGTGTCGTCCGCGCTCAGGTCGCGTCCGTCCAGCAGTCCGTTCAGCAGCGCAGGCCAGGAACGGCCCGCCGCGGTGTCGCCTCCAGCGGGGTTCACAGCGCTCATAAGCCGCTCCTGGGTCCGTCCCGGAAAGGGACTCCTGTAGGGATGAGGCCCACCCTATCCAGCCCCGGGACGGCAAAGAGCCCCGTCCATGCATTGGACGGGGCTCCAGCCGTGGCGAAACGGTCGAACGATCTGAGATCAGTGGTGGCCGTGGCCGCTCGTGATCTCCCGGTACTCCTCGGCGGACGGCTTGGGGATCTGGCTGTCCTCCCCGTAGTACGCCTTGCTGAGCTTGGACCGCAGCTTCTGCGGGGCCTTCACCTTGCGCTCGACGCCGTTCTCGTCGACCGCCGGGCCGATCTCGGCGGGCTCGTACTGCTCGTGCGAGGTGAGCACGTGCAGCTGCTCCTGGCTGAGCGGCTCGTGGACCTCGATGAACTCACCGTGCGGCAGGCGCTTGATGATGCCGGACTCGCGGCCGTGCAGCACCTTGTCCTTGTCACGGCGCTGCAGGCCGAGACAGATCCGCTTGGTGACGATGAACGCGACGACCGGTCCGAGGAAGAACCCGATCCGGACGAACCAGGTGACCGCGTTGATCGACAGATGGAAGGACGTCGCGACGATGTCGTTGCCACCGCCGATCAGCATGATCATGTAGCCGGTGATCCACGCGACGCCGAAGGCGGTACGCGTCGGGGCGTTGCGCGGCCGGTCCAGGATGTGGTGCTCGCGCTTGTCCCCGGTGATCCAGGACTCGATGAACGGATAGGCCGCGATCATCATGAGGAAGACGCCGAAGAGCAGCAGCGGGATGAACACGCCCAGGACGAGCGTATGGCCCGCGATATTGATCTCCCAGCCGGGCATGGCGCGGATCAGTCCCTCGGCGAAGCCCATGTACCAGTCGGGTTGAGCACCCGTGGACACCTGGTCCGCGCGATACGGGCCCAGTACCCAGATCGGGTTGATGGTCGCGACCGCGGCGAGGGCGGAGATGAACCCGAAGACCAGGAAGAAGAAGCCTCCGGCCTTGGCCATGTAGACCGGCAGCAGCGGCATGCCGACGACGTTCTTGTTCGATCGGCCGGCGCCCGCGAACTGCGTGTGCTTGTGGTAGAAGACCAGGATCAGGTGGCCGACCACGAGCCCGAGCATGATGCCCGGCAACAGCAGGATGTGGATCGAGTAGAACCGTGCGACGAAGTCGCCGCCCGGGAACTCCCCGCCGAACAGGAACATCGAGATGTACGTACCGACGATCGGCACGGACAGGATCGCGCCCTGTGTGAAGCGGACACCGGTGCCGGAGAGCAGGTCGTCCGGGAGCGAGTAGCCGGTGAAGCCGGTGAACATGCCCAGGACGAACAGCAGGAAGCCGAACAGCCAGTTGATCTCACGCGGCTTGCGGAACGCGCCGGTGAAGAAGACGCGCATCATGTGCACGAACATGCCGGCCAGGAAGACGATCGCGGCCCAGTGGTGGATCTGCCGGATGAGCAGACCGCCGCGTACGTCGAAGCTGATGTCCAGCGTGGAGGCGTACGCCTCCGACATCAGCTGGCCCTGCATCGGCACGTAACTGCCGTGGTACTCGATCTCGTTCATCGACGGGTGGAAGAACAGCGTCAGATACACACCCGTGAGGATGATGATGATGAAGCTGTAGAGGCAGATCTCACCCAGCATGAAGGACCAGTGGTCCGGGAAGATCTTGCGCATATTGGCCTTGGCCAGGCCGTAGATGCCGAGGCGGCCATCGGCCCAGTCGGCGACCCGCTCGCCCGCGGGTGCCTTGCGGCGGTCGTCGTCGTGTGAGGTGCTCATCCGCGCTCCCAGAAAGCAGGACCGACGGGCTCTTCGAAGTCGCCGAGCGCCTCGAGGTAGCCCTCGTCGTTCACGGCGATCCGCAGCTGCGGAAGGGCGTGACCAGCGGGGCCGAAGATCACTCGGGCACCGTCGGAGAGGTCGAAGGTGGACTGGTGACAGGGGCAGAGGACGTGGTGCGTCTGCTGCTCGTACAGGGAGATCGGGCAGCCGACGTGGGTGCAGATCTTCGAGTACGCCACGATGCCCTCGTGGGACCACTCGAGCTCGCGCTTGTCCTTGATGTCGTCCGGCTGCAGCCGGACGATCATCAGGGCCGCCTTGGCGATCTCGTTCTGGAAATCGTGGTCGTGCTCCTCCAGGCCCTCGGGCTTGGCGAAGGTCAGTGAACCGACCGCGACGTCGGAGGGACGCAGCGGCTCGTCCGTGTTCATGTTGACGAGCAGCTTGCCCTTGGCCCACAGCGTGTGCCGCAGCTTGTCCTCCGGCAGCGGACCGAGGTCACGCAGGAGGACGACGCCGGAGAGCGGGAACAGGGCCAGCGCGCCGAACATCGTGTTGCGGATCAGCTTGCGGCGGCCGAGCGCGGAGTCCTTGGCACCCTGCCGGAAGTCCTCCATGACCTTGGCCTTGACCTCGGGCGTGGCCTCGATCGCGTGCCGCTCGTCGACGAGTTCCACGTCGGACATCAGGGTGCGGGCCCAGTGGACCGCGCCCGCGCCGATGGCGAACAGCGCCACACCGAGGGTCATACCGAGCGCGAAGTTCAGCGCGCTGATGTGCCCGAGCGGCCAGATGTAGACCGCCTTGTCGACCGGGATCGCCACGAACGAGGCGATGAAGCCGACGGTGGCCAGCATCGACAGCGTGAACAGGAGGGCGACCGCACGCTCGGACCGCCTGGCGGCCCGCTCGTCGATGTCCTGGATCCGGTGCTCGTGGGGCGGCAGCCCCGGGTCCGCGAACGGATGCTTCTCGCCCGGGACGGCTACCTCACCGTGCTCGTCGGCGGCCCGCTCTTCGGGCAGGTTCTCTTCTGGAGTTTCTTGGCTACTCATGACTTCTTGGCCTTTGCGGTCCGGGCGGCGACCCACACGGCGACGGCGATCAGTCCACCGAGACCGAAGATCCAGCCGAACAGGCCCTCGCTGACCGGCCCGAGGCCGCCCAGCTCAAGACCGCCGGGGCTCTCCGTCTTGTCGCTGTTGACCTCGTCGAGGTACGCGATGATGTCCTTCTTGTTCTTCTCCGACAGCGTCGTGTCGGGGAAGGACGGCATGTTCTGCGGGCCGGTCTGCATGGCCTCGTAGAGGTGCTTCTGCGATACGCCTTCCAGGCTCGGCGCGTACTTGCCGTTCGTCAACGCGCCGCCCTTGCCGGTGAAGTTGTGGCACTGCGCGCAGTTGGTACGGAAGAGCTCGCCGCCCTTGGCGATGTCCGCGCCCTCCGGGTTGTACTGGTTCTCGGTCGGCACGGAGGGACCGGCACCCAGCGAGGCGATGTACGCCGCGAGCTGGTCGATCTCGGCCTGCGAGTAGATGTTCTTCTTCTTCGGCACCTGAGCGCCGGGCTGCTGCGCCGGCATACGGCCGGTGCCGACCTGGAAGTCGACGGCCGCGGCGCCCACGCCCACCAGGCTCGGACCGTCTGAGGTGCCCTTACCGCCGGTGCCGTGGCAACTGGCGCAGCCCACGGCATAGAGCTTCTGTCCCTCGTCGATGGTGAGGGACTGGGCGGTCTCATCGGCCTTGGCCTTGTCCGCGGGGGCAACCAGGGTGTACAGCCCCCCGGTGCATGCCAGCGCGATGAGTAGGACGACGAGCGCCGCCAGCGGATGGCGTCGTCGTGCGGAGAGCTTTTTCACGGATTACCCCGGTGTCAGGATCTTCTGCGTCGATGCTTCTGGACTGTGCGCGGGAGCGGGCCCGGCTACTTGATCATGTAGATCGTGGCGAAGAGGCCGATCCAGACGACATCGACGAAGTGCCAGTAGTAGGACACGACGATGGCGGCGGTCGCCTGCTCGTGCGTGAACCTGTGGGCCGCGTAGGTGCGCCCCAGGACCAGCAGGAAGGCGATGAGACCACCCGTCACGTGCAGGCCGTGGAAGCCGGTGGTCAGGTAGAACACCGAGCCGTACGGGTCGGACGAGAGCGAGAGGCCCTCGTGCTTGACCAGCTCCGTGTACTCGAACACCTGACCGCCGATGAAGATCGCACCCATGATGAAGGTGACGATGAACCAGCCCCGGAGCTTCTTCACATCGCCGCGCTCGGCGGCGAACACGCCGAGCTGGCAGGTGAGGGAGGAGAGCACCAGGATCGTGGTGTTGGCCGCCGAGAACGGGAAGTTGAGGGTGTCCGCCATCTCCTTCCAGTGATCCGGCCCGGTCACCGATCGCAGGGTGAAGTACATCGCGAAGAGGGCCGCGAAGAACATCAGCTCGGAACTCAGCCAGATGATGGTTCCGACGCTGGTGAGGTTCGGCCGGTTGACCGACGGGTGCGCGTGCCCGGTATCTACTGTCGTTGCTGTCGCCACGACCGACATTATGTCGGTCGCTTATCCCGCCCTCACCCCGGGGGGTGCCGTTCGGGGTGTCTGTGGGCTGTGTGCTGCCCGTATGGCTCATGGAAGCGCTGTCGGGACCGGTGTGTGCGGGGTGTTCGAGGGAGTAGCATCCGCGCATCGGTCCATGTCCGATCGGTCCATGTCCGTACGACGCCGAAGTCGAAGTCACGGAGGAACAATGCAGCCGACCGCCACGGTGCTGGTCTACAGCGACGACTCCAACACCCGGGAGCAGGTGCGGCTTGCCACCGGCCGCCGGCCGGCCAGTGACGTTCCGCAGGTCGAGTTCCTGGAGTGCGCCACGCCCGCGGCGGTGCTGAAGGAGCTGGACCGGGGTGGGATCGACGTCTGTGTGCTGGACGGCGAGGCCGTTCCCATGGGGGGCATGGGGGTCTGCCGGCAGATCAAGGACGAGGTCTTCAACTGCCCGCCCGTGCTGTTGCTCATCGGGCGGCCTCAGGACGCCTGGCTGGCCACGTGGAGCCGTGCGGACGCCACCGCGATCCTGCCGGTGGAGCCGGTGGAGTTCGCGTCGGCTCTGGCCTCTTTGCTGCGGCAGAAGGCTTTGAGCGCCTGAGAGCTACACCGACTCCGGGCGCCTGAGAGCTACACCGACTCCGGCTGCAGCCGTGCCCTGTCCTCCGGGCGGGGGCCCTCCACCAGGGCGCTGCCCTTGCGCCATTTCTGCCAGGGCAGGTTCCAGTCGCCGAAGCCGTTGCCGAAGGCGGGCATCGTGTCGCCGTACGAGTTGACGACCTTGACGATGTCGCCGGGGCGTACGGTCTTGAAGAACCAGGCGGCGTTTCCGGTGCTCATGCCGGTGCAGCCGTGGCTGACGTTGGCGGAGCCCTGGGAGCCGGTGGACCAGGGTGCGGCGTGCACGTACTCGCCGCTCCAGGTGACCCGGGTCGCGTAGTACACGGGCAGGTCGTACGACTCCGAGCTGCCCTCGGCGATGCCGATGCTGGTACCGCGCATCCGTACGAAGTATTCCTTGCCCAGCACGACCTTGACGCCGTTGCGGGTCTCGAAGCCTGGCTTGCCGGTGGTGACGGGAATCTGCTTGATCACCTCGCCGTTCCGGTAGACCGCCATCGAGTGCGCCGAGGCGTCCGTCACGGCCTCGACGCGGTCGCCCGTGGTGAGCTTCAGGGGCTTGGCCCTGCCGCCCCAGAGCCGCTCGGCGACCTTGATGCCGGCGAGGTTGCTGTACGCGCGGATGGTGGCGTGGGCGGGCCAGTACTCCTTGGGGCGGTAGTGCAGGGTCTTGGCGTCCACCCAGTGCCAGCCGCCCTCCACCGCGGGCTGCGAGACGACCTTGAGGGCGCGCTCGACCACCGCCCGGGCCACCTTGTCCTTGAGGGGGGCGCTGAGCTCGGCGGTGACGGGCTGGCCGACGCCGTACGTGCCCGCGTCGGGGCCGAACTTCACATTGAGCCGCTTCTTCGTGGTGGGCCTGCTGGTGTCGAACGCGAGGACCTTGCGCCCTGGCGCTCCGTCCTCGTCCTCCGTGCTCACCCGCACCGTGTAGCGGGCGCCCGCGGCGAGCGGTGAGGTGCTGTGCCAGCGGGTGCCGTCGGCGGAGAGTTCGCCCGCCACGTACCTGCCTGCCGCGTCCGTGGCCGTCACGTCGGTGATGCGCCCGTCGGAGCCCTCGGCGGTGATCTCCAGGGGCTTGTCCGGGTCGGCCTTCTTGCCGTCGTCCACGGGGGCGTTGAGGGAGACCTGTTCCGCCGCGTCGTACGGCTCGGCCGAGAGCGGGTGGCCGTCGGAGCTGCAGGCCGTGATGCCCGCGCCCAGGGAGACCACCAGCAGGGTGCAGCTCGTGACGGTGCGGTTTCGCGGTGAGTGGCTCATGGGCTCAACGTAAGAACGCCCGTCCACTCCGGCGCGGCGAGTGGCCCGTGTGGGGGACGCGATGCCCGGCGAACGAGGGAGCCCGGACCCTCCTGACGGAGTGTCCGGGCTCCAGAGCGCTCAGCGCGTGTTACTGGGTGCGGTTCTCACCGCGGTAGTACTCGAAGACCCAGCCCCACAGGCCGATCAGGATGATCGGCAGCGAGAAGTACAGCAGCCACCAGCCGAAGACGACGCCCATGAAGGCGAGCGCGCCACCGATGCCGAGGGAGAGCGGCTGCCAGCTGTGCGGGCTGAAGAAGCCGATCTCGCCGGCGTCGTCCGCGACGTCGGCCTCCTTGTTGTCCTGGGCACCCACGTCGACCCGCCGGGCCGTGAAGGCCAGGTAGTAGCCGATCATGATGCTCAGGCCGAAGCCCAGGAAGAGCGCCGTGGTGCCGGCCGGCTCCTTCGACCACACGCCGTAGACGATCGCCATGGCGAGGATGAAGACGGCCAGCCAGATGAACATCTTGCCCTGGATCTTCACTTGCCGGCCTCCTTGCCACCAGCGAGGGACTTCTCGGCGGGACCGACGTTCTCGAGCTGGTCGATGGCGGCGATCTCCGGGTGGTGCAGGTCGAACGCCGGGGATTCGCTGCGGATCCGCGGCAGGGTGAGGAAGTTGTGCCGCGGCGGCGGGCAGGACGTCGCCCACTCAAGCGAACGGCCGTAGCCCCACGGGTCGTCGACCTCGACCTTCTTGCCGTACTTGGCGGTCTTCCACACGTTGTAGAAGAACGGCAGGATCGACAGGCCGAGCAGGAACGAGCTGATCGTCGAGATCGTGTTCAGCGCCGTGAAGCCGTCGGCCGCGAGATAGTCCGCGTACCGCCGCGGCATGCCCTCGGCACCCAGCCAGTGCTGGACGAGGAAGGTGCCGTGGAAGCCGATGAACAGCGTCCAGAAGGTGATCTTCCCGAGGCGTTCGTCGAGCATCTTGCCCGTCATCTTCGGCCACCAGAAGTGGAAGCCGGAGAACATCGCGAACACCACCGTGCCGAACACCACGTAGTGGAAGTGCGCCACCACGAAGTACGAGTCCGAGACGTGGAAGTCCATCGGCGGCGAGGCCAGGATGACGCCGGTCAGACCACCGAAGGTGAAGGTGATCAGGAAGCCGGTGGCCCACAGCATCGGGGTCTCGAACGACAAGGACCCCTTCCACATGGTGCCGATCCAGTTGAAGAACTTCACGCCTGTTGGGACGGCGATCAGGAACGTCATGAAGGAGAAGAACGGCAGCAGCACACCGCCGGTGACGTACATGTGGTGCGCCCACACCGTCACCGACAGGCCGGCGATCGCGATGGTCGCGCCGATCAGGCCCATGTAGCCGAACATCGGCTTGCGGGAGAAGACCGGGATGACCTCGGAGATGATGCCGAAGAACGGCAGCGCGATGATGTACACCTCTGGATGGCCGAAGAACCAGAAGAGGTGTTGCCACAGCAACGCGCCACCATTCGCGGCATCGAAGATATGTGCCCCGAACTTCCGATCCGCCTCCAGCGCGAACAGCGCGGCCGCCAGCACCGGGAAGGCCAGCAGCACCAGCACCGCGGTGAGCAGCACGTTCCACACGAAGATCGGCATGCGGAACATGGTCATGCCCGGGGCGCGCATGCAGATGATGGTGGTGATGAAGTTGACCGCGCCGAGGATGGTGCCGAACCCGGAGAACGCCAGACCCATGATCCACATGTCGGCGCCGATGCCCGGCGAGCGGACCGCGTCGGACAGCGGGGAGTAGGCGAACCAGCCGAAGTCGGCGGCGCCCTGCGGGGTGAGGAAGCCCCCGACGGCGATCAGCGAGCCGAACAGGTACAGCCAGTAGGCGAACATGTTCAGCCGCGGGAACGCCACATCCGGGGCGCCGATCTGCAGCGGCATGATCCAGTTGGTGAAGCCGGCGAACAGCGGCGTCGCGAACATCAGCAGCATGATCGTGCCGTGCATCGTGAACGCCTGGTTGAACTGCTCGTTCGACATCAGCTGGTTGCCGGGACGGGCCAGTTCGGCGCGCATCAGCAGCGCCATCACGCCGCCGATGACGAAGAACGCGAACGACGTGACCAGATACAGCGTGCCGATCGTCTTGTGGTCCGTGGTCGTCAGCCACTTGACCACCACGTTGCCCGGCTGCCTGCGCCGTACCGGGAGTTCGTTCTGGTACGTCTCTTCCGGCGCGGGGGCACCCTGAGGTTCGTTGAGGATGCTCACAGTTGGTTCGTCTCCCGGTTCTTCTCGTGGTCCGTCTGCTCGATACCGGCCGGGACGTAACCGGTCTGGCCCTTCTTCACGAGCTCCCTGAGGTGGGCCTCATAACGCTCGGGAGAGACGACCTTCACGTTGAAGAGCATCCGGGAGTGATCGACGCCGCACAGTTCGGCGCACTTGCCCAGGAAGGTGCCCTCCTTGTTGGGGGTCACCTGGAAGGCGTTGGTGTGGCCCGGGATGACGTCCTGCTTCATCAGGAACGGCACCACCCAGAAGGAGTGGATGACGTCACGCGAAGTGAGGACGAAGCGGACCGTCTTGCCCTTGGGGAGCCAGAGGGTCGGACCGGGGTTGTTCGTCTGCGGATTCCGCGTGCCGGGCGTGCCGACGTCGTAGACACCGCCGGCGTTCGCCGGGAAGTCGTCCTTGAACCGGGTCGGAATCGCGTCCAGGTTCTCGTTGGTCTTCGCGTCGCCGTCCGAACCTTCGACGTTCTCGATGTAGTTGAAGCCCCAGCTCCACTGGTAGCCCACGACGTTGATCGTCACGTCGGGCTTCTTGGAGGTGTCGAGGAGCTCCGACTCGTCGCGGGCGGTGAAGTAGAAGAGCACCGAGACGATGATGAGCGGGACCACGGTGTACAGCGCCTCGATGGGCATGTTGTACCGGGTCTGCGGGGGAACCTCGACCTTGGTGCGGCTGCGCCGGTGGAAGATGGTGCTCCACAGGATCAGGCCCCACACCAGCACGCCGGTGGCGAGCGCGGCAGCCCAGGAGCCCTGCCACAGGGAGAGGATCCGCGGAGCCTCTTCCGTGGTCGGGGTCGGCATACCGAGGCGGGGGAAGTCTTCCCAGTTGTACGAGCAACCAGAGGCTGTCGCCAGAACCAGGCCCGCAGTCAGTGCCTGCAGCAGCTTCCGCCGGAGCGGGCGCCGCGGCGTGGGGGTACCGCCCGCGCCCCCCGGGGCGTGGGGGAGGTCGGAGCCGTTGGGACTCACGTAGCGCCTTCCCGAGAGTCTCGCCCGCGCGTGTTGGCTGCGGCCTTCTCGGTGGTCGGTCGCCGCCCTGCGTCGGGCAGGGGTTTGGATGTTTATGCGGACCAAACCCTAGCCGACGCCCTCCGGGGGTTCGCGGGGAGGGGGCCCCTCCGTGCCGCCGGTTAGCCGAAGGGTCGTTGGGGCGCCTAATAGCTCGGGGGTGCGGCTATGTGTCGCGAGTGCGGGTGCGTTGTGGTTGATCGCGCAGTTCCCCGCGCCCCTGGGGTCCGCTGCCCTCAGGTCTGCTGCCCCGCTGGAAGTAGCGTTGTTGTGTGGCCTACTTTGATGCTGCTTCCGCCGCCCCTCTCCATCCCGTTGCCCGGCAGGCCCTGCAGGCCTCGCTCGACGAGGGGTGGGCCGATCCCGCCCGGCTCTACCGCGAGGGGCGGCGTGCCCGGCTGTTGCTCGACGCGGCGCGTGAGGCGGCCGCCGAGGCGGTGGGGTGCCGGCCGGACGAGCTGGTCTTCACCTCCTCGGGCACGCGCGCGGTGCACTCCGGGATCGCGGGCGCGCTGGCGGGGCGCCGCCGTGTCGGACGCCACCTGATCGTGTCCGCCGTCGAACACTCTTCGGTGCTTCACACGGCGGAGGTCCACCGGGCCGAGGGCGGGACGGTGACCGAAGTGCCCGTTCTGCGCACAGGCGCGGTCTCCCCGGACGCATACGCCGCCGCCCTCCGCCCCGACACCGCGCTCGCCTGCCTCCAGTCGGCCAACCACGAGGTGGGTACGGAGCAGCCGGTCGCCGCCGTCGCCGCCGCGTGCCGTGAGGCGGGCGTACCGCTTCTGGTGGACGCGGCGCAGTCGTTGGCCTGGGGGCCGGTCGAGGGCGACTGGTCGCTGCTGACGGGCAGTGCCCACAAGTGGGGCGGACCGTCGGGTGTCGGGCTTCTCGTCGTACGAAAGGGGGTGCGGTACGCCCCTCAGGGCCCCGTCGACGAACGGGAGTCGGGCCGCGCTCCCGGCTTCGAGAACATTCCCGGGATCGTCGCCGCGGCGGCCTCGCTGCGTGCCGTGCGGGCGGAGGCGGCCGCCGAGTCGGCCCGTCTGCGGGAGTTGACGGACCGGATCCGTACACGGGTGCCGGAACTGGTCCCGGACGTGGAGGTGGTGGGCGACCCGGAGCGCCGGCTCCCCCACCTGCTCACGTTCTCCTGTCTCTATGTCGACGGAGAGACCTTGCTGCACGAGCTGGACCGCGAGGACTTCTCGGTGTCGTCCGGATCGTCCTGCACAAGCAGCACGCTGACGCCGAGCCATGTGCTGAAGGCGATGGGCGTACTGACCGAGGGCAACGTCCGCGTGTCACTGCCCCTGGGCACGCCCGGGGAAGATGTGGACCGTTTCCTGGAGGTGCTGCCGGGCGCGGTCTCGACGGTGCGCGAGAAGCTGGGCGCCCCGGTCCACGCGCCGAAGGCGCCCGCCGCCGAGAACACCCTCGTCGTGGACGCCCTCGGCAAGCGCTGCCCGATCCCGGTCATCGAACTCGCGAAGGTCATCGGCGACGTACCGCCGGGCGGCACGATCCGCGTCCTCTCCGACGACGAGGCGGCCCGGCTCGACATCCCCGCCTGGTGCGCTATGCGGGGGCAGGAGTACGTCGGGGAGGAGCCGGCGGACCACGGTTCGGCCTACGTGGTCCGCCGTATGTCGTAACCGGGAACGGTCAGGCCAGGTGCGCCTGGACCTCCGCCGCCGCCTCATGCCCGTACGCCTTGGTGAAGCGGTCCATGAAGTGGGCGCGGTGGAGCTCGTACTCCTGGGTGCCGGTGGTCTCGATGACCAGCGTGGCGAGCATGCAGCCGACCTGGGCGGCGCGCTCGTGCGAGACGCCCCAGGCCAGGCCCGAGAGGAAGCCCGCGCGGAACGCGTCGCCGACGCCCGTCGGGTCCGCCTTCACCGTCTCCTCCGGGACGCCGACCTCGATCGTGTCCTCGCCGACGGCCTCGATACGGACGCCGCGCGCCCCGAGAGTCGTCACACGGTGGCCGACCTTGGCGAGGATCTCGGCGTCCGTCCAGCCGGTCTTGGACTCGATGAGCCCCTTCTCGTACTCGTTCGAGAAGAGGTACGTCGCGCCGTCCAGCAGTATGCGGATCTCCTCGCCGTCCATGCGCGCGATCTGCTGGGAGAAGTCGGCGGCGAAGGGGATCTCGCGGGTCCGGCACTCCTCGGTGTGCCGGAGCATCGCCTCGGGGTCGTCCGCGCCGATGAGGACGAGGTCGAGCCCGCCCACACGGTCGGCGACATGCTTGAGTTCGATGAGCCGGGCCTCGCTCATGGCGCCGGTGTAGAAGGAGCCGATCTGGTTGTGGTCGGCGTCCGTGGTGCAGACGAAGCGGGCGGTGTGCAGCACCTCCGAGATGCGTACGGACGCGGTGTCGACGCCGTGCCGGTCCAGCCAGGCCCGGTACTCGTCGAAGTCGGCGCCGGCGGCTCCGACCAGGATCGGCCGGGAGCCGAGCTGGCCCATGCCGAAAGCGATGTTCGCGCCCACACCTCCCCTGCGTACGTCCAGTTTGTCGACCAGGAATGAGAGGGAGACCGTGTGCAGCTGGTCGCCGACCAGCTGGTCGGCGAATCGGCCGGGGAAGGTCATGAGGTGGTCGTTGGCGATGGAGCCGGTGACTGCGATACGCACGGCTAGGAACACACTCCTGCGAGGAGGGAGATTGACAGTTCACGCTATCGGGTCAGCCCTGCTACTTCGAAGCGGGCAGAACTACCCGATAGTAGGGCTTTTGGCGCAGGGCTTGCGGTGCATACGGTTCCGTTATGACGAACCTCAAGATCCACGGCTCCGCTCCGGTCGGGCTCGAAGGCGGCTTGGAGCTCGAAGGCGGTCTCGCGGAGCTGCGCGGCGACTGTGCCCGGATGGTGCCGCACTGGACCGCACCCGCCCGGATCACTGCCCTCCCGGTGTCCCCTTCACTCATCCACGGCGTGACGGTCCCACCGGCTTCTGCGCGGCTCCTGGACGCCATGTCGGACTACGGCGACTGAGCGCTCCGCAGGAACGCTCCGCTGGAAGGGCGGTGTGAACCTGCGGGCCGGTGGGGGCTGGTCGCGCAGTTCCCCGCGCCCCTTACGGGGCGCGGGGCAGCACCGGACTTACCAAGGCCTCCTGGAAGGGAACCATGCGCTCCCCCGCCGCGTCCCATCGCTGTCCCCTGTAAAGGGGAGATGAGATACGACCCTGCTGCGCCCTGCCCCCGTCAGGGCTGGGTCTCATGGGACCGCGGTGCGGTAGAAGGAGCGATGCGGTGAACACCGAGCGACCCGATGACGAAGCGGGCCGGGACGAGGCCGCCCAGGACGAAGCCGTCCAGGACGAAACTGTCCGGGACGAAGCCGTCCGGGACGAAGCCGTTCTGCCGCGCCGGAGGCGTTTCGTGGCCGTCGCCTCGGTCGCGGCCGCGGTGCTGCTCGTCGGAGGCGGCGGGGCGTACTTCGCCACGACCGCGTCGGACGGCGGCGATGACCGGGGCGGTTCCGGAACGCCGGGAGGCGACGGCCCTCCCCCACCGCTCGCCCTGGACGGCTACACAGAGAGCGGTACGGGCGACACGAACGGCATCGCGCCCGGCGAGCCCGACCCGAACAGCACGAAGTACCGCGTCGAGGGCAAGCTCCCCGGCGGTCCCGACTCCGCGCCCGTGTATCGCGCGAAGGGCGAGGTCACGGCCGCCGAGGTGGCCGCGCTCGCCAAGGCCCTCGGTGTGGAGGGCAAGCCGACGGCGGAGGGCGAGGCCTGGAGGGTCGGGGCCACCAAGGACGGTTCGGGGCCGAGCCTCCGGGTGAACAAGAAGGCGCCCGGCATCTGGACGTTCAGCCGTTTCGCCCCCGGCACCGACAACTGCGAGAGCACCACGGTGTGCAAGAGCGGCGGGGCCGCCGAGGACCCCAAGGTCGACCCGGTGAGCGTGGACGCCGCGAAGAAGGCGGCCGCGCCCGTCCTGAAGGCGGTCGGCCAGGACGACGCCAAGCTCGACGCGACCCAGCTCATGGGCACGAAACGCGCGGTGAACGCCGAGCCGCAGGTCGGCGGGCTGCCGACGTACGGCTGGACGACCGGTGTCCAGGTGGGCGCGGACGGTCAAGTGGTGGGCGGCAGCGGCCAGTTGAAGGCGCCGGTGAAGGGGGACACGTATCCCGTCCTCGGTGCGCAGAAGACGCTCGAACTGCTGAACCGGTCCGGGACCGACGGGCGCGTGGGCATCGGTGGGTGCGCCAGCCCCGTACCCCTGGCGGAGACGGTCGAGGACCCGTGCGGGCCGACGACCTTGATGATCGAGCCTGCCGCGGTCGTCGAGCGCGCCACGTTCGGTCTGGCGGCGCAGCTCGTGGACGGGCGGCAGGCGCTGGTGCCCTCCTGGCTCTTCGAGGTACGGCCCGAGGGGGCCAAGGGTGCCGGGGAGAGCTTCACGGTGACGCATCCGGCGGTCGAGCCGAAGTATCTGACCTCGCCGGAGCAGCCGGGCGACACCCCGACGGCGAAGCCGAGCCCGCAGCCGAGCGGTCCCGGTGACGAGCCTCCCGCCGAGCCGAGCACGGCGCCGACGCAGCGGGATGTCAGGGTCGAGGGCTACAGCGCGGACGACAAGAAGCTGACCGTGCGCTTCACGGGCGGGGTGTGCAGCGACTACTCGGCGTCGGCCGAGGAGAAGGGCGACACCGTGACGGTCAAGGTGACCGAGAAGCCGTGGAAGGACAAGGTCTGCATCATGATCGCCAAAACCTTCCACAAGACGGTCGAGCTGAAGGAACCGCTCGGGGACCGCAAGGTTGTGAGTACGGACGGCAAGGCGCTGCCGCTGGAGAAGGACTTGCCGAAGCTGACCAAGTAGGCCGCCAAGGAGGCCTTGAACACGCGAAGGCGGCGCCCCGTTGGAGGGGGCGCCGCCTTTCTGCGTCACGCGGCCTTCTGCGTTACGAGGCCGGGCTCGGGGTCAGCTGAAGGAGTCGCCGCAGGCGCAGGAACCCGTCGCGTTCGGGTTGTCGATCGTGAAGCCCTGCTTCTCGATCGTGTCCACGAAGTCGATGGAGGCGCCGCCCAGGTACGGAGCGCTCATGCGGTCGGTGACGACCTTCACACCACCGAACTCCTTGACGACGTCGCCGTCAAGGGAGCGCTCGTCGAAGAAGAGCTGGTACCGCAGGCCGGAGCAGCCGCCGGGCTGAACGGCGACGCGCAGTGCCAGATCGTCGCGGCCTTCCTGCTCGAGCAGGCCCTTGACCTTGGCCGCGGCGGCGTCCGACAGGAGGATGCCGTCGCTCACGGTGGTGGTCTCGTCCGATACGGACATCTGCTTCTCTCCCGGGTTGTACGGAGACTGCTTGCCGACGGTTGCAACCGGCGGGGCCGCGGATTCATTCCGGGCCGAGCGTGTGTCTTTCGGTTCTCTCTTCTCCCTCCTCATGCTCGCACACGCGGCTGGAAGCGGAAAACGTCCTGTGGACAACCCGGTGGCAGACCGGTGGGCAACCCGAAAGACGCTTCCCTGTCACCTGCCGTACGAGTCACCGGGATTCACGTCACATCGACGCTATGGGCATCGTCAAAGTGACGTGAAGCGGTTATGATAGATAACGTCATTTCGACGAAAAGGCTTGTTCCGCTTGATCGTTCCAGGTGATTC
This sequence comes from Streptomyces scabichelini, assembly GCF_011045015.1. Classification (GTDB taxonomy): domain Bacteria; phylum Actinomycetota; class Actinomycetes; order Streptomycetales; family Streptomycetaceae; genus Streptomyces; species Streptomyces scabichelini. The sequence goes on along the minus strand of NZ_JAAKZY010000076.1, from coordinate 27,802 downwards.
AAGCGAGCCGCAGAACAGAAAGGGTGCGTGTTTCGTGACCACCGCCCAGACCCAGGAGCTCGACGTACAGCCGACGCCCCTCGCCCTGCTGCTGCTCGGCCGTGAGGCCGACCCCAGGAGCGAGCGGGGCGTCGAGTGTCCCGGTGACCTGCCCTCGCCGTCCGACCCGGACCTGGTGGAGCGCGCCCGTGCGGCCAAGGAGAAGCTCGGGGACAAGGTCTTCGTGCTCGGCCACCACTACCAGCGCGACGAGGTCATCCAGTTCGCGGATGTCACCGGGGACTCCTTCAAGCTCGCCCGGGACGCCGCCGCCCGCCCCGAGGCCGAGTACATCGTCTTCTGCGGTGTGCACTTCATGGCGGAGTCGGCGGACATCCTGACCGGCGACGACCAGAAGGTCGTACTCCCCGACCTCGCCGCCGGCTGTTCCATGGCCGACATGGCGACGGCCGAGCAGGTCGCCGAGTGCTGGGACGTACTGGCCGAGGCCGGGATAGCCGAGCAGGTCGTGCCCGTCTCGTACATGAACTCCTCGGCGGACATCAAGGCGTTCACCGGCAAGCACGGCGGCACGATCTGCACGTCGTCGAACGCCAAGCGGGCCCTGGAGTGGGCCTTCGAGCAGGGCGAGAAGGTGCTCTTCCTGCCCGACCAGCACCTGGGGCGGAACACCGCGGTGCGGGACATGGGGATGTCGCTCGACGACTGCGTCGTCTACAACCCGCACAGGCCGAACGGCGGCCTGACCGTCGAGCAGCTGCGCGACGCGAAGATGATCCTGTGGCGCGGGCACTGCTCGGTGCACGGGCGCTTCTCGGTGGAGAGCGTGGAGGACGTGCGTGCGCGGATTCCGGGCGTCAATGTGCTCGTGCACCCCGAGTGCAAGCACGAGGTCGTGGCCGCCGCCGATTACGTGGGGTCCACGGAACACATCATCAAGACCCTGGAGGAGGCTCCTGCGGGCTCCAAGTGGGCGATCGGTACGGAGCTGAACCTGGTCCGCCGTCTGGCGAACCGTTTCGCGTCCGAGGACAAGGAGATCGTCTTCCTCGACAAGACGGTCTGCTTCTGCTCGACCATGAACCGCATCGATCTGCCGCACCTGGTCTGGGCGCTGGAGTCGCTGGCCGAGGGCAATCTCGTCAACCAGATCGAGGTCGACCGGGAGACCGAGCAGTTCGCGAAGCTGGCGCTGGAGCGGATGCTGGCGCTGCCGTAACCCGGTGCCCGATCCCGCTCACCCCGAGGCGGGCTTTTGCTCGGGGTGAGCGGGATCGAGGCTGAAGACCGTGCCGTCCGGGATGGTCACCAGCAGCGCCCCTGCCTGGAGCAGCACCTCGGGCCCGGCAGTGAGGCCGGACGACACCTTCTCGGCCCGTGGCAGCGTCTCCCACAGCAGCGTGCCCTTGCGCGTGTCGAGGGCGGCTGCGCGGCCGCTGGCACTGGCCAGGTACAGAGCCCCTGTCCGCGGGTCGTACGTGGGCGGGCTCGGTTGTTCCAGGCTGGTCGAGGTCTGCTGCAGCGGCTTGCCCGTGCGGGCCGACACGGCGGTCACCCGGCCACTGGATGCGGCGAACCACAGCGTGCTGTCCACCAGAGTCACCTGTCCCGCGTACTCCTTGGCCAGCTTGGTCGTGCTGCGGGCACCGGTGACCGGATGGATCAACAGGATCCGGTCGTACGGCGCCTCCTCGCCGGCCAGCTCTTCCCCTCGCTCGTTCTCGGTCGACTGCAGGAAGAGCAGCCGGCCGTCGAGGACCCCGAGGAGGCCGGCGCTGTTCGGCGCCGTCAGACGCCGTGCCGAGCCGTCGGTCGGATCCAGCTGCAGGATCCGGTTGTCCTCGCGTTTCATTGTGTCCGGGAGGCACTCCAGATACAGGCCCTCGCCGGCCTCGGTGAACGCGCAGTAGTGGTTCGCGGGCAAAGGTTTCGTCCAGCGCTCGGCGCCGGTACGCGGCGACAGGGCCACCAGCGAGCGGCCGCTCTTGTCCGGCGTCACGACCACGCCGCCGGAGAAGGTCATGTCGACGTAGGACTCAGTCACCCTGCGGCTCCAGAGCCGCTCACCGGTCTCGGCGTCGAGGGCGATGATGTCGGTCGGGTCGGTCTCGGTGGATTCGCCGATGATCTGCTGCTGCACCAGGAACACGCCGTCCCGTACGGCGAGGGGGGAAGCGGAGTACATCGCGCTGTCGGTGCCGGAGGGCGCGATGCCGGCGCGCCAGACGGTCTTGCCGGTCCGGCCGTCCAGGCGTACGGGAAGGACTCCTTCACCCCCGCAGTAGACGGCGTCCTCGTGCACCAGACACTCGGGCCCGCCCTCCGTCCCGCCGTGCACGCTCATGGCCTTCTTCGCGCCTCGCGGGGCGCTCTCGTACACCGTTGTCTGCCACGGCTTCCAGCCGTCGGGTAGCGCCGCCCACCGGGAGGACGGGCTCGCCGCCCCCTGGCCGTCCGCCTGCCCCGGCCCGATGAGCAGATAGGCCGTCAGCCCGAGGACCAGCGCGCCGACCGTGCCGGTCGCGGCCCACAGCGGGTGGATACGGCTCCGCAGGCCGGGCCGGCCGTCACGGCCCGAGTCGGCCACCGTCCCGGGGCGGATCTCCGCCACCGCCTGTGCGGCCCGGCCCAGTGTCACGGTGGGCAGGTCGCCCGCGTCCCCCTCGGGCAGGGCCCTCGCGAACTCCCATGCCAACGCGTCGAGTCCGGGCCGTTCCGCCTCGTCCTTGACCAGGCAGCGCTCCAGGATCGTGCGCAGCGGCCCGCCCACCCCGTCCAGCACAGGCTCGTCGTGGACCACCCGGTACGCCGTCAGATAAGGGCTGTCGGTGTCGAACGGGCCCCGCCCGGTCACCGCGTACACCAGCAGCGCCCCGAGCGAGAACACGTCCGAGGCCGGACCGACCGTGCGGGCGTCGGTGAACTGCTCCGGGGACATGAACGGCGGGGTGCCGATCATCTGGCCGGTCTCGGTCAGGGTCTGGTTCTCCGCCGCGCGGGAGATGCCGAAGTCGATGACCCGGGGGCCGTCCTCGGCCATCATGACGTTCGCCGGCTTCAGGTCGCGGTGCACGACCCCGGCCCGGTGGATGTCGCGCAGCGCCTCCACCAGACCGAGCGCCAACTGCCGCAGCTCGGCGTCCCGGAGCGGGCCGCGGTCCTGGATCCGTTGCGCGAGCGAGCGGCCGGACACGTACTGGGTCGCCATCCACGGCCGCGCCGCCTCCGGGTCGGCGTCCACGACTGGTGCGGTGAAGGCGCCGCTCACCTTGCGGACCGCCTCGATCTCCTGCCGGAACCGGGCCCTGAAGACGCCGTCCGCGGCGTACTGGGCGTGCACCACCTTGACGGCGACCTCGCGCCCCGAACGCGCTCTGCCCCGGTAGACGACCCCCATGCCCCCGGCTCCGAGCCGGTCGACCAGCTTGTATCCGCCGACCGACTTCGGGTCGTCCCTGTGCAGTGGCACCGCCCGAATCCCCTTCCCCCATAAAGCAGTTCGAGCCCACAGGATACGTAACGGCACACGACGGCGGCCGGGCACCGAACCATTTGGGTTCGGGGCCCGGCCGCCCTGGATCAGGCTGTGCGGGTCAGACCGTCACACGCCCGCGGGCTCCGGCTCCGACTGCGCAGGCGCCTCCGCCTTCTTCGCCCGCTTGGCCTCCCGCTTCTTCGCCCGCCGCTCCTTGCGGAGTTCGACCATCGCGTAGAGCGTCGGGACGAGGAGGAGGGTGAGGAGTGTCGACGTGATCAGGCCGCCGATGACCACCACGGCCAGGGGCTGGGCGATGAAGCCGCCCTCGCCCGTGATGCCCAGCGCCATGGGGAGGAGGGCGAAGATCGTCGCCAGTGCCGTCATCAGGATCGGGCGCAGGCGGTGGCGGCCGCCTTCCAGTACGGCCTCGACCACTCCGTAACCCTGCCTGCGGTACTGGTTGATCAGGTCGATCAGCACGATCGCGTTCGTGACCACGATGCCTATGAGCATCAGCATGCCGATCATCGCCGGTACGCCCATCGGGGTGCCCGTGGCGACCAGCAGGCCGATCGCGCCCGTCGCCGCGAACGGGATCGACACCAGCAGGATCAGCGGCTGGATGAGGGACCGGAAGGTCGCCACCAGCAGCATGAAGACGATCGCGATCGCCGCGAGCATCGCCAGGCCGAGGGATCCGAACGCCTCGTCCTGGTCCTGCGAGACACCGCCGATCTCCGCCGTCGCCCCGTCCGGGAGCTTCAGCGCGTCGAGCTTCGTGGTGAGATCCGCGCTCACCGCACCGGTGTTCTCGCCCGTCGGCTTCGCCGTGATCGTCGCCGCCCGCTGCCCGTCGATCCTGGTCATCGAGACCGGGCCGTCGACCAGCTCCACCGTGGCGATGTCACCGAGCTCCACACCGGGCCCCAGCTGGAGCTTCTTCAGCTCGTCCAGCGTCCGGGCTGGCTTCGCCGACTTGATGACCACGTCCCGCTCGGTGTCGTCCAGAATCGCCTTGCCGCTGGTGGTGCCGCGCACCGCCTGGCCGACGGCGGCGCCGAGCGTCGTGTCGTCGAACCCGGCCGCCGCGGCCTTGTCATTGGCCTTGACGGAGATCCGCGGTACGGACTGGGCGAGGTCGCTCGTCACGTCCGTGACGTCGTCGAGCCCGGCGACCGCGTCCCGGACCTCCTCCGCGGCCTCGCGCAGCACCTCGGCGTCGGCGGACTTGACGACCACACTCAGCTCCTGGGCGCCGAAGCCGTCCCCGGCCGAGATCGTCGTCGTACCGATCCCGGAGAGCTTGCCGAGTCCCTCCTCGATCCGGTCCTGGACATCGTCGTACGAGGCCGAGTCCGCGACCTTAACCGTGTACGAGGCCTGGTTGGTGTCCGTGCCCCCGCCGAACGCGGCCAGGAAGCCGGAGGAGCCGACCGTGACCTGGTAGTCCTCGACGCCCTTCACACCGTCGAGCAGCTGCTCGACCTTCTTGGCCTGGGCGTCGGTCGCGGCCAGGCTGGTGCCGGGCTTCAACTCCTGCTTGACGGTGAGGACTTCCTGCTCGCCCTGGTCGAAGAAGTTCGTCTTCAGCAGCGGCGCCATGGCGAACGTACCGATGAGGACGACCACCGCGATGGCCACGCTGGTCAGGCGGCGCCGGGTGGCGAACCGCAGGACAGGGACGTACGAGCGCTGGAGGCGGCTGCGGGCCTCCTTCTCCTCGGCCTTGCGGCGCGCCTCGTCGGCGTCCGCGGGCGTGCCCTTGGGGGCGCGCAGGAACCAGTACGAGAGCACCGGTACGACCGTCAGCGAGACGAGCAGCGAGGCCAGCAGCGCCGCCGTCACCGTCAGGCTGAAGGAGCCGAACAGTTCGCCCACCATGCCGCCGGTCAGGCCGATGGGGAGGAAGACGGCGACCGTCGTGAGAGTGGAGGACGTGACCGCGCCCGCTACCTCCCGTACCGCCTTGAGGATCGCCTCCTGGCGCTCCTCGCCGTAACCAAGGTGGCGCTTGATGTTCTCCAGGACCACGATCGAGTCGTCGACGACGCGGCCGATCGCGATGGTCAGCGCGCCGAGGGTGAGCATGTTGAGCGACAGGTCGCGGGTCCACAGGACGATCAGCGCGAGGACCACCGACAGCGGGATCGACACCGCCGTGACGAGGGTCGAGCGGATCGAGGCCAGGAAGACCAGGATGATCACGACCGCGAAGAGCAGGCCGAGCGCGCCCTCGGTCGTCAGGCCCGAGATGGACTTGGAGACCGCCGGACCCTGGTCGCTGACGACGGTCAGCGTCGCACCGGAGCCGAGGTCCTTGCGCAGGTCGGGCAGCTTGTCCTGGACCGCGTCGGAGATGGCGACCGCGCTGCCGTCGTGGTCCATCGTCAGCGAGACGGAGAGGCTGGGCCTGCCGTCGGTGCGGGTGATGGACTCCGCCGTGGCGGGCTGCTCCTCGACCGCGGCGATGTCACCGAGGCGTACGGGCTTCTCGACGCCCTCGCCGGTGACCATCAGGTCCTGGATCTGCTTCAGCGAGGTGAAGCCGCCGCCGACCTGGACGGTGCGGTTGCTGCCGTTCTCGTCGAAGGAGCCGGCCGGTACGGTCGCGCCGCCCGCCTGAAGGGCCTGGCCGAGGACGGGCGGGGTGACCCCGGCGCGCGCCATCTTCGCGTCATCGGGCGTGACCGTGACCTGGAGATCCCGTACGCCGTCGACCGTGACCTGGCCGACGCCGTCGATGTCGCGCAGCTCGGGCACGACGGTGCGGTCGAGCTGGTCCGAGAGGGCCTGCTGGTCCTTGTCGGAGGTGACGGCGAGCACCACGGTCGGGATGTCGTCCGTGGAACCGGCGACGACCTGCGGGTCCACGTCGTCCGGGAGCTGGACGCGGGCCCGGTTGACGGCCTGCTGGACATCGGCGACGAGCTGCTCGGTGTCATTGCCGTAGTCGAAGGACGCCATGATCAGGGCGTTGCCCTCGCTGGCGGTGGAGGTGACGCCCGAGATGCCGTCGACCCCTTCGAGGTTGTCCTCGATGGGCTCGACGACCTGCTTCTCGACCACGTCGGGGGACGCGCCCTGGTACGGCGCAAGCACCGACACCATGGGCAGTTCGATGGTGGGCAGCAACTGCTGCTTGAGCTGCGGGATCGCGATCGCTCCGAAAGCTAGCGCGACGATCGACATCAGCCCTATGAGGGCCCGTTGTGCGAGGCTGAACCTGGACAGCCAGGACATGGGTGGCGGATCTCTCTTCTGTGGCTGGGTGTGCCGGAGCGGCTGGAGGGGCACATGTGAGCGCCCGCCCCTACACCCTGAGCCATCGGCGAAGGCCGATCCGTCGCCCCTGAGTCCATTTCCTTATCCGGCTCATACTGCGGGCGCAGTACGCCCGGCCGGAGCTCACTCCACCCTTGGACGTACCAGCCCCGACTCGTACGCGATGACGACCAGTTGAGCCCGGTCACGCGCGCCCAGTTTGGCCATGGCACGGTTGACGTGCGTCTTCACCGTCAGCGGGCTGACCTCGAGCCGCTCGGCGATCTCGTCGTTCGAGTGCCCGCCCGCGACCTGGACGAGGACCTCTCGCTCCCGCCCGGTCAGCGCGTCGAGACGCTCGGTGCGGGCGGGATCCCTGTCGTCGTCGCCCTGCGCGAGGAACCTGGCGATCAGCCCCTTCGTGGCCGCCGGCGACAGCAGCGCCTCGCCGCCCGCCGCGATCCGGATGGCGCTCAGCAGTTCCTCGGGCTCCGAGCCCTTGCCGAGGAAGCCGGAGGCCCCGGCCCGCAGCGACTGCACCACGTACTCGTCGACCTCGAAGGTCGTCAGCATGACCACGCGTACGTGCGTGAGGCCCGGGTCGGCGCTGATCAGCCGGGTGGCGGCGAGACCGTCCGTACCGGGCATGCGGATGTCCATCAGGACGACGTCGGCCCGCTCCTCGCGCGCCAGCCGCACCGCCTCCGCGCCGTCCGAGGCCTCCGCGACGACCTCCATGTCGGGCTCGGAGTCGACCAGCACGCGAAACGCGCTCCGCAGCAGTGCCTGGTCGTCGGCGAGCAGGACGCGGATGGTCATGCGGGGTCCCCCGTGGGTGCCGTTTTCGTGGATGTCGTCTTCGTGGGTGCGGTTTTCGTGGGTGCCGCGCTCGGCGATGTCTGGGTCGTCGATGCCTGAGTCGCCGATGCCTGGGTGGGCGATGCCGTGTTCCCGGTGCGGTTCTTGACCGGCAGGATCGCATGGACCCGGAAGCCGCCTCCGTAGCGGGGTCCGGCGGTGCAGCTGCCGCCGAGCGCGGTGACCCGCTCACGCATGCCGAGCAGCCCGTGCCCGCCGTTCTCGTCCTGCCGGGCCTCCACATCGTCGCCGGGCCCGTTGTCGAGGACGGTGATCTCCACATTCGGCCCCACGCGTACGACGCTGACCTCGGCCTTCGCCTCCGTACCCGCGTGCTTCTGCACATTGGTGAGGGCTTCCTGGATGACGCGGTACGCGGCCAGGTCGACGGCGGCGGGCAGGGCGGTGCCGTGGTCGGTGTGGGCCACCTCGACGGGCAGGCCCGCACTGCGGAAGGTGCCGACGAGTTCGTCGAGGCGGTGCAGTCCCGGGGCCGGTTCGGTGGGCGCCTCCGGGTCACCGGACTGCCTCAACAGGCCGACGGTGGCGCGGAGTTCGTTGAGCGCGGAGCGGCTGGCCTCTCGGACGTGGGCGAGGGCTTCCTTGGCCTGGTCGGGCCGCTTGTCCATGACGTGCGCGGCGACTCCGGCCTGCACGTTGACCAGCGCGATGTGGTGGGCGACGACGTCGTGCAGGTCCCGGGCGATCCGCAGCCGCTCCTCGGCCACGCGGCGGCGGGCCTCCTCCTCGCGGGTGCGCTCGGCGCGTTCGGCGCGCTCTCTTATGGCGTGCACGAAGGCGCGGCGGCTGCGTACCGCGTCGCCCGCGGCGGCGGCCATGCCGGTCCAGGCGAAGATGCCGAGGTTCTCCTGCTCGTACCAGGGCATGGAGCCCGCGAGCATCGCGACGCCCGTCAGAACGGTCATGGTGAGCAGTCCGACCCGCCAGGTGGTGGGCCGGTCGGTCGTCGACGCGACCGTGTAGAGGGCGATCACGGCGGACATCGCCACCGGGGTCCGCGGGTCGCCGGTGACGAACTCCAGCAGGGAGAGGGCGCTCGTCACGGCGAGGACCGGCATGGGGCCGCGGCGGCGGAAGACCAGGGCGACGGCGCCCAGCGTCATCAGGGTGAGGCCGAGCGCGTCGGGTGCGCGCGTGCCCCAGGTTTTCCCGCCGTGGCCGTCCGGGGCGACGAACGACGCGATGATCATGCACAGCAGTACGGCTGCCGCCAGCGCTCCGTCCACCACCAGCGGATGTGCCCGCAGCCGGTCCCGGGTGCGCTCGATTGTGCTCACGCTTGGCTCCGCCGGTTGGGCCGTATTTTGGCTGCGGGTCGTCTGTGGCTGGTCGCGCAGTTCCCCGCGCCCCTTACGGGGCACCGTACAGCGGTCGCCCGCCTTCAAAGGTGCCGGAGTTCTCAGTCAGCCCGGAATCAAGCCGTCCTCGCTCAGCATCTCCCGGACCTCCTCCAGCGTTGCGTCCGGGGACGGGAGGATGAGTTCCGATGGTTCGAGGGCGTCGTCGGGCAGTGGCGTGCCCATGCGGCGTACCGCGTCGAGGAGTGCTCCCAGCGTGCGCCGGAAGCCCTCCTCGTCGCCGGACTCCATCTCCGCGAGGAGCTCGTCGTCCAGTTTGTTCAGCTCGGTGAAGTGGGCGTTGTCCAGCTTCACCTGTCCCTCTCCCATGATCCGTACGATCACGACGCCCTCCTAAGGCGTGGGACTACTGCTTGTCGAAGCGCGGAGTGTCCTTCGGCTGGTCCTGGGACTGAGTCTGGCCCTGACCGCCCTCGATCGCCTGCTGGGACGAGGAGGAACCGCCGGCCAGCTCGGCCTTCATGCGCTGCAGCTCCAGCTCCACGTCCGTGCCACCGGAGAGCCGGTCCAGCTCGCTCTGGATGTCGTCCTTGGCCAGTCCGGACGAGTCGTCGAGGGCGCCGGAGGCGAGCAGCTCGTCGATGGCGCCGGCCCGGGCCTGCAGCTGCGCCGTCTTGTCCTCGGCACGCTGTATGGCCATGCCGACGTCGCCCATCTCCTCGGAGATCCCGGAGAAGGCCTCGCCGATCCGGGTCTGCGCCTGGGCGGCGGTGTACGTGGCCTTGATGGTCTCCTTCTTCGTACGGAAGGCGTCGACCTTGGCCTGCAACCGCTGGGCGGCGAGCGTGAGCTTCTCCTCCTCTCCCTGGAGGGTCTGGTGCTGCGTCTCCAGGTCCGTGACCTGCTGCTGGAGCGCGGCACGGCGCGACAGCGCCTCACGGGCCAGGTCCTCACGGCCGAGGGCGAGCGCCTTGCGGCCCTGGTCCTCCAGCTTCGAGGACTGGCTCTGGAGCTGGTTGAGCTGCAACTCCAGGCGCTTGCGGGACGTCGCCACATCGGCGACTCCGCGGCGCACCTTCTGCAGCAGCTCCAGCTGCTTCTGGTACGAGTAGTCGAGGGTTTCGCGCGGGTCCTCGGCCCGATCAAGGGCCTTGTTCGCCTTCGCGCGGAAGATCATCCCCATACGCTTCATGACACCGCTCATGGGCTTCGCGCGCCCCCTTCTGACGGACTCCAGCTCCAGCGACTGCAACAGAACCCACGGTACGGGCTCTGCATCCATTACCGCACTGTTCGGGGACGGATGCGCTCATCCCCAAGGACGACTGTGGTCGGCACCGCTCCGGCGTAGGGAGTAGGTGCCTCCCAGGGTTAGGTACGGGACAACTTCGGGATTACCTCAGGCCCACCCCGGGCGAACCGAAGGCAACACCCCTTTTGCCCCTCCCCACTGTCCTCCTACAGACGACCGGTGTTGCCGGATCGTTCCCCACTCGGCTGTGGTCCATGCGCGGGTACCCCTTACCCTTGGGTTTTGTGTTCCGTAGCCGTGCCAAAGAAGAGAAGGCCCTTGCCGACAAGGCGACGGTGACCGACTCCAATCAGCCCCGTGATCCGCAGGCCCCCAAGGGGCGCCCCACGCCGAAGCGCAGTGAGGCCCAGCCCCGACGGCGGAGCGTCGCGCATACGCCGACGAACCGCAAAGAGGCGGCCAAGCGGCAGCGCGAAGACCGCCGCGCCGCGCTCGCGAAACAGCGCGAGGCGCTGGCCAGCGGTGACGAGCGTTATCTGCCCGCCCGTGACAAGGGGCGGGTGCGGAAGTTCGCGCGTGACTTCATCGACTCGCGGTTCTGCATCGCCGAGTTCTTCCTGCCGCTGGCTGTGATCATCCTCGTACTGAGCATGGTCCAGATCGCGCAGTTGCAGAACGTCGCGCTGCTGCTGTGGCTCTTCGTGATCGTGCTGATCGTGGTCGACTCGATCGGCATCGTGATCCGCCTGAAGAAGCAGCTGAACGAGCGCTACCCCGACGAGCCCAAGCGTGGCGCGGCCGCCTATGCGCTGATGCGCAGCCTCCAGATGCGTCGCCTCCGGCTGCCGAAGCCGCAGGTCAAGCGCGGAGAGCGGCCCTGAGCGCGGCATCTTTCACGGGTGGTGCGGCGGACGCCTGGCTCAGCAAGCTGGGCGGGCTGCGTGATGTCGTACGCCAGGAGCTGGTGACCCGGCAGCTGGACGAGCAGATAGCCGGGCGGTTCCCGGTGGGGCAGCGGCTGCGCGTCCTCGACGTGGGCATGGGCCAGGGCACGCAGGCGCTGCGCCTGGCGCGGGCCGGGCACAAGGTCACCGGCCTCGAGCAGGACCCGAAGATGGTCGCCGCGGCCCGCGAGGCGCTCGCCGCCGAACCCGAGGGGATCAGGAGCCGGGTGCGGCTCTTCGAGGGGGACGGGCGGGACACCGGCGTCCACTTCCTGCCCGGCAGTTTCGATGTGGTGCTGTGCCACGGCGTGCTGATGTACGTCGAGGATCCCGACGCGCTGGTCGCCGGTCTTGCCCGCATGCTGGCCCCCGGCGGGCTGCTGTCGCTGCTCGTACGGAACGGGGACGCGCTGGCGATGCGGCCGGGCCTTTCGGGTGACTGGGCCGGCGCCCTGGCCTCGTTCGACGGCAGCGCGTACACGAATCGGCTCGGCCTCGACGTACGCGCGGACCGGCTCGACGCGCTCACCGGCACGCTCGCCGGGATCGGGGCGCCGCTGCACGCCTGGTACGGCGTGCGGGTCTTCACGGACCTGGCCGCGGACGACGCGGCGGTTCCGGACGACGTGGACGTGCTGCTGGCCGCCGAGGAGCGGGCCGGGCGGACGGATCCGTATCGGGCGGTGGCGGCGCTGCTGCACCTGTGCGGGGTGCGCGGCTGAGTCCTGCGTCAGCCAGCCGCGCACCGCGCCTCCTACGAGGCCTTACGAGCTACGAGGTTTTACGAGTCCTGCGAGGCTTCCGCGTGCAGGCTCATCGGGCCGTAGATCTCCGTGGCGTCCTCGAACAGCCGTACCTGGTCCGCTCCCCCTTCGGCCAGCGCCTTCCAGTACTCACCGAGCCAGGATTCGGCGTCCCCCTGCGTGGTGAACTCCTCGGGCTGTACCGCGGGCTGGACCTCCGTCCCGTCGGACTTCTCGAACCGCCACGTCCATGCCGCCATGTCGCCTCCCAAGTACCGAGCAAGATCCGGTTGCCTTGCTGAAGCCTAGGCGCTCCGCTTGGGGTGCGGTGTTCAAAGGGGCAGGTCGGGGAGTGTTGTGTGGTGGGTGCGGGTCGTGTGTGGCTGGTCGCGCAGTTCCCCGCGCCCCTTACGGGGCGCCTGTCGTGGGCCCGGATGCACGGCTGAAGGGGCGCCCCCTGTCGCGTAACGGAGTGCCCCCTGTCGCGCACGAGCTGAGTTGAGGCGGAAAAATCGGTTCCGTGGACATCACTCTGCTCGGGACCGGTGCTCCCGATGGCCTGCCTCGTCCCGGCTGTCCCTGTGCGGCCTGTGCGGTCGCGCTCGGGGCGTATGCGCGGGCGGCGACCGCGGTTCTTGTGGACGGCACGTTGTTGCTCGACCTCACTCCCGGGGCGGCGTTCGCGGCTGCTCGGGTGGGGCGGTCCCTGGGCGGTGTGCGGCAGGTGTTGTTGTCGCATCCCCATGACGGGCCCGCGGTGGAGGTGCCGGCCGGGTTGCCGCAGCCCGGACGGGTGCCGGACGGGCGGGAGCTGGCGCTGCTGACCGGGCATCGGGTGCGGGCTGTGCCGCTGGACGCGCCGGGGACGGGGTACGCGGTGAGCGGGCCGGACGGGCAGCGGCTGCTGTATCTGCCGCCGGGCGCGGCGCCCTCGGGGCTCGACGGGACGGACGGAACGTACGGGACCGGCGGGCCGGGCGGGAGCGGCGAGGCGTACGACATGGTGGTCGCCGATGTTCTGGGGCGGCCGGACGCGCTGGCCCGGTTGCGCGCGGTCGGGGCCGTCGGGCCCACGACGGACGTGATCGCGGTGCATGTCGGCCACGACGTGCCGCCGGGCCCCGAACTGCGGCGGCGGCTCGCGGCGGCGGGGGCGCGGGCGGTGCCGGACGGGACGACGCTGATCGTGGGGGTGTACGAGGACGTGCCCGACGTACCGCGCCGGACCCTGGTGCTCGGCGGGGCGCGGTCCGGGAAGTCGGTGGAGGCGGAGCGGCGGCTCGAGGCCTTCCCGGATGTGCTGTACGTGGCGACGGGTGGTGCCCGCAACGGGGACAGCGAATGGGCCGCCCGGGTGAGCGCCCATCGCGAGCGGCGCCCCGGTTCCTGGCGTACCGCCGAGACCTGCGACCTCGTACCCCTCCTGAAGGAGGACGGGCCGCCGCTGCTGATCGACTGTCTGTCGCTGTGGCTGACGGACGCGATGGACGCCGTCGACGCCTGGGACGACGACGAGTGGGCCGGCGGTGGCGAACAGGCGCTGCGGGCCCGGGTCGAGGAGCTGACGGCCGCCGTCCGGGAGACCCGGCGTACCCTCGTCGCCGTCTCCAACGAGGTCGGCTCCGGCATCGTCCCCGCCACCCCCTCCGGCCGCCGCTACCGCGATGAACTGGGCCGCCTGAACGCGGCGTTCGCGTCCGAGTGCGAGCACGTGCTGCTGGTGGTGGCGGGGCAGGCGCTGTCGCTGCGGGGGTGAGGGGCCGGGGAGTGGACCGGCTCCGGGCCGCGGAGCGGCACGAGGCTCAGCCGACATACTCCGCTCAGGCCGACATACCCCTGCGTGCGATCACCCGGTACGAGTTCGAGAAGCGGGTGCGGCGCAGCAGCGGGGCCAGGGCCTGGTCCAGGGCGAACGCGGCGGCGAACAGAGGCGTACAGAACCGGGCACCCGACAGGCGGAGCGCGAGCGCGCCGGTGAGGTCGTACGGGATGTGCGGTTCGCGGCGGTCGGTGGAGACGACCGTGCAGCCGAGTGCGTCGAGTTCGCCGAGGAGGTTGCGCAGCGGCATGAGGTGCAGGTGCCGCGGCTGGCCGTACGGCAGCCACCACTTGCCGAGCAGCGCGCCGAACGCGCAGTCGGGGTCCGGGACCTCGACCAGCAGATGTCCGCCGGGGCGCAGCACGGCGAGCGCGGCGCGCAGCTCCTCGCGCGGGTCGGGGCTGTATTCGAGGTGGCGGAAGAGGCTCACTACGTCGTAGCGGGCGCGCAGCCGCTCGACGAGGTCGGGCAGCCGGCCGCGGTACGCCTCCTCGATCCGGCCCGCCACCCGCGCCCTTTCGACCCGCGGGGTGGGGTCGGTCCCGTCGAAGGCCGTGTACGGGTGCACCTCCCTGGCGACGGCCGGGAAACGGCCGTACCCGGTGCCGACGTCCAGCCAGCTCTCGGGCTCGGGATACGGGAGCATCGCGCGAGCCGCCGCCTCGTGGCTTCTGCGGCCTCCCCTGGTGCGGAGGAGTCGCGCGGGCAGGGTGTCGTCGCGGAAGTCCCGGTGGTGGAAGGCCAGGCCCTCGGCGGTGAGGCGGGGGTTCTGGAAGGCGTGCGCGCAGTCCTCGCACTCGTCGACGACGAAGGTGCCGGGCATGCGCTGGAGCAGGTCCGGGGTACGCAGCCGGGTGCGCAGCCGCCGCGAACCGCACCAGGGGCAGTCGGGTCTGCGCGGTTCGTGGAACTGGTCGGTCTCCAGGGCGAGTTCGACGCGATACGCGGCGCGACGCGCGGCCACGGTCTGCGGTGTGGGTGTGGGTGTGGGTGTGAGTGTGGGGGACATGGGGGGCTCCTGCCAGGGACGGTGCAGTACGAGACGGTGCAGTACGAGACGGTGCAAGCAGTACGACTCGAGAGGACCCGGTACGACAATCCACTGCAAACCGGAACGTATGGGATCACGATCTTGGATGCAATGAAGCTGCCGGTACTGTTCGGCGAATGAGCTCGCTTAATCTCGACGACTTCTCCGATCTGATCGAGCGCCCCGACGGTGGCGTGCGCCGTGATGCCGAGGCGCGCCGGGAGCGGCAGGTCGTGCCGCCCGGGTCCCTCGGGCGCCTCGACGAACTCGGTGAGTGGCTGGCGGCCGCGCAGTCGGCCGTGCCGGTGCGGGCGATCGAGCGTCCGCGTGTGGTGGTGTTCGCGGGTGACCACGGGGTTGCCGAACTCGGTGTCTCGGCACGGCCGTTGGGCAGCGCCGACCAGCTGGTGCGCGCCCTGCTCGACGGCGAGAGCCCCGCGGCGGTGCTCGCCCGGCGGCTCGGCGTGCCCGTCCGCGTGGTCGACATGGCGCTCGACTGCGAGCCGGAGACGCTGCCCGACGAGGTCGGGCGCCATCGGGTGCGGCGTGGCTCCGGACGGATCGACGTGGAGGACGCGCTGTCCGTCGAGGAGGCGGAGGCGGCGTTCCGCGCGGGGGTCGCCGTCGCGGACGAGGAGGCGGACTCCGGGACCGATCTGGTCGTACTGGGGGATGTGAGCGTCGGCGGGACGACGGCCGCGGCGGTACTGATCGCCGCGCTGTGCGGGACCGATGCGTCCGTGGTCACCGGGCGTGGCGGGCGCGCGATCGACGACCTGGCCTGGATGCGCAAGTGCGCGGCCGTACGGGACGCGTTGCGGCGCGCCCGGCCCGTACTCGGGGACCAGTTGCAACTGCTCGCGACGGTGGGCGGGGCGGACCTCGCCGCGATGACCGGCTTTCTGCTGCAGAGCGCGGTACGCAAGACGCCGGTGATCCTCGACGGTGTCGTGTCCGCCGCGTGCGCCCTGGTCGGGCAGCGGGTCGCCTTCCGCGCTCCCGACTGGTGGCTCGCGGGCCAGAACAGCGGGGAGCCCGCCCAGGCGAAGGCCCTCGACCGCATGGCCCTTGAGCCGCTGCTCGACCACGGGGTCACGGTCGGCGAGGGTACGGGGGCGCTGCTCGCTCTGCCCTTGGTCCAGGCCGCGGCTGCGCTGGCCGCTGAGCTTCCGGAGATGGCGGAGCCGGAGGAGGCGAAGGACGCGGAGGACGCGGAGGAGGAGTCCACGAGCCTTGAGCCGCAGGGCTCGGAGAGTGCGTGAGCGCTCCGCTGGGTGAGGTGGTTTCGAAGCTGCGGGTTCGTTGTGGCTGGTCGCGCCCACGCGGCGGAGCCGCAAATTGACACAGCCCCGCGCCCCTGAAGGGCGCTGCGGAGCCGCAAGTTGATACAGCCCGGCGCCCCTAGGAGGCCTGCGGCCTCCCTAAGAGCGCGGGGCCGGGTCCGGTCTGCCGCCGATCAAGTCCTCCAGTCGGCGGCGGGGGCCCGCCCAGCGGCGGTCGTGGCGGTATGCGCGCAGGCTTGACCTGGCGCGGGCGCGCGGGCGGCGGCGGTAGAAGCGTTTGGCCCACGGGGAGCCGGGGCGGGCGAGGCGGACTGCGCCGATCAGGGCGATGAGCGGGACGATCACGCCGAAGATCGCGAGACGTGCCTTGCCCTTGCTGAGGGCGAGCAGTGCGATGAGGAAGTTCCCCACCATGCTGCTGATGAGGGCGCCGCGGTCCTGCAGTTCCTCCTCGCTGAGGTCGTTGACCCCGAACGGCACGAAGCCGAGGAGGAGCAGGCCCCCCAGCGCCGCCGTGATCGCCACGACCTCGACGCTCTTGCGGCCCTCCTCGGTCCAGTACACGTCGTCGAGGTGCAGGATCAGCGCGAACTCGTCGAGCACCAGGCCCGTGCCCATCCCGAAGAGCACCGCGCACACCATCGAGCCGACGCCGTGCCCTCCGCCGGCCACCCCGCCGAAGCCGCCGACGACGGTGAGGATCACTCCTGGGACGACGTGGTGGACGTGCACGCCGCCGGGCGTGACGTTGCGGAAGGGGCCCTTGCCCGCGCGGATGAGCCGGGTGATGACCCGCGTGCTCGCGAACGTCAGCACGAACGAGGCGAGCGCCAGCAGCAGCGGCAGCTTCCCCGGCTCGACGATGTTCTGATACCACCAGTCGCCCATGGACCCATCCTGCGACCGGATCCGGCCCGCCGCCTGCCGTGCCGTACCCTGCGCCCGTGTCCGAGTCGGAGAACAAACCCGAGAACAAACCCGCAAACAAACCGGGGAACGAGCCAGGGGACGAGCCCGCGTCCGACACGTCCAAGGCCCCCTGGCAGGACGGTCTCCGCTTCGCCTTCGGCACCCTCACCGTGTTCCCCGTGACGGTGTCCCGCTGGGACCGCGAGGCCGCCCGCGCGGGCATGCTCTGCGCGCCCGTCGCGGGTCTGGCCGTCGGCCTGTGCGCGGCCGCGACGGGCGGGCTGTTCCTGCTTCTGGGTGCCGGCGCGCTGCTCACCGCCGTGGTCACCGCCGCGATACCCGCCGTCCTCACGCGCGGACTCCATCTCGACGGGCTCGCCGACACCGCGGACGGCCTCGGCAGCGGCAGGCCCGCCGAGGACGCGCTGCGCATCATGAAGCAGTCGGACATCGGCCCGTTCGGGGTCATCACCCTGCTCTTCGTGCTGCTCGCCCAGGTCGCGGCGCTCTCCCAGGCGTACGGGTCCTCCTGGGCCCGTGGCATGTTCGCGGCCGTCGTCTCGGCGACCGCCGCCCGGCTCGCGCTCACCCTTGCCGCCCGTGCGGGGGTGCCGCCGGCCCGCCCCGAGGGCCTGGGCGCCGCGGTCGCGGGCACGGTCCCCGTTCGTGCCGCACTCATCACGGCGGCCGTCGTCACGGGCGCGGGCGCGCTCTTCGGGGCGTACGACGGGACGTACGGCATCGTCCGCGGCGCGATCGCCGTGCTCGCCGCCTGCGCGGCGGCCGAACTCCTGCTGCGGCACTGCGTCCGCCGGTTCGGCGGCGTCACGGGCGATGTGTTCGGCGGGCTTGCGGAGACGGCGGCGACGATTTCGTTGGTCGTTCTGGCCCTGGGCTGAAGGCAGACCCAATAATCTGCATAACCTGCCGAACGGACAACTGCACCGGACAACTGATGATGCTCGGGGGACAATTGTGCCGAAATCTCGTCGCGCCTTAGCCTGGCTGATCGACTTCGCGCTGGTGCTCGCACTCGCCACCGCGCTCGCCGTGTTCACCTTCAACCGGATCTCCGCGCTCGTGACGGATCTGCCCGACCTCGCGACGGCGAGCGGCTGGGAGATCCTCACCTCGCGCGGCGAACTCGTCGAGGCCTCCGAGGACTTGGGGCTCTCGCTGTGGAACAAGGCCGTGCTGTACGTGGAGCAGGCCTTCGGGCTGCTGGTGCTCGCCACCTTCCTCTACCAGTGGGTGACGCTCGCCTTCTCCAAGCGCACCCTCGGCAAGGCCCTGCTGGGTCTGAAGGTCGCCGAGTGCCCGCCGCACCGGGCCGCCGTGCGCGCGGCCGTGACGACCACGGCCGACGTCGGCCTGTTCGCGCTGGCGTGCTGTCTGCTGGTCGAGGGCTGGTTCGTGGTCTCGTTCCTGTGCTGGGCCGTCGCCGTGGCCGCCTTCCTCCTGAACGCCCTGCCCGTCCTGTCTCCGACCCGCCGCTCCCTCGCGGACCGCGTCGCCGGGACGTCGGTCACGGGTTTCCGGCTCGCACCGCCGCCGCCTCCCGCGCCCATGCCCTCCTGGTAGGACGCCCCCGATGAACGGCCGCGGAGTGAGCGAAACCCGCCACCGCGCGTAGGCTCATGTCCGATACCCCTCCGGTCCGGTCCAGCCTGCCGATCCGCCGTCTTCTAGGCTCCTTCGTCGGGCCCGGCCGAGCCACCCTTCTCGGCCACAGCAACTCAATGGAAGCGAGATTTCACCACCGTGACTGCTCTCACTCTCAGCACCGCCGCAGCGCCCGGCCTGCGGGCCGACGCGATCGTCGTCGGTGTCGCCAAGGGCGGCTCCGCCAAGTCCGGTGACCTGGTTGTCGCGCCGGGCGCCGAGGCCGTGGACAAGGCGTACGACGGCGGGCTCGCCGGCGTTCTGGAGACCCTCGGCGCCTCCGGTGGCGAGGGCGAGGTGACGAAGTTGCCGGCGCCGTCCGGCTTCAAGGCACCGGTCGTGCTGGCGGTCGGTCTCGGTGCGCAGCCCGACAAGGGCGCCTCGTTCGACACGGAGACGCTGCGCCGCGCCGCCGGTGCCGCCGCCCGCGCGCTCGCCGGCTCGAAGAAGGCCGCGTTCGCCCTGCCGGTCGCCGACGCCGCCGACGCGGGCGCCATCGGTGAGGGCGCGCTGCTCGGCGCGTACGCCTTCGACACGTACAAGGAGAACGGCAGGAACGGCAAGAAGGACGGGAAGAACGGCAAGCCCCCGCTCGCCGAGGTCGCCCTCCTCGGCGGCAAGCCCCGCGACAAGGCGTACAAGGCGGCCGTCGAGCGTGCCGTCGCCGTGTCCGAGGAGCTCAACCGCGCCCGTGACCTCGTCAACACCCCGCCGAACGACCTGAACCCCGAGGCCTTCGCCGCCGTCGCGCAGACCGCGGCCAAGGAGCACGGCATCAAGGTGCAGGTGCTCGACGAGAAGGCGCTGGAGAAGGGCGGATACGGGGGCATCCTCGGCGTCGGCGCCGGATCCGCGTCCGCTCCCCGCCTCGTGAAGCTGTCGTACACCTCCTCCAAGGCGAAGAAGCACCTGGCCTTCGTCGGCAAGGGCATCACGTACGACTCGGGCGGCATCTCGCTCAAGCCGGCCGGGCACAACGAGACGATGAAGTGCGACATGAGCGGCGCCGCCGCCGTGTTCGCCGCGGTGGTCGCCGCCGCTCGGCTGGGTCTCGAGGTCAACGTGACCGGCTGGCTCGCCCTGGCCGAGAACATGCCCTCGGGCTCCGCCACCCGCCCGGGTGACGTGCTGCGCATGTACAGCGGCAAGACCGTCGAGGTCCTCAACACCGACGCCGAGGGCCGCCTCGTGCTGGCCGACGCGCTGTGGAAGGCGTCCGAGGACAAGCCGGACGCGATCGTGGACGTGGCGACGCTGACCGGTGCGATGGTTCTCGCTCTGGGCAACCGCACCTTCGGGGTGATGGCCAACGACGACGCGTTCCGCACCGCGGTCGTCGAGGCCGCGGAGGAGGCCGGTGAGCCGTCCTGGCCGATGCCGCTGCCGGATCACCTGAAGAAGGGGATGGACTCCCCCACCGCCGATATCGCCAACATGGGTGAGCGGATGGGTGGTGGGCTGGTCGCCGGGCTGTTCCTGAAGGAGTTCGTGGGCGAGGGGATCACATGGGCCCACCTCGACATCGCGGGCCCGGCCTTCAACGAGTCCGGTCCCTTCGGCTACACGCCGAAGGGTGGTACGGGTTCGGCGGTGCGCACGTTGGTGCGGGTTGCCGAGCTGGCGGCTTCGGGGGATTTGGGCGCCAAATAGCCGCCCAGTAGCTCGGTTCGTTCTGTCGTACGGCGAGTGCGGGCCGTCTGTGGCTGATCGCGCAGTTCCCCGCGCCCCTTCGGGGCTCGGGGGACGGCAGTGCGACGTCTCACACAGCGGCCCGGCGTCCATGTTCCCGCAGACAAGTGCGAAGATGGGTTCTCGGCAGGACAGGGCCCCACCACAGGGCCGAAGAAAGAGCGGCCGGACACCAGCCGCCGCCCGGTCGGGAGACCGGCGTACGGCGCACATGCATGGAGGACGTGACGTGGCGAACGACGCCAGCACCGTTTTCGACCTAGTGATCCTCGGCGGCGGTAGCGGCGGCTATGCCGCGGCCCTGCGCGGAGCGCAGTTGGGCCTTGACGTCGCCCTGATCGAGAAGAACAAGCTCGGCGGCACCTGCCTGCACAACGGCTGCATCCCCACGAAGGCCCTGCTGCACGCCGGCGAGATCGCCGACCAGGCACGCGAGGCCGACCAGTTCGGTGTCCTGACGACCTTCCAGGGCATCGACATCAACGCCGTCCACAAGTACAAGGACGATGTGATCGCCGGCCTCTACAAGGGTCTGCAGGGTCTCGTCGCCTCCCGCAAGGTGACGTACATCGAGGGCGAGGGCCGGCTGTCCTCCCCCACCTCCGTCGACGTGAACGGACAGCGCGTCCAGGGCCGTCACGTCCTTCTGGCGACCGGCTCCGTGCCGAAGTCGCTGCCGGGCCTCGACATCGACGGCAACCGCATCATCTCCTCGGACCACGCGCTGACGCTGGACCGCGTCCCGCAGTCCGCGATCATCCTCGGCGGCGGCGTCATCGGCGTCGAGTTCGCCTCCGCCTGGAAGTCCTTCGGTACGGACGTCACGGTCATCGAGGGTCTGAAGCACCTCGTGCCGGTCGAGGACGAGAACAGCTCGAAGCTTCTTGAGCGCGCCTTCCGCAAGCGCGGCATCAAGTTCAACCTCGGCACCTTCTTCGAGAAGGCCGAGTACACGCAGGACGGCGTCCGTGTGACCCTCGCCGACGGCAAGACCTTCGAGTCCGAGGTGCTGCTGGTCGCCATCGGCCGCGGCCCGGTCTCCGCCGGCCTCGGCTACGAGGAGCAGGGCGTCGCGATGGACCGCGGCTACGTCCTGGTCGACGAGTACATGCGGACGAACGTGCCGACCATCTCGGCCGTCGGTGACCTGGTCCCGACGCTCCAGCTCGCGCACGTCGGCTTCGCCGAGGGCATCCTGGTGGCGGAGCGTCTCGCCGGTCTGAAGACCGTGCCGATCGACTACGACGGCGTGCCCCGGGTGACGTACTGCCACCCCGAGGTCGCCTCCGTCGGTATCACCGAGGCCAAGGCCAAGGAGATCTACGGCGCGGACAAGGTCGTCGCTCTGAAGTACAACCTCGCGGGCAACGGAAAGAGCAAGATCCTCAAGACCGCGGGCGAGATCAAGCTCGTCCAGGTCAAGGACGGTGCCGTCGTCGGCGTCCACATGGTCGGCGACCGTATGGGCGAGCAGGTCGGCGAGGCTCAGCTGATCTACAACTGGGAGGCGCTGCCCGCCGAGGTCGCGCAGCTCATCCACGCCCACCCGACCCAGAACGAGGCGCTGGGCGAGGCCCACCTGGCCCTGGCCGGCAAGCCGCTGCACTCGCACGACTGACCGACCCTCGGTCGAAACAGATCGCCGCGACGACACAGACTTCCGCAATTCGTAAGGAGCAACAGAAACCATGGCGGTTTCCGTAACCCTTCCGGCGCTCGGCGAGAGCGTCACCGAGGGCACTGTCACCCGCTGGCTGAAGGCCGAGGGCGAGCGCGTCGAGGCCGACGAGCCGCTGCTGGAGGTGTCGACCGACAAGGTCGACACCGAGATCCCCTCGCCCGCCGCCGGCGTACTGGCGTCCATCAAGGTCGCCGAGGACGAGACGGTGGAGGTCGGCGCCGAGCTGGCCGTCATCGACGACGGCACGGGCGCGCCCGCTGCCGCCCCGGCCCCGGCCGCCGCCGAGGCCCCCGCGGCTCCGGCTCCCACCCCCGAGGCCGCTCCGGCCGCTCAGACCCCGGCGGCTCCGTCCACCGAGGCCGCCGCTCCGGCGCCGGCCCCGACGGCCGAGGCAGCCACCGGCGGAGGTACCGCCGAGGGCACCGACGTGGTCCTTCCGGCGCTGGGCGAGTCCGTCACCGAGGGCACCGTCACGCGCTGGCTCAAGGAGGTCGGCGAGAACGTCGAGGCCGACGAGCCGCTGCTCGAGGTCTCCACGGACAAGGTCGACACCGAGATCCCGGCGCCCACCTCCGGTGTGCTTCTGGAGATCACCGTCGCCGAGGACGAGACGGCCGAGGTCGGCGCCAAGCTCGCCGTCATCGGCGCCCCGGGCGCGGCTCCGGCCGCCGCTCCGGCCCCGGCTCAGCCCGCTCCGGCCGCTGCCGCCCCGGCTCCGGCCCAGCCCGCGGCTCCGGCGGCGCCCCCCGCTCCGCCTGCCCCTGCGGCTCCGGCTGCTCCGGCGGCGCCCGCCGCTGCGGCTCCGGCTCCGGCTCAGCCCGCGGCTCCGGCCGCGCCCGCTCCCGTCACCCCGGCTCCGGCGGCTCCGGCCGCCGCTCAGCCCACCGACGAGGGCGCGTACGTGACCCCGCTGGTGCGCAAGCTCGCCGCCGAGAACGGTGTCGACCTGGCCACCGTCAAGGGCACCGGCGTCGGCGGCCGCATCCGCAAGCAGGACGTCCTCGCCGCCGCCGAGGCCGCGAAGGCCGCCGCCGCTGCTCCGGCTCCGGCCGCTGCCCCGGCCGCCACCGCCGCCACCGCCGCGAAGAAGGCCCCCGTCCTGGAGGCCTCCCCGCTGCGTGGCCAGACCGTCAAGATGCCGCGCATCCGCAAGGTCATCGGCGACAACATGGTCAAGGCCCTGCACGAGCAGGCCCAGCTGTCCTCGGTCGTCGAGGTCGACGTCACGCGGCTGATGAGGCTGCGTGCCAAGGCCAAGGACGCGTTCGCGGCGCGCGAGGGCGTCAAGCTCTCCCCGATGCCGTTCTTCGTGAAGGCGGCGGCCCAGGCGCTGAAGGCCCACGCGCCCGTCAACGCCCGGATCAACGTGGACGAGGGCACGATCACCTACTTCGACACCGAGCACATCGGTATCGCGGTGGACTCCGAGAAGGGCCTGATGACCCCGGTCATCAAGAACGCCGGCAACCTGAACCTCGCCGGTATCGCCAAGGCCACGGCGGAGCTCGCGGGCAAGGTCCGGGCCAACAAGATCACTCCGGACGAGCTGTCCGGCGCGACCTTCACCATCTCCAACACCGGTTCGCGCGGCGCGCTCTTCGACACGATCATCGTGCCGCCGGGTCAGGTCGCGATCCTGGGCATCGGTGCCACGGTCAAGCGTCCGGCCGTCATCGAGACCGACGAGGGTTCCGTCATCGGCGTACGCGACATGACGTACCTGACCCTCTCCTACGACCACCGTCTGGTGGACGGCGCCGACGCCGCCCGCTACCTGACGGCGGTCAAGGCGATCCTGGAGGCGGGCGAGTTCGAGGTCGAGCTCGGCCTGTAGTCCAGCGTCTGTTCTGTACGGTGCCCCGCCCGGGTTTCTCCGGGCGGGGCACCGTCGTATGTTCACAGGGACGCCCGCGCCCTTGCGGAACTGCGCGACCAGCCACAGACAGCCCGCGGCCAAGAAACCGAAGCAACCCCCACGGCACCCAACGGCTCTCCCAGCGGAGCGCCCGTGTAAGCCTTGTCTCACCTGCGCGAAAGCTCCCCCGCACGCCTCTCCCCGACGGGGACTCGGCCTTATTGTCTAGACGTCAGCGCCCCCGGGGCTCTCGTACGCCCCCTTCAAAGGAGCCCTTCATGACCGCGCCCGTCATCCACTCGCTGCGCGAACAGATCCGCGAGCACATCGTGGAGGGGATCGTGAGCGGGCGCTGGAAGCCGGGCGAGCGGATCGTGGAGCGGCGGATCGCGACGGAGCTGGAGGTCAGCCAGACGCCCGTACGGGAGGCGTTGCGGGAGCTGGAGTCGCTGCGGCTGATCGAGTCGGCGCCGAACAAGGGCGTACGCGTACGGAATCTGACCGCCGCCGACCTGGAGGAGAGCTACCCCGTACGAGCCGGTCTCGAGGCGATCGCGGCGGAGCTGGCGGCGGAGCGGCTGGCCGAGGACTGCTCGGCCCTCGAACCGCATGTCGCCGCGCTGTACGAGGCCGACCGGCACGCCGATGGCACGGGCCAGGTCCGCCACACCGTCGCTTTCCACCGCGAAATGGTGCGGGCGGCCGGGAACTCGGTGCTCCTGCACACCTGGGAGGGTCTGGGCATCGAGGTGTTCACGGCCCTGTCGATCCGGTGGCTGGGCACGGTGCAGCAGTCGTACGCGGAGGAGCACGAGGCGCTGGTGGAGGCCTTCCGGCGGCGCGATCCGCTGATCGCGGAGCTGGTCAAGGCGCATGTGCTGGGCTGCGCACCGCGGACGGGTAGCGAGCCGTCGTAGGAGCGACACCCCGCTCAGACGTGCCCTCACCTGCAAAAACCAGGCACCCCGTGCCTGCCGCCAAGGCACCCCGTGCCTACTTTCTCGTGATCAAGAGGTTTTGCCCGTCAACCCTTTGATCGATCATCGATCAGGGAGTTACAGTCACCGACGGGCTGCCACCACAGCCCGCCGCCCTGTCCTGCCAAAGACAAAGGGCACACCTCAACCCCTTACCGATGAGGGAACACCCCTCCGCATCCGGAAGGCGGCGCAATGACCGACCCCACCGCTATCCAGCCGAGCGAGCTCGACCAGCTCCCGGACCGCGACCCCGAGGAGACCGCCGAATGGCAGGCCTCCCTGGACGCCGTCACCAAGGCGGCCGGGCCGCACCGCGCCGCGTACCTGATGCGCCGCACGCTGGAGCGCGCGGAGGCGGGCGGTCTCGCGCTGCCCAAGCTCCTCGAGACCGACTACGTCAACACCATCCCCACCGCCGCCGAGCCCACCGTGGACGGCGACGAGGCGATGGAGCACCGCATCACCGCGTGGAACCGCTGGAACGCGGCCGCGATGGTGACACGCGGTTCGAAACACGGCGTCGGCGGGCACATCGCCACCTTCGCCTCCGCCGCCTGGCTCTACGAGACCGGCTTCAACCACTTCTTCAAGGGCAAGGAGGGTGACGGCTCGGGCGACCAGCTCTACATCCAGGGCCACGCCTCCCCCGGCATCTACGCCCGCGCCTTCCTCGACGGCCGCCTCACCGAGACGCACCTGGACAACTTCCGTCAGGAGGCGGGCGGCAACGGCCTGCCGTCGTACCCGCACCCGCGCCGCCTGCCCTGGCTCTGGGAGTTCCCCACCGTCTCGATGGGCCTCGGCCCGCTCTCCGCGATCTACCAGGCGCGCTTCAACCGCTACCTCACCAGCCGCGGCATCAAGGACGTCTCGCAGTCCCACGTGTGGGCGTTCCTCGGTGACGGCGAGATGGACGAGCCGGAGTCCACGGCCGCACTCTCGCTGGCGTCCCGCGAGGGTCTCGACAACCTGACCTTCGTCATCAACTGCAACCTCCAGCGCCTCGACGGCCCGGTCCGCGCCAACTTCAAGATCGTGCAGGAGCTGGAGGCCCAGTTCCGCGGTGCCGGCTGGAACGTCATCAAGACGCTGTGGGGCACGGCGTGGGACGAGCTGTTCCAGCTCGACACCACGGGCGCGCTCGTACGCCGGCTCCGTGAGGTCCCGGACGCGCAGGTGCAGACGTACCAGACGCGCGACGCCGCCTACATCCGCCAGGACTTCTTCGGCGCCGACCCGGCGCTCGCCGAGATGGCGAAGCTGCTGAGCGACGACAAGATCCTCGAGTGCTTCCACCTGTCCCGCGGTGGTCACGAGGCGCGCAAGGTGTACGCCGCCTACAAGGCCGCCGTCGAGCACAAGGGCGCCCCGACCGTGATCCTCGCCCAGACGGTGAAGGGCTTCACGCTCGGCAAGGGCTTCGCCTCCAAGAACGCCAACCACCAGATGAAGAAGCTGACGGTGGACGAGTTCAAGGAGATGCGTGATCTTCTCGAACTGCCCATCTCCGACAGCCAGTTCGTGGATGGTGTGGTGCCTTACGGCCACCCGGGCGCCGGCTCCCCCGAGGTCCGTTACCTCCAGGAGCGCCGCGCGGCCCTCGGCGGCCCGGCCCCGGCCCGCCGCACGCACGCGCTCGCGCCGCTGCCCGCGCCCGCCGAGAAGGCGTTCACGTCGTTCGACAAGGGCTCCGGCTCGCAGAACGTGGCGACGACCATGGCCTTCGTACGCCTGGTCAAGGACCTGGTCCGCGACAAGCAGACAGGGAAGCGCTGGGTACCGATCGTCCCCGACGAAGCGCGCACCTTCGGCATGGAATCCCTCTTCCCCTCCCTCGGCATCTACTCGCCCAAGGGCCAGACGTACGAGCCGGTCGACCGTGACCAGCTGATGTACTACAAGGAGGCCAAGGACGGGCAGATCCTCAACGAGGGGATCACCGAGGCCGGTTCGATGGCCGACTTCATCGCCGCTTCGACGTCGTACGCGACGCACGGCGAGACGATGATCCCGTTCTACATCTTCTACTCGATGTTCGGCTGGCAGCGCACGGCCGACCAGATGTGGCAGCTCGGCGACCAGCTCGGCCGCGGCTTCCTGATCGGCGCGACGGCCGGCCGTACGACGCTGACGGGCGAGGGCCTGCAGCACGCCGACGGCCACTCGCCCGTCATCGCGGCGACCAACCCTGCGGCGCTGACGTACGACCCGGCGTTCGCGTACGAGGTGGCGGCGATCGTGCGGGACGGTCTGCGCCGTATGTACGGCGAGGCGGCTCCGGGCGAGGACCAGAACGTCTTCTACTACCTCACCGTCTACAACGAGCCGCTGCCGCAGCCCGCGAAGCCGGCGGGCCTCGGCATCGACGAGGGCATCGTCAAGGGCCTCTACCGCTTCAACACAGCGGAGTCGGCGGGCCTTTCCCCGGCCGCCAACGCCCCGCGGATCCAGCTGCTGGGCTCCGGCACGGCGATCCACTGGGTGCTTCAGGCCCAGAAGGCCCTCGCCGAGGAGTGGGGCGTGGCGTCGGACGTCTGGTCGGCGACGTCGTGGACGGAGCTGCGCCGGGACGCCCTGGAGGCCGACGCGGCGCTGCTGCGCGGCGAGGAGCGGGTGCCGTACGTCCGCCAGGCGCTGCACGGTGCCGAGGGGCCGGTGCTCGCGGTCTCCGACTACATGCGTCAGGTCCCGGACCAGATCGCTCAGTGGGTCGAGCAGGACTACTCCTCGCTGGGAGCCGACGGTTTCGGCCTGTCCGACACCCGTGAGGCCGCCCGCCGCCACTTCGGC
Source organism: Streptomyces scabichelini (assembly GCF_011045015.1). GTDB lineage: Bacteria > Actinomycetota > Actinomycetes > Streptomycetales > Streptomycetaceae > Streptomyces > Streptomyces scabichelini. Next base: position 249 of record NZ_JAAKZY010000076.1, on the reverse strand, counting down.
GTCGACGCGCAGTCGATCGTCGTCGCGGCGCTGGCGCAGCTGGCGCGGCGGGGCGAGGTCAAGGCGTCGGCTGTGAAGGAAGCGCGCGAGCGGTACGGCCTGTGAGGCCGTAGGGGCGGGTTTTCGCCCCCGCCGCCCCTACCCGTTCCCGTCCACTCTCCTGGGGCTCCGCCCCAGACCCCGCCAGGGGGCGTAGCCCCCTGGCCCCCTCTCGGGGCTCCGCCCCGGACCCCGTTTCGGGGGCCAGGG
>NZ_JAAKZY010000075.1 GCF_011045015.1 Streptomyces scabichelini | reverse complement strand
GCGGGCGGGAGTGTGGGCGTATGACACAGATATCCGCCTCGGAGCCGCCCCCGGCCACAGCTCCGGCGCTCCTCGGTCGGGGCCGTCGTGCGCTGCGCGCCATCGCCATCGGGTCCTGTCTGCCGTATCTGACCCTCAAGGTGGCGTGGATCGGGGGAAGCCGGATCGGGATTCCCGAGGGCAGCTCCCTGCTCGACCACCGGGCCACGATGGCCGTCGCCAACAGCGTCACCGTCGTGATGGACGCGGCCGTCATCGTGCTCGCGTTGCTGCTCACCCGGCCGTGGGGCCGGCGGGTGCCCGCCTGGCTGCTGATGGTGCCGATGTGGGTGGCCGGCGGGCTGCTGGCGCCGATCGTGGCGGGGTTTCCCCTGACGCTCCTGGTCAAGGTGTCCGGCGGGGACGTGGGGACGGGGCAGGAGGCGTTTCTCGACGAGTGGGTGTTCGCGGTCGTCTACACGGGGTTCATCGTGCAGGCGCTCACGCTCGGTGCGCTCTTCATGCTGTACGCGCGGGATCGGTGGGGGCATGTGTGGCAGGCGTGGCCGGACGGTCCGGGGCGTACGGCGCCACGCACGCTCGCCGTGGCCGCCGCCGTGGTCGCCCTGTTCCCCGCCGCCATGCACGTGGCGTGGGCGTGCGGCGCGACCGCCGGGCTCCCCGAAGGCCGGATCGCCGATCGCACCGGGGACTTCCACGTGCTGGAAGCGTTGTACTTCGTCTTCCTCGCCGCCGCCGTCACGGGCGGGTGGCTGCTCGCCTTCCGGCGCGGCCGCACGCTGCCCGTGAAGGCCCCGCTCGCCCTCGCCTGGATCGGTTCCGGCGTCATGGCCTGCTGGGGCGGCTGGCTTTCGGTCGCCTCACTCACCGGTGTGGACGACATCTCCGAGCGGCCGACGGCGCTGCTGAACCTCACTTACGCTGGGCAGATGATCGTCGGCATGCTCGTGGTCACCGTAGGCGTGCACTTCTTCGCGGAGCGGTCCGGCGCCGCGCGGCGATCCGGCTCCCGCCAGCGGTCCCGCGCCGCGCAACGGCCGGCGTGAGCGCCTTCGCGCGGACCCTGTTCGGACGGCGGACGCGCCGCCGGTGGATCCATCTGATCCTGGGCGGCGCACTCGCCATGCCGTACGTCTTCGTCGGCGAGGTCATCGTGAGCTTCGTCGTCGGACCGCGGGACGACACCGGGTCGTTGTTCCCCCAACTGTCCGCGTTCGCCGTCGGGTTACCCCTCGCCGCGATCACCTCCCTGTTCCCGCTGACCCGGCCGATGTCGGTGGCCGCGGTCCGGGCGCTGTGCGGTGTCGACGGTGACCGGCTCGCCGACGGGCCCGCGCGGACCGGTGCGGCGAGGGGGCGGACGGCGGCATGGTTCACGGTGCACCTGGGGTTCGGCGGGATCATCGCCGGGATGTCCCTCGCGGTGCCGCCCTTCGCGGCGGTGCTGATCGCGCTGCCCGTCTTCGCGGGGCTGCGCGACTCCCGGCTGGGACTGCCCGAAGTCGTCGATCACACCTGGGTGTTGGCGCTGTCGCCGGTCGCGGGCGTCGCCTGCCTGCTGGCCCTCGCCGGCTGCGCGGCGGGCGCCGGTACACTCCTGGCCCGCTGGGCGCCCGAGTTGCTCGGGCCCACGCCCGAGGACCGGCTCGCCGCCGCCGAGGCCCGCGCCGCCGACCTCGCCGTACGCAACCGGCTCGCGCGTGAGCTGCACGACTCCGTGGGCCACGCCCTGAGCGCCGTCACGCTCCAGGCGAGCGCGGCCCGCCGGGTCCTGGACAGCGACCTGGAGTTCGTCCGCGAGGCGCTGGCCGCGATCGAGGACACGACGCGTCGTACGGTGGGCGAACTCGACGCCGTACTGGGCGTGTTGAGGGAGTGCGAGGGAGCCGACACGTCCCCCGCGCCGACCCTCGCCGACCTCGACGGCCTGCTGCGCCGCACTCGCGCGGGCGGTCTCCGGATAACGGCCGCGGCGGAAGCGGACCCCGAGACGCTGCCACCGCTCGTCTCCCGGGAGGCGTACCGCATCGTGCAGGAAGGGCTGAGCAACGCCCTCAAGCACGCGGGCGACCAGGTCACCGTGTCCCTGCGGATCGAGGTGACCGGCAAGGAGCTGGAGATCACGCTGGAGAACCCGCTGCCGAAGGCCGTCACCTCCCGGGCCGCCGCTCCCCGCCCCGGCGGCGGTCACGGCCTGCGCGGCGTCGCCGACCGGGCCCGGCTGCTGGGCGGTACGACCGCGACCGGCCCGGTGGACGGGGTCTGGCGCCTGCACGTACGACTGCCCGTCGAAAGATCCGCGACGATTGAGGGACCCGCATGACCACCAGCCCGACGATCCGTGTCGTTCTCGCCGACGACGAGCGCATGGTCCGCACCGCGCTCCGCGCGATCCTCACCTCCGAACCGGACCTGGAGGTCGTGGGCGAGGCGACGACCGGCGCGGAGGCGGTGTCCGTCGTGCGGGAGCTGAGGCCCGACGTGGTCCTCATGGACGTACGCATGCCGGAGATCGACGGCATCCGCGCCACCGAGCAGATCCTCACCACGCTCGACGCGCCGCCGCGCGTCGTCGTCGTGACGACCTTCGAGAACGACGCGTACGTGTACGAGGCGCTGCGCGCGGGCGCCTCCGGTTTCCTGCTCAAGCGGGCGGAGGCGGACGCGCTGGTCCAGGCGGTACGGCTGGTCGCGCGCAGCGACACCTTGCTCTTCCCGGGGGCGGTGCGGGCGCTCGCCACGGAGTATGCGCGCGCGGGCGCGGCACCGCCGTCGTGGGTTGCGAAGCTCACCGTTCGCGAGGGGGAGGTGCTTCGGCTGATGGCCGGCGGGCTTACCAATGCGGAGATTGCGGGGCGTATGGGGGTTGGGGCTGCGACGGTGAAGTCGCATGTGGCGGCGGTTTTGGCGAAGACGGGGGCGAGGGATCGTACGCAGGCCGTTATCGCGGCTTACGAAGCCGGCTTTCTGAAGGGCTCGGTGTAGCGCCGTAGGGGTGCTGTTGGTTGCCGGCTGCGGCTCGTTCGTGGTTGCTCGCGCCCACGCGGCGGAGCCGCAAATTGATACAGCCCCGCGCCCCTTTGGGGCGCTCCTGGCGGGGCTCGCTTCATGAAGTACGCATGAGAAAGCGGGCCGAAGGGAACGAATCACCCCCCTTCCCTCGTCTTCTACAACGCGATGAACAAGACGATCAGGCGCGCCTCCGTCTTCGCGCTGCTCCTCGTGCTCGCCCTGCTGGTCAGGGCGACCTGGGTGCAGTTCTACGACGGCAAGGCGCTCGCGGAGAACAAGGACAACCGGCGGAACGTGATCGAGCAGTACGCGTACCCGCTCGGGAACATCGTCGTGGCCGGCGACGCGATCACCGGTTCCAAGGTGGCGGACAGCGGTGACCTCAAGTACCAGCGGACGTACACCGACGGCAGTCTCTACTCGGCGGTCACGGGGTACAGCTCGCAGGTGTACGGAGCGACGCAGCTCGAGGGCATCTACAAGGATCTGCTGGACGGCACGGACACCCGGTTGAAGAACCCGGTGGACTCGCTCACCGGCAAGCGTGCCGATCCGGGCGATGTGATCACGACGATCGACCCGGCTGTGCAGAAGGCCGCGTACGACGCGCTCGGCGACACGAAGGGCGCGGCCGTCGCGATCGACCCGTCGAACGGCAAGATCCTCGGTGTCGTGTCCACTCCCTCGTACGACCCTTCCAGGATCAGCGGCTCCACGGACTCCGCGGCCTGGAAGGAGCTGACCAAGGACCCGGAAAAGCCGATGACGAACCGGGCGCTGCGCCAGCCGCTGCCGCCGGGCTCGACGTTCAAGCTGGTCGTCGCGGCCGCCGCCCTGGAGGACGGGCTGTACTCGTCGGTGGACGAGAAGACGGACAGCCCGAACCCGTACCCGCTGCCGGACTCGACCAGCGTGCTGGACAACGAGAACGCGTCGGCGCCCTGTGAGGACGCCACGATCCGGGTGGCCCTGCAGTACTCGTGCAACAACGTCTTCGGGAAGATGGCCGTCGACCTGGGCCAGGACAAGGTCAGGGAGATGGCGGAGAAGTTCGGCTTCAACAACTCGGAGCAGGACGTTCCGGTGCGGGCGTACGAGAGCGTCTATCCCTCGGACATGGACAAGGCGCAGACGGCGCTGTCGGGCATCGGGCAGTTCGATGTCACGGCGACCCCGTTGCAGATGGCCATGGTGTCGGCGGCCATCGCCAACGGCGGGGAGCTGGTCTCGCCGCACATGGTGTCCCAGATCAGCGACGCGAGCGGCAATGTGCTGCGGGACTACGACGACAACACGGACACGAAGGAGATCGTCAGCTCCTCCACGGCCGAGCAGTTGCAGTCCGCGATGCAGACGGTCGTCGACGACGGGACGGGCACGAACGCGCAGATCTCCGGCGCGACCGTGGGCGGCAAGACGGGTACGGCCCAGCACGGCGAGAACAACAGCCAGACGCCGTATGCCTGGTTCACGTCCTATGCGAAGGACGACTCCACGGGCAAGGAGGTGGCCGTCGCCGTGATCATCGAGCAGTCGGACGCGGCTCGCTCGGAGGTCAGCGGCAACGGGCTCGCGGCGCCGGTGGCGAAGGCCGTGATGGAGGCGGCGCTACAGGACTAGGCGGCCTTGCTGAAGTCCGGCGCAGTACCGCGCCCCGTAAGGGGCGCGGGGAACTGCGCGACCAGCCCCCACCGGCCCGCAGATTCATCACCGCTCTTCCAGCGGAGCGCTTACGCGCCTCTACACGCCGAGCAGTTGCTCGATCGGATCGATCGCGAAGTACACCAGGAACATCGCCGACGCGCCCCACAGCAGCCAGTGCACGTCCTTCGCCTTGCCCAGGACCGTCTTGATGAGGACGTACGCGAGGAAGCCGGCCCCGATGCCGTTGGTGATCGAGTACGTGAAGGGCATCACGGCGATCGTCAGGAACGCGGGAATGGCGATCTCGTACCTGTCCCAGTCGATGTGCTTGACCTGAGTCATCATCAGGAACCCGACCGCGACGAGGGCGGCCGCCGCCGCCTGGAGCGGGACGATGGTCAGCAGCGGGGTCATGAACAGGGCGAGGGCGAAGAGGCCGCCGGTGACCAGGTTCGCGAAGCCGGTGCGCGCGCCCTCGCCGACGCCCGCCGCCGACTCGATGTACGAGGTCGACGAGGAGGCCGAGGCAGCGCCGCCCGCGACCGCGGCGGCGCCGTCGATCAGCAGCACCCGGCCGAGGTTGGGAACCCTGCCCTCTTCGTCCAGCAGCCCCGCCTCGGCGCTGACGCCGACGACCGTGCCCATGGTGTCGAAGAAGTCCGAGAGGATGAGGGTGAAGATCAGCAGGACGACGGTGATCGCGCCGGCCTCGCCGAAGGCGCCGAACAGGCTGAAGTCGCCGATCAGCCCGAAGTCGGGGGTGTCGACCAGCTTCTCGGGCCACTCGGGCGTGGTCAGGCCCCAGCTCTTGATGTCGGCGGCCGAGTTGATGATGATCGCGAGGATCGTCATGGTGACGATGCTGATCAGGATCGCGCCCTTGACCTTGCGGGCGATCAGCCCGATGGTCAGCAGCACTCCGAGGCAGAACACGAGCATCGGCCAGCCGGTCAGCGCGCCGGTGGCGCCCAGTTGCACGGGCACGGTGGTGTTCGCCGCGTCCGGGATCCGGCTGACGAACCCGGCGTCGACGAAGCCGATGAACGCGATGAACAGGCCGATGCCGACACTGATCGCCTGCTTCAGCGGCTGCGGTATCGCGTGCATGACGGCTTCACGCAGGCCCGTCACCACAAGGACACAGATCAGCAGACCTTCCAGCACGATCAGGCCCATCGCGTCGTCCCAGCTCATCAGCGGGGCGATCTGGAAGGCGACGACGGCGTTGAGGCCGAGACCGGCGGCCAGCGCGAGCGGCAGATTGCCGCCGACGCCCATGATGACGGTCATCACGGCGGCGACCAGGGCGGTGGCGGTGACCAGCTGGACGCTGTCGAGCCGCTGTCCGAACTTGTCCTGGGCGCTGCCCAGGATGATGGGATTCAGGACAAGGATGTACGCCATCGTGAAGAACGTGGCGAAGCCGCCGCGGATCTCCCGGGCGAAGGTGGATCCCCTGGCGGAGATCTTGAAGAACCGGTCGACGCTGTTCGCCGGGGTTGGTGCGGCACTTGGCCGGTCGGCCACCTTCTGTTCTCCGGACATGCGGATGCTCCTCGTTACTGCGTACTGGGTGTGCGGATGCTGGCTGGATTGTTCCCGGTGTTGATCCGCTTTCGGGTTTTCTCCGTGTTACGGAATGGGGTTCGGCCTACCGCACGACCTTCGAAGTCCCGTACGGGCGCCTGCTACTCTCTCGAATCTCACCCCACAGGTGCACCATTCCTTCACGGGTGACACACGGGGTCCGTATACGCACTACGCACGCCTCAGGCATCGCACGCACTGCGCAGGCAGTCAACCGTACTGCCCGGGATCATCAGGGGAGAGGTCGCCCGTGGGCACTGTCGTCGACGACGCAGCCTCCGTGGAGTTCCACGACTTCTTCGAGCGGCACTATGCAGAGCTGGCGCGCCTGGCCCATCTGTTGACCGGTGAGTCGGACGCCGCGGACGATCTGGCGGCGGACGCGCTGCTCGCGATGTGGCACCGCTGGGACCGGGTGCGGGCGGCGGACCATCCGGTGGCGTACGCACGTGGTGTGGTCGCCAATCTGGCGCGCAGCCGGATCCGCAGCGCGGTGCGCGAGCGCAGACGGATCACACTGTTCTGGTCGCAGCGCGAGGAGAGCAGCGAGAACCCGGACGTCCCGGGCGTGGTCGATGTCCAGGGGGCGCTGCGCAGACTGCCGTTCCGCAAGCGGGCGTGTGTGGTGCTTCGGCACGCTTTCGACCTCTCGGAGAAGGACACCGCGCTCGCTCTGGGCATCTCGGTCGGTACGGTGAAGAGCCAGACGTCGAAGGGAATGGCCGAGTTGCAGCGGTTGCTGGGCAGTGCGGACGGCCCGAGCCACGTGCACGCGGCGGTGCTGCGCACCGGTGGGGCCGGAGGGAGGAACCCGTGACCGGGCAGCGCGACGCACACGACAGGCTGCGCGCCCGGCTGCATGAGGCGGCCGGGGCGCACGAGCCCGACCGCGCGCGCATCCTGGCCCGGGTCGAGCGCGGCATGACGGAGGCCGAGAGCTCTCGGCGTCCTTCTTCCCAGCGGCCCCCGGTACTGGGCTGGGCGCGTGTCGTCGGTGCCACGGCCGCGGTCGCGGGGGTTCTCGCGGTGGGCGGTTATGCGGCGGCGTCCGCGCTGAAGGACGACGACCGGGCCCAGCAGACCGTGGCGGTGACGCCGACTCCCGACCCGTCGCCGGAGCAGTCGAGCCGCGGCGAGATCCCTCCGGACCCGACGAGTTCCCCACGTCCCGACGAGCCGACCGCGGCCGAGTCGCTGCCGGTCAGGCCGCCGGAGCCTCCCCCGGCCGTCACTCCGCCCCCGGACGCCGGCACCGAGGAGGGCCCGCTCTGGTCGGACGGCTCGGTCGACCCGCACAGCAACGAGTTCTGGGCGCAGAGCAATGTGACGGTGCGGACGGACAAGCAACTCACCTCGCTCAGCGTCGAGTTGCGCATCAAGCAGACCGGCGGAGTCACCTCGACGGGCGCCTGGCGCTCGCTGCCCGAGGACGACTTCGTGCTGACGGCCGGCGAGCGGGACGGCTTCCTCGTCTACACGTGGGAGCTCAAGGAGGGCCGTACGGTCCCGGTCGGCGAGTTCGTGTTCGCCGGGCAGTACGACCACGACCGCGGCGGCCGTGACGCCGGCGACGACCGTTACGCGGCCACCGCGCAGGCCGACGGCCGACAGGTGGGCGTGCAGGGCGACTTCGCGCGCCAGGACACCGACGACGGCGACTCGTAGCCGACGGCTTGAGAGACGCATAACGACGGGCGTCTGAAAAAAGTTCCGGGGAGCGGCAACCTCCTCCGTCCGAGTGGCAACCAGGGAGACGCAAGGTCTTCCCCCCACTCGAGGAAACGGAACATGACTTCAGAAACACAGCAGCGCGCACGCCACCGCCGCAGGTTCAGCCGGACGCACGCCGTGATCGGCGGCGTGTCCGCATTAGGCCTGACCGGAGCCGCAGTCTTCGCCGGCACCTTAATGTCGTCGGCGAACGCCGCCGCCGAGTGGCCGACCCCCAACGGCAGCGAGGCGGTCTCCAAGACGATCCCGGTGGAAGGTGTCCGGGACGGCGAGATGAAGCGCTTCTACGGCAGCGGCGACCTGGCCGGTGACGGTCAGGAAGAGGGCGGCGACCCGATCTTCGAGCTCGCGGACGGCGCGACGCTGAAGAACGTCGTCATCGGCAAGCCCGGCGCCGACGGAGTCCACTGCGAGGGCACCTGCACGCTGCAGAACGTCTGGTGGGAGGACGTCGGCGAGGACGCCGCCACGTTCCGCGGCGGCGAGTCGGCCACCTTCACCATCACGGGCGGCGGTGCCAAGGGCGCGGAGGACAAGGTCCTGCAGCACAACGGCGGCGGCAAGCTCACCGTCACGGACTTCGCGGTCCAGGACTTCAAGACCCTCTACCGCTCCTGCGGCAACTGCTCGACGCAGTACAAGCGCAGCGTGAGCTTCAACGGCCTCGACGTGACCGCCCCCGGCGGGCGCCTGGTCGGCATCAACCAGAACTACGGCGACTCCGCGACCCTGCGGAAGGTCACGATCACCGGCGACAGCGACAAGGAGATCGTGCCGTGCCAGAAGTACAACGGCAACGACACCGGTGACGAGCCGGAGGAGGCCGGCAGCGACGCCGACGGCACGCACTGCAACTACAAGGCGTCCGACATCACCTACAAGTAACCGCAGCACAGTCCGGTAACCGAGCAACCCGACCGAGCAACCCAGCACCTGGAGCACCACTCTTGAGCACGCACAGAAAGCACCTCACCCGTCGCCGGCTGCTTGCCGCGTCCGCCGTGGGCGTGGCCGGCTCCGGCGCGGCGGTCGCGGCCGGCGCCGGGTTGCTCTCCTCGGCGTCGGCCGCGACCTTCGGCCACTCCGACGACGGCGCCAACCATGTGATCGACACGGGCGCCTCCCTCGTCTTCAAGGTCTCCAAGTCGACCGGCGACCTGACGTCGCTGGTCTACAAGGGCAAGGAGTACGAGGGCTACGGCGGCAAGCACTCGCACGTGGAGTCGGGGCTCGGCGCGTCGACCGTGGGCATCAAGCAGTCCGGGTCGACGATCCTGGTCACGGTGGTGCACGGCACGCTCAGGCACTACTACGCGGCGCGCCAGGGCCAGAACAACGTCTACATGTGGACGAACAAGGCCGACACGTCGTTCACGGCGACCCGCTACATCGCCCGGATCAAGGCGGGGATCTTCCCGAACGAGGGTGCCGACTCCTGGGTGGAGGCCGCCGACACGATCATCGAGGCGGGCGACGTCTGGAAGAAGTCGAACGGCCAGACCCGCTCCAAGCACTACTCGGGCGTGCGGGTCATGGACTACGACCACGTCGGCTACACCACCGGCTCGGTGGGGCTCTGGATGGTGCGCTCCAACCACGAGAAGGCGTCGGGCGGCCCGTTCTACCGCTCGCTGCTGCGCCACTCGAACGACGGCGGCGTGGGCCTGTACGAGATCCTGCACTACAACCAGTCGCAGACCGAGGCGATGCGCTTCGGTCTGCAGGGTCCGTACGTCCTGTCCTTCACGGACGGGGGTACGCCGTCGTCGTCGCTGTTCGCGAGGAACCTCGACACCTCGTGGGTGGACGGCCTCGGCATCTCCGGCTGGGTCGGAAAGTCCGGCCGGGGCAAGGTGTCGGGCGTCGGGCTGAAGGGCATGGACGCGGACCACGCGTACACCGTGGGCTTCGCCAACGACGATGCGCAGTACTGGGCGAAGGCCGCCTCCGGCACGGGTGCCTTCTCATGTCCGGGCATGCTCCCGGGGACGTACACGCTCACCGTCTTCAAGGGTGAACTCGCCGTGCACACCCGGGAGGTGAAGGTGACGGCGGGCGGTACCACGGCCCTCAACACCCTCACCATCAGCGGCGATCCGGGCACCGCCGACACGATCTGGCGGCTCGGGAGCTGGAACGGTACGCCCGGCGAGTTCAAGAACGCCAAGCTGATGACGTACGCGCATCCGTCCGATGTGCGCGCGTCGAAGTGGACGGGCAACGTCACCATCGGCAGCGGTGACGAGGCCGCGTCCTTCCCCGCGTACATGTGGAAGGACGTCAACGACGGCATCCTCGTCTACTTCAGGCTGACCGCCGCCCAGGCCGCCGCCGCGCACACCCTGCGCGTCGGCGTGACGAACGCCTACATCAACGGGCGGCCACGCGTGACGGTCAACGACTGGGTGTCGGCGATCCCCTCGGCACCCACGCAGCCCTCGACGCGGTCCCTCACCACGGGCTCGTACCGGGGCAACAACCACACGTTCACGTACAACGTGCCGGCGAGCGCGTGGAAGTCGGACACCGGTCAGTACAACGTGCTCAAGCTGAACATCGTCAGCGGTTCCTCCGGGTCCGCGTTCCTCAGCCCGGGCACGTCGTTCGACTGCATCGATCTGCTGGCCTGAGCCCCCCCCACCGGGTCAGCAAACGGAACGCCCCCGCCGGACCTGGGGAGGTCAAACGGCGGGGGCGTTCCCGTGCCCCATGGGTTTCTCGGGGGATCACCTCATCGTCGCACCGACGGTCGTGGAGCCGGTCGTCAGGAACGTCGTCGCGGGCAGCGAGCCGTTCGCCTTGCGGGCGCCGTACGCGGTGGACGCCTTCGTGGACCTGAAGGCCGGGGTGGTGACGCCCTTGTCCCAGTTGTTGCCCGCGGAAACGGTGGACCTGCCGAGCTTGGAGCGGCTGTCCTTGTTGCCCACGGCGAGGTTCTTGCCGAGCCGGGCCTTGCCGGTGGCGAAGTAGAAACCGGACTTGGTGTTGGCGTACGCGGTGTTGCGGTTCACGTTCATGGCACCGGGGTTGGAGTTCTCGGTGAAGCCGTGCTTGGTGTTGTTCCAGGCCGCGTTGTAGGTGACGACGTGGGCGACCGAGGCACCTCCGCCGCCGAGCTTGAAGCCGTTGCCGTTGCCCTCGAAGGCGGGGTCCTTCCAGCGGTTCCTGCCGTTTCCGTACGCCCAGGAGTGCTCGATGGTGACGCGGCTGGAGAACTGCCACAGGTCGAGGCCGTCGTCGGAGTTGTTGTAGAGGCGGGCGCCGGTGATCTTGTTGCCGGTGCCGGAGCCGAACTTGACGGCGATCCCGTCGGCGTTCTGACCGTGACCCGCGGCGTCGTAGTTGCCGTAACTGTCCAGGTTCTGCACGAGGTTGCCGGTCGTGCCGTCGCCCCGCAGCGTGAAGCCGGAGTCGCCGTTGTTCGCCGTGACGAGGTTCTTGAAGACGCCGCCGACGGAGGAGGTGGCGACGAAGCCGTGAGCCGGCGAGTTCTGCCAGGTGAGGTTCTGCACGGTCCAGTAGTCGCCGTAGATCCCGGCCAGCCAGGAGCCGTCGGGCAGCTTCGAGCCGTCGATCCGCACCTTCGCGCCAGGGGCCGCCTTGAGCGTGATCCGGGCCGAACGGGTGCCGTTCGCCTGCGACTTGAGGCTCTTCATCGGGTAGTACGTGCCGCCGCGCACCTGGATGGTGGTGCCGGCCGCGGCGCCCTTCACCGCGGCTTCCAGCTGCGCGGTGGTGGACACGGTGACCGTTTTGGTGGCGGCGGCGCTGGCCCCGTCGTTCGAGAAGCCGAGGTATGCGCCACCTGCCCCCGCGGCGACGGCCACCGCGGCGGCGATGGAGAGGGTGCGGGTCCTGCGATGGCGTCCGGCGCTCTGGCGCACGGGGCGTTCCTTTCCTAGGAGTCGGGGACAAGAGACGGGCCGGAGCCCGCTTCTGGTCTCTGGTCGCCGCCGTGGCCGGAATGGGTTGCCGCTCCATGCGAAAACGAATCGAAACTTTCGCTCGCACCAGTCCCAGTCGCACCGATTGACGCGTCGTTCCCCGCTGGTGACACTCCCAGGGCAGCTCACCCCAACAGAAACCACCAGACTCCCACAGGATGTGTCATGCGACCCCGCACCGCCCGCACCCTCCTGATGTCCCTGTCAGCGCTGCTCGCCCTGTTCCTGAGCCTGCTGGCAGCGCCCCCCAGTCCCGCACAAACCGGAGCACAACCAGTGGACAGAGCCGACAGAGCCTCGCAGAAGGCCAAGCCGAAGTACGCCGGCTATCTCTTCTCGTACTTCACCGGCGAGGGCACCGCCGACGGCGAGCAGATCCGCTACGCCCTCAGCCGCGGCAACGACCCGCTGCACTGGCGGGAGCTGAACGCCGGAAAGCCCGTCCTCACCTCCACCGTCGGAGAGAAGGGCCTGCGGGACCCGTTCGTGATCCGCGCCCCCAAGGGCGACAAGTTCTACATGATCGCGACCGACCTGAAGATGTACCAGAACTCCAGCGGCAGCTGGGACTACGTCCAGCGGCACGGCAGCAAGTCGATCATGGTCTGGGAGTCCACGGACCTGGTGAACTGGACCGACCAGCGCCTGGTGAAGGTCTCCCCCGACACCGCGGGCAACACCTGGGCGCCCGAAGCCTATTGGGACGACACGCTCGGTGAGTTCGTCGTCTTCTGGGCCTCGAAGCTGTACGCCGACGACGACCCGGACCACACCGGCTCGACGTACAACAAAATGATGTACGCGACCACGAAGGACTTCCGCACCTTCAGCGAGCCCAAGGTCTGGAACGACCCGGGTTACTCGGTCATCGACTCGACCGTCGTGAAGCACAAGGGCACTTACTACCGCTACACCAAGGACGAGCGGGACCCCGGCTCCAGCAACCCCTGCTCGAAGTTCATCACCGGTGAGAAGTCGGCCTCGCTCACGGACACCTCGTACGACTTCGTGTCCGACTGCATCGGCAGCGGGTCGATCGACCGCGGCGAGGGCCCCACGGTCTTCAAGTCGAACACCGAGAACAAGTGGTACCTGTTCATCGACGAGTACGGCGGCCGCGGCTACGTCCCCTTCGAGACGACCGACCTCGACTCGGGCAAGTGGACGATGTCGAAGAACTACCAGCTGCCCGCGAGCCCGCGGCACGGCACGGTCATGCCGGTGACGCAGGAGGAGTACGACCGGCTGCTCGCCGCGTATCCGGCGAGCCCCGCCTCGGTGGTGGACGCGACGGCGCGCGACCAGAAGGGGTACGCGGTCGTCACAGAGGACGCCTCGAAGGTCGTCCTGCCGATGGAGCCCGACGCCGACCTCTCGCGGCTCGCGCCCAAGCTGTGGGTGGGTAAGGGAGCGACGGTGAGCCCGAAGTCCGGTACGCGCCGCGACTTCCGCAAACCGCAGAAGTACACCGTGACCGCGGCGAACGGCACGAAACGCACCTGGACGGTCGAGGCGGTGCCGACGCGCAGCCCGGTCCTGCCCGGCCTCTACGCGGACCCCGACGTCAAGTACATGGACGGCCGCTACTGGATCTACCCGACGACGGACGGCTTCCCGGGCTGGAGCGGGACCAAGTTCAAGGCCTTCTCGTCAAAGGACCTGGTGCACTGGAAGGACCACGGCGAGATCCTCGACCTGGGCCCTGACGTGTCCTGGGCCGACAAGAACGCCTGGGCCCCGGCGATCGCGGAGCGCGACGGCAAGTACTACTTCTACTTCTGCGCCGAGCAGCAGATCGGCGTCGCGGTCGCGGACTCCCCCGCCGGTCCCTTCAAGGACGCGCTGGGCAAGCCGCTGGTCGCCAAGGGAGGCCAGTTCCAGGGCCAGATGATCGACCCGGCGGTCTTCACGGACGACGACGGCAAGTCATACCTGTACTGGGGCAACGGGCACGGCTACGTCGTCCCGCTGAACGACGACATGGTGTCGTTCGACGCGACGAAGGTGAAGGACATCACCCCGGACAACTTCCGCGAGGGCGCCTTCGTGATCAAGCGCAAGGGCACGTACTACTACATGTGGTCCGAGGACGACACACGCAGCGAGAACTACCACGTCGCGTACGCCACCGGCCCGTCCCCGCTCGGCCCGTGGACCAAGAAGGGCACGATCCTGTCCAAGCGCCCCGAGTACGGCATCAAGGCCACCGGCCACCACTCGGTGGTGAACGCCCCCGGCACGGACGACTGGTACATGGTCTACCACCGGTTCGCGCTGAACGGCCCCGGCAGGCCGGGCGGAGAGGGCACGAACCGCGAGACCACCATCGACCGCATGGAGTTCGCGCCCGACGGCACGATCAAGCCGGTGGTACCGACTCTTGAGTCGATCAGACCGGTACGGAAGTAGGGTGCAGCACCGCGCCCCTAAGAGAGGCCGCAGGCCTATCTAGGGGCGCGGGGAACTGCGCGACCAGCCACAACGAACCCGCAGCTTCGAACAAGCCTCACAGGACGGCGTCCAACCATCCGTAAACCTCGTCCTGCATACGCGAGTTGAAGACGTGGCCCACCTCGGGCCACATCTCCAACCGCAACCGCGACTCGGCCCGGCAAGCACGCCAAACGAGCTGCAGCTTGCCATAAGCCACCCGCACCCCTTCCGGAGGAAACAACGTGTCCAAGCCGCCGTTGAAGAACAGCAACGGCTTGGGCGCGGCGATGCTCGCTACATCAGGGATGTCGAGATGCCGGGCGAGCCCGGGGTGCAGCATGTGAAAAGCGGACTGCCCACGCAGCGTGTTGTTGCCGGGCACCATCATTTCCTTGAGCCCGGTCATCCAGCACACGCTCACCCCGGCCGCGATGTCGTCGCTGAGCGCGGCGGTCTGCCAGGCCCGGTAGGCGCCCATGGAGAAGCCGAGGGCCGCGACGCGCCGCCCGTCGACGCGATCGAGGCCGGCCAGGAACCGGGCGGCGCGTACGTCCTCTTGGGCCATGAGCCCGGCCAGGGACGAGCCCAGGTTGTACAAGTTGCCGGCGAGCGCCTGCTGCTGCTCGTAGACGAGGGGGCCGCGGTCGCCCCAGCCGAGGGCGTCCACGGCGAGGACGACGTACCCGCGCCGGGCCCTTCTCCTTCCCGAGGCGGGGGGCAACTGCTGGGCCTAGAAGCGCCTATGAGGTCGGCTTTAACTCGATCGTGTGATGGTCGACTCGCGGGCTTGCGGTGCCTTGGGCGGGCCGGGGTAGCGTTGCCGTGCGATCTGGGACGCCGGATGCGGTGCCAGCGTGCGGGGCCCCTGCTCCACCGGAGCGATGGTTCAGGGCCTCCCCGCAGCCTTTGGCCGCACCCACAGGCCGGGTCGTGAGGGACTCCGCCCACCCAGCACGGACCACGGACAGGATCCGTGTCGCCGCCTGGGATGCGAAAGCGGACGACCAGTGCGCCCAAGACCGTTCGGGGCGTGCCAGTGGGCGGGCTCACTCCCGCTCGCCGCGAAGGAACGGTAGAAGTCGGGGAGGTTTCCCTCGACGATGCTCCCGCAGTGCCTGCCCCGCCGCCTTGGCAGCGGGGCAGGGGTGACAGCGACGGAGCGGGCGTGGCTCACAGGGCTACGCCCGCTCCCGCGACGAACGCCGTCCTTCCCACCGGGGCCTGGTCACCAACGCCCATACGGCCTCCAGCCTCCGAGGTATGTCTGACGCACATGCAACTCGGCCTGCTCTTCTGTCAGTTGAGGCCGGTTCTCCGGGACGAGGATCTCCGCGCCGGGTCCCGTGTTGCGGTACTCGGCGTACCGCTGGGACTGCCACGGGAACTCGTCCCGCATGTTGGTGTACGGCTCGGCCGCGTCGACGCCCGGGCCGATCCAGGTGTCGCGGACGACCAGGGACGGCCGGGCCGTGGTGTCGGAACTGGGCACCCAGGGACGCGACAGCTTGTACGCGCCGTCCTCCGCGCCACTGGTGATACGGCACCTCACGGCCAGGTAGCCGTACGGATTGGCCCCGGCCGTGGACGGCGCGAACACCATGCCCTCGGGCGTGAAGTCGACCTCCCGGTCCAGTGTGTGGAAGCGGCAGTGCTCGTACACGGCGGTTGCGCGGCCGAAGACGAAGTCGACGTCGCCCTCGGCGTAACAGTGCGCGAAGTACTGGCGGGCGAAGAGCGAGAGGTTCAGCGAGTCCGCGTACAGCGTGTCCTGGTGGCCCAGGAAGCGGCAGTGGAAGAACGCCGAACGGTCACCCATCACCTTGACGGCGACCGCCTGCGTGCCGGTGATCTCCGGGTGGTCCGCGCGCAGCCAGTCATTGGCGAAGGTGATCCAGCGGGCGGTGAGGTCAGCCGCTTGCAGGGTGGTGGTGGCGGAGCCCGAAGTGCCGTACGTACCAGAGCCGTCGGGCTTCATCGTGCCCGCCGCGTTGTCGTAGACGATCACGACGTCACGGGGGTTCTCGCTGGCTCCGACAAGAGTGAGCCCGGCACTGACCGCGGGGACTTTGACGATCTCCCGGTACGTTCCCGGGGCGATGACCAGCGTGTATCCGGCACCGGAGGCGGCGTCCACGGCGGCTTGGACGGTGGTGAAGTCCCCGGCTCCGCCCGGGTGGACGTACAGGGTCCGCTCGGTCAGCCGTGCTGACGGCGACCCGAAGCGCCCGAACGGGGACCGCCCGCGCGCCTGGGCGGTCCCGTCGAGCCCCAGCGCGAGCACGGCCCCGACGCTTGCGACGCCGAACGACCGCCTGCTGAGTGATGTCGGCATGCTCATCGTCAGCGGACCTTTCCGGCACCCGCGCCGTGGCCGACGATCCCCGGCACGGCCTGAGGCGAGTCGACCTTCTTGCGCAGCGTCGGCGTCCAGCCGGCGCCCCGCTGCAACGTCTCCTCGGGGATCTCCGCGTTGTGCACGGCGATCAGGTCCGTCAGCTTCCCGTTGACGTAGTTGCGCTCGGCGGTCAGCGGGGACTCGTTCCACTTCTTCAGCACCTTGCCGACGCCGGCACCGGGCGGCAGCGAGAAGGAGTTGTGGCTGGCGTACAGCTGCGAGGAGATGCCGACGCCGAAGACGTAGTAGTCGTCCTTCTGGTCCTCGTTCACCACGTAGTGGTTGTTGTAGACGTCGACCTGTCCGAACCGCACACGAGGGGAGCGCTGGAGGATCCCGTCGAAGCGGTTGTGGTGCATGGTGACCTTGAGCTTGCCGGAGTCGAGACTGGCGGTGCTGTCGCTGTTCCCGATCAGCATGTTCTTGTCGTGGTCCTGGAAGCGGTTCCAGGACACGGTCACGTAGTTGGAGCCGCGCACGATGTCCGTCAGCCCGTCGTGCTGCTGGAAGACCTTGCCGAAGTAGACCGGCCGCTCGCTGTCGGGGTAGCGCCCGTCGGTGAACGTGTTGTGGTCGATCCACACATGATCGGTGCCGTAGACGACCACGGCGTCGTACTCGGAGTTCCAGTTGCCGGTCTTGTTGTCGTCGGTCGGGTCCCACTTCGGGAAGCAGTCGAGCGGGGCCTCGATGGTCAGGTTGCGCAGGATGACGTTCGAGACGCCCTTGATCTGGAGGCTGCCGCCGAGGATGCCGGAGTTCTTGCCGACGCCGACGATGGTGGTGTTGCTGGGGACAGCGGCCTTGATGACCCCGTCCTGGTTGGCGGCGGACGCGACCCGCGCGTCCTCCTGCGGACCGCTGGCCACCTCGTCGTTGCCCCAGACGGCCGGGTCGTAGTCCTTCAGGTACTGCTGGAGGTCGTACCCGCCGGCGACGAAGGCCTCGCAGCCCTCGGACACGGCGTCGATCATGCCCTTGACCTTGATGATCTTGGGCGCGTCGCCACCGTCCTTCAGGGCGGCCTTGAACTCCGCCCAGGTGGTGACGGTGTAGACGTGCGCGGCGTCGGCGGCCGATCCACCGGTGGTGCCGGCGCCCTCGGACGCCCAGCCGTCGTTCGCGGAGAGGGTCTCGCGACCGAGGTCGCGGGACTGGGGCTGCGCCTGGGCGGTGGTGCCGGTGACGGCGAGAACAAGGGCGGTGCAGCCGATTACAGATGTCATGACATGGGCATGCCAGATGCGGGTACGCATGGGTTACGGGCCTTTCAAGCGGAGAGTGGGGTGTAGCGCCCCTTAGGGGCGCGGGGAACTGCGCGACCAGCCACATACGGCCCGCAGCCTCAAACCGGCCTTACCAAGTGATCCAAGACTCCGGAATCTCGTCGTCCAAGCGGCGCACATCCCGTGGCGCCAACACCCGCCGCTGCAGCAACTCACCCGCAACCAGCCGGGCCACGGCAATCCCACCCGGAGGGTTGAAGTGAGTGTTGTCCTGCTCGGTCGCGGTCCAGTTGAAGTACCGCTTGGTCTCCTCGACACCCAGCTTCTGCCAGAGCGCGATCGACAGCTCCTGGACGTCGAGCAGGGCAACCCCCTCCTCCCCGGCGAGCGCGCGCATCGAGGCCGGATAGTCGCCGTGCGTGGGCACGGCGTTGCCGTCGACGTCGAACCGCCTGCGCTCCACGGAGGTGGCAAGGACGGGCCGCGCACCACGGGCCCGCGCCCCGTCGAGGTACTGACGCAGATAGTCCTGGTACGTCGTCCAGGGCTCGGTGTAGCGCGCGGGATCGGCGGTCTTCGAGTCGTTGTGCCCGAACTGCACGAGGAGGAGGTCGCCGGGCCGGATCGCCCCGAGGATGACGTCGAGGCGCCCCTCGTCGATGAAACTCTTCGAACTCCGGCCGTTCACCGCGTGGTTGGCGACCTGCAAGTCGCGGCGCAGGAAGAACGGGAGGGCCATGCCCCACCCGGTCTCGGGCGCGGCGTCGGCGTACTTCTGGGCAGCGGTGGAGTCACCGGCGATATAGAGGGTCCGCCCGGCACCACGGGATGACGTGGCGGCAACGGCGGGCCCGCTCGCAGCAACGGCGAGCGGAACGGCGGCAAGAGCCGCCGTACTGACCTGTCTACGGGTGAGCGACACGACAGTGTGCCTTTCTCAACAGGCGTGCGGGATAGATACGTTCAGCGGCGCCTTTCAAAGAGGGGGGTGCCCCCCGCGCCCCTAAGGAGGCCGCAGGCCTCTTCAGGGGCGCGGGGCTCTGCTGATTTGCGGCTCCGCCGCGCGGGCGCGCTCAGCCACAACGGACTTGCAGCCGATCAACTGCCGAACAAGCGGAGCGTTACTGCTTCTGCTCGTTCCACTCCGCCTGAGCCTCGTTCAGCTGGTCGGCAAACGTGTCCAGGAAGTCCTTCGCGCTCATCGACCCGTTCATCACCTTCTGGAACGCGGGCTCGTTGTCCGCCTTGCTCAGGTTGTTCCAGTCCGGCAGGTAGTACGGCAGCTGGACGATGGTGGTGGAGCCGTCGGAGAGGGCGTCGGCGGCGAGCTTGGTCGGCTCGGCCTTGGAGACCCAGGCGTCCTTGGCGGCGTCGGTGTTCGCCGGGACCTGGCCCGCGGACTCGTTGAACTTGGAGTTCGAGGCCTGGGTGGTGGCGAACTCGATGAACTTCCAGGCGGCGTCCTTGTTCTTCGAGCTCTTGAACACGCCGAGGCCGTCGACCGGGTTGGAGACCTGGACCCGCTTGCCGCCGGCACCGATGGGTTGCGGGATGCCCCGGAACTTGTCGGTGCCGAACGCCTTCACGTGGTCCTGGTAGGAGCCCAGGTTGTGGTTCAGCATGCCGATGGTGCCGGAGTCGAACTGGGAGACCATCTTGGTGAAGTCGTTGTTGAGGTCGGCGGCCGGAGTGACCTTCTTGTAGAGGCCGACGTACTTCTCCAGGGCCTCCACGTTCTTCGGGTCGTTGACCGTCGTCTTGTCACCGCTGGAGTCCCAGAAGGACGTGATGCCGGACTGCCCGTACATCGCGTCGAGTGCCTGGGCGATCGAGCCGGCGCCACCGCGGATGGTGTAGCCGAACTCGTTCTTGTCCTTGTTGGTGAGCTTGTCGGCGGCCTCGTAGAACTTGTCCCAGGTGGTCGGCTCGTCCAGGCCCGCCTTCTCGAACAGGTCGGTGCGGTAGTAGAGGACACCGTTGTTGGCGGAGGTCGGGATCGAGTACAGCTTGTCGTCGCCGCCACCGGCCGCCTTCAGCGACTTGACCATGTCCTCGTTGAGCTTGCCGTTGAGGGAGGACTTTCCGAGGCGGTCGTCCAGCGGATCCAGAGCGTTCTGGGCCGCGAACCCGGCGAGCATCGCCGCGCCCACGCCGCCGACGTCCGGCAGACCGCCGGCCTGGATGGAGTTGTCGACCTTGGACTGGTACTCGGTGGCGGCGATCCCGACGTACTCGACGTCGATGTCCGGGTTGGCCTTCTCGAAGTCGGCGATGATCTCCTTCCAGATGTCGGTGCGGACACCGCCGTTGTTGTCCCAGAAGACGATCTTGCCCTTGCCGCTGCCCTCCGCGCCCTCATCACCGCCCGCCCCGCTGCCGTCGTCGCCACAGGCGGTGGCGGTCAGCGCGAGCACGACGCTCACGGCGGCGGCCGTGGCAATACGCCGTCCGCCCCTGCTGCTCCTGCGAATGCTGATCTTCATGGTCGGCTCTCTTCTTCTGGATCCGTCGAGCTGTGAAGTTGTGGGGGTCTGTGGGCACACGGGTTCCGTGTCCGTGGGCATCGGGTTCAGGTGCCGATCCGCGCTTGTGGTCCGGAGAACTTCTTCACGAGCGCGGGTACGGCGGCGGCCGGGTGGAGCTCGTACTTGTAGAAGTCCCGCGGGTCGAAGGCCACGCCCCACGCGTCATGCCGCCCGCTGGTGTTCTTCAGGATCGATCCGCGCTGCACCAACTCGGCGGTGGCATCGGCCTGGTAGGGGTGCTGGACGCCGTCGTAGTAGCTGTTCTCGATGACCATCTTGGTCCGGCCGCGCGACCAGTTGCCGTACGTCCACGTCGGGTCGCCGTCCGCCAACTGCTCCGACAGATAGTTGTTGTAGAGGTGCGCGTAGGCGCAGTTGTCGGCGGACGGGTTGCGCTGTTTGGTGCCCCGGAACCAGTTGTGGTCGATGGTGATCTGCGTCCTGAGGTTCGGTGTCCAGCCGATGCCGAACGTCTTGTTGTTGTTCGTGAACTGGTTGTAGGAGACGGTGACGTACTCGCTGTCCTTGCGGATGTCGAGCTGGCCGTCGCAGATCCGCGAGAAGCGGATGTGGTCGATCCACACGTGGTGGACGGACTCCAGCCGGATGCCGTCGAAGTCGGTGTCCTTGCAGTCCCAGTTGCCCTCGATCGCCGTGTCGCGGATGGCGAGGTTGCGGATGATGACGTTGTGGGTGCCCGGGTCGAGGTTCAGCCCGCCGTGGACGATCTCGGCGGTGTCGCGCACGCCGATGATGGTCTTGTCGGAGCCGACGGCGATCTCCGTGCCGAAGGTGGCCATCTCGATGGAGCCCTTCACCCGGATGACGTACGGCTCCTCGGCCGCCGCGTACTTCGCGAGCGAGGCCTCGTCGGTGACGGTGACGACCTTGCCGCCCGCGCCACCGGTGGTACCGCCGTCGAGGGAGGCGAATCCGTGCGGACGGTCGGTCCAACGGGCGGCCGCCGTCGCGCTTTCCTTGACGCCCTGGACGCCCTGCACGTCCTGCACGTCCGTGACGCCCTGCACGTCCTTGACGTCCTGGACGGGCACGGCCTTCGCAGGGGTGATCAAGCCCAGCGCCAGAGAGGCCACGAGGGCTGCGACGGTGGCCATGGCTCTGCCCAGGCCGGGCCCTGCCTTCGGCCTCAGCAAGCGCTTGCCTCGGGGGTGTGACATTGCGGCTCCCAACGGGCGTACCGGTGAGGTGACTTCAGTCGTGCGGTGCGGTGATGCGGAACTGCGTGAACGTGGCCGCGCCGGCATGTCCCCCGCCGGTCGGCGCCAGTGCGAACAGGCCGAGCAGGGCGCCGACCCAGCGCCAGGGGGTCGCGGCGAAGACCGGTCCCGAGGGCTGCCGGCCGTCCCCCACGTCGTACGAGAAACGGCAGCGCGCCCCATCGCCGAGCTCGATCCACAGCCGCGCCCGCCCCTCGGGGGCGAGCCGCGGATGCCCGGCGTCCCGTTCCCGCTCGGCGACGGACTCGGCGAACCGGTGCACGAGATGCACCGTCCCGTCGGCGCCCCGCTGGAGCCCGATCCAGCTGAACGCGTCGCCGAGGACGGCGAGTCCGGCCCGGGCGCCGGGCGCCTCGCCGGACAGGGCGAGTTCGACCTCCACGGTGGCGGGTGTTCCGGGCAGCCGCTGCGTGAGTACGTTCGGCAGCTTGCGCAGATCGTGCGCGTCGGCCGTCCGTACGCAGGCCAGCCGCAGTCCGTCGCCCGCGTGCCGGGTCGCCCAGCCCTCCTGCGGATTGGCGGTCCACTGCCACTGGCGCCCGAACCGCCCGCCTGGGAAGTCGTCGTCGGTGGCCGGCGCGGACAAGGGCTGAGGCGGCAGGTCGGGCTTTTTGTGTACGTCGACGGGGGCGCCCTCGTCGCCCAGTACGGGCCAGCCGTCGGTACCCCAGCGCATCGGCTGGAGGTGCACGACCCTCCCGTACGGGCCCTTCTCCTGGAAGTGCGCGAACCAGTCCTCGCCGGACGGGGTGCGTACCCAGCCGCCTTGGTGCGGGCCGTTGACGTCGGTGTCGCCCTGTTCCAGCACGATCCGTTCCTCGTACGGCCCGAAGAAGCCGCGTGAGCGGAAGACGCCCTGCCAGCCGGTCTCCACGCTCCCGGCCGGGGCGAAGATCCAGAACCAGCCGTCGTGCCGGTACAGCTTGGGCCCTTCGAGCGTGAACCAGCCGGGGATGCGGTCCCCGTCGACGATCACCTTGCCCTCGTCGAGCAGGCCCGTGGCGTCGGGCCGCATGCGGTGGCCGGTGAGCCGGTTCTTGATGCCGGAGCGGGACTTGGCCCAGGCGTGCACGAGGTACGCCTCGCCGGTCTCGTCGTCCCACAGGGGGCACGGGTCGATGAGGCCCTTGCCCTCCTTGACCAGGTGCGGGCGTGTCCAGGGGCCGCGTATCTCGGGGGCGTTGACCTGGAAGATGCCGTGGTCGGGGTCGCCCCAGAAGATCCAGAACCGGTCGTCGTGGTGGCGTAAGGACGGCGCCCACACTCCGCAGTCGTGCCGGGGTGTCCTGAACTCCCTTGCGGGCTCGATGAGTTGGAGTGCGTGCCCGACGAGCGTCCAGTTGACGAGGTCGCGGGAGTGCAGCAGCGGCAGGCCCGGGGCGCGGCCGAAGCTGGAGGCGGTCAGGTAGAAGTCGTCGCCGACGCGGATGAGGTCGGGGTCGGACCAGTCGGCGTTCAGGACGGGGTTGCGGTACGTCCCGTCGCCGAGGTCGGAGCTGAAGGCGGGGTTTCCGCCCGGCGCCGTGCTCATGGGCTCACCGCCTTGCGGACGAGCGCCGCCGCTTCGCCCCGGTCGAGGCGGCCGTCGGCGACGACGGTGACGACCCGGCGTACGACGGTGTCCCCGGCCGCGATGTCGAGGCGCTCGTCGTGGGCGAGGGACGAGCCGACGCCCGGGTACTCGGCGGTGCGCACGAACCAGGGGTCGCGGCGGGTCTGCTCGGTGGCGCCGGCGAACACCAGGGTCCAGTTGCCGCCCACGAGTGCGAGCCAGTCGGCGCGCTCGCCGTGCACCGCGTCCTCGCCCTCGGTGTCGTGGGTGAACACGGCGGGCGCCTCGGCTTCCTTGCGGGCGCGCCAGAAGAAGCCGCCGTATGCCGCGCCGGGGCGTCCGTTGGTGGCCGGGCTGCCGATCGACAGGAGTCCGTCCGTCGTGTTGGTGAGGGAGAAGGTGAAGTCCAGCGCCCAGGCGGCGTCGGTGAGTTCGGTGGCCGCGACCGTACGCCGTTCGCGCAGCAGCTCGCCGCCCGCGGCCACCCAGCGCAGCTCCTCCACGAACCCATCCGGGTCCCGGAGCTGGAAGCTCGCGTGCCGCTGGGCGCCGTGGTTGTCGAGCTCGGTGGGGCCCTGGTCGCGGACGAAGGTGCGCCCGCCCCAGAAGTTGTTCCCCTCGACGTCGGGAACGGCGACACCGACGCCGAGGTGGTGTGCGTGGTCGTCCGGGCTCAGCTCGGTGACCGAGGTGCCGGCCAGCGTGGTGACCGGGTGCAGATACGGGCGCGGCGAGAGCCGGGCCGGCAGTTCGGGCCGGGTGATGTAACGGCCGACCGGGCGGCCCGCGATACGCAGGACCAGGGAGTCGTTCATCTTGTGCTCACCTCGTTCGGGAGCGCCCATGAGGCGCCCAGCTCGGAGTAGAGGGAGAGGGTCTCGGCGGCTGCCGTGACGAGAGCGTCGATGCCGCGGACGACCCGGCGGTTCTCGTCGGGCACGCGGTACCAGTCGTCCTCGGTGAGGGCGACCGGATCCGGCGCCTGTCGAATCGCTTCAACCACGCGCATGAACGCGCCCGTCGAGTCGGGGGTGACCAGCAGGTCGGTGCGGCCTTCGAAGTGCTCGACCAGGTTCTCCAGCAGGTCGGTCCTGCTGTACTCGATCTCCTCGGGGCCGCGCCCCGACCGCTGGATCAGGACGCGGTCCTGCTTGTACCAGAAGGTGATCCGGCCGCTGGTGCCGTGCACGAGGACGTACGGCTCGTCGGGCCGCTCGGCGCACAGGGTCGCGGCGACGGTGACCCGGCCGCCGGCCGCGGTGGTGACGCGGACGCACGAGGTGTCGTCGGACTCGATGTCGTTGGCGCGCAGCAGCTCGGTCTCGATGGCGGTGATGTCCTCGGCGCGGGTGGAGCCGTCGAGGGCGAGCGCGGTGGCGACGGCGTGTGCGAGGGGGTTGGTCAGCGCGCCGTCGACGACGTCGACGCCGTCCAGCGTGCGCCGTCCCGCCCAGGCCGCGCGGCGGTAGTACTTCTCTGCGCGCGCCCAGGCGCCGGCCGCCCCGATCCCGGTCACCTCGCCGATCGCGCCCTGCGCGACCAGTTCCCTGATCGCGGGCACGGCGCCCGAGCCCAGCGACTGGAACCCGATCTGGCACACGACTCCGGCGGCCGCGACCCCGTCCGCCATGCGCCGGAACTCGTCGTACGACGGTGCGGGCGGCTTCTCCAGCAGCAGGTGTACGCCCTTGTCGGCGGCGGTCAGCGCCAGGTCGGTGTGGGTGTGAATGGGCGTGCAGATCACGGCGATCGCGGCACCGGTGGAGTCGAGCAGGGCGCCGAAGTCGGCGGACTGCTCGGGCAGTCGGCCGTCGCCGGCGAAGCCGTCCAGCTCCTCCTCGGTGAGCGGCGTCAGCTCACAGATCCCGGCCAGGCGTACGAGGCCCTTGTCCTGGAGGCGGCGGATGTTCTGGAGGTGCCAGTTGCCGTGGCCGCGGGCGCCCGCGAGGACGATCGGCACAGGTGTGGTCATGGGATCCTCCCCGCTCCCGCCCCGCGCGCCACGTCACGGTCGGCTCGCTGGGCGGTGTCGATCTTTCCGTGCAGGGCGGGCGTCCAGCCGACGTCGGCGGTCAGGTCGCGTTCGCTGCCGGAGTTGTAGGCGTTGTTGATGGCGAGCAGGTCGACCGGGTAGCCGTTGAAGAGGCTTCCGGTGGCGTGCAGGGCGGTGCCGTTCCAGCTCTTCACGAGGTCGGCGGCCTCGATGTGGCCGGGTGTGGTGAAGGCGTTGTTCTCGGCGTGGATCGCCGACTCGGTGGAGACGCCCAGGGAGTAGCGGTAGTCGTGGGCGTCCTCGGGGACGACGTACCGGTTGTTGTAGAGGTGCACCTGTCCGAACCGGACGCGCGGGGCGCGCTGCACGACCGACTCGAACTCGTTGTGGTGCAGGGTGACGCGGAGCTTGCCGCGGTCGCCGGTGGCCGTGTCGCCGTTGCCGATGAGCATGGCCTTGTCGTGGTCGGCGAACCGGCTCCAGGAGACGGTCACCAGGTCGGAGGCGTTGGTGATGTCCAGCAGGCCGTCGTGGCGCAGGTAGTTGCGGCCGAAGTAGGTGGGCTCGTCCTCGTCGGGGTGGCCCTTGTCGGAGGCCGTGACGTGATCGATCCACACGTGCGTGGCGCCGCGCAGCCAGATGGTGTCGTACGCGGTCTTCCAGTCGCCGAGGCCGCCGGTGTTGGGCTGCCAGACGGGGAAGCAGTCGTAGGCGTCGCGGAGTTCGAGGTTGCGGACGATGACGTTGTCCGCGTTCTGGATCTGCAGGCCGGCGCCCTTGAGCACCGCCTTGTCGCCGAGGCCGACGATGGTGGTGTTGGACCCGACAACCAGCACGACCCGCTCGGCCTGACGCGCGGCCGACGCCTGCCGGGCCTCCTCCTGCGGGCCGCTCGGCTTGGCTGAGCCCCAGGTCCGCGGGTCGTAGGCGGCCAGGTACTTCTTCAGGTCGTACCCGTCGGTCGCGTAGTCGTCGCAGTCCAGCCGCTTCCCCGCGTCGTCGGTGTTGGCGTCGATCGTCCCCGCGATCTTGATGATCTTCGGGGTCGCGCTGCCCCCGTCGAGCGCGCGGACCAGCTCACTCCGGTTCCGTACGGTGAAGACGTGGGCGTCGTCGGCGGCGGAACCCCCCGTGGTACCACCGTCGGCGGCGGCCCAGCCGTCGTCCGGAGCCAGGGTGTCCCGGCTGATGTCGCGCGCCTCGGCCCCGGCCGGAGTGCTGAGGGTCAACCCCAGTCCCAACACCCCTGCTACGGCGGCGAGTTGGAAACTTCTCCGCTGTCTCATCCCTTCACCGCCCCGGCGCTGAAGCCCGTGATCAGCCACTTCTGGATGAAGGCGAAGACGATCACGACGGGCACGGCCGCGATGATGCCGCCCGCGGCGAGCGCGCCCAGGTCGACGCTGTCGGCGCTCATCAGGCTGTTGAGGCCGACGGGGATCGTCTGCTTGTCCTGGTTGCTGAGGAACATCAGGGCGAACAGGAAGTGGTTCCAGGAGTGCACGAAGGCGAAGGAGCCGACGGCGATCAGGCCCGGCCGCAGCATGGGCAGGACGATGACCCGGAAGGCGGTGAGGCGGTTGCAGCCGTCGACCCAGGCGGCCTCTTCCAGGGAGTACGGGACGTTCCGGATGAAGCCGCTGATCAGGATCATCGACAGCGGCAGCTGGAAGACCGTCTCGGCGATGATGACGCTGCCGAGCGAGTTGATCATCTGGAGCTCGGCGAAGATCTGGAACAGCGGGACCAGGAGCAGCGCGCCGGGCACGAACTGGGAGCAGAGCAGCGCCAGCATGAAGGCGCGTTTGATCTTGAAGTTGAAGCGGGCGAGGGCGTAGCCGCCGGCGAGCGCGACGAGCGTGGTCATCACGAGGGTGGCGAGGCCGACGTAGACGCTGTTCTCGAAGTAGGTCCCGAAGCTGCGCTCGGTCCATACCTTCTCGAAGTGCTCGAAGGTCATGGGCCAGGGCACGAGGGAGGTCGAGCCGGGCTCGCGCAGGGCGAAGAGGAGGATCCAGTAGAAGGGGATGAGCGTGAAGACCAGATAGGCGCCGAGGGGGAAGTAGATCTGCCAGCGCGGGACCTCGTCCCAGGCGCGGCGGCGCTTGCCGGGGCGCTGTGGTGCGGGAGCCTCGTCCTCGGGAGCGGGCGCCGGCGCGGTGGCCGTGTTGGTGCTCACTTGTCGTCACCTCCGAACTTGCTCAGCCGCAGATAGACGATCGAGCAGAAGAGCAGAATCACGAACGCGACGGTGGTCAGGGCCGACGCGTAGCCGAAGTTGTGTGCGTCGACGCTGGTGTTGGCGATGTAGAGCGGGAGTGTCGTCGTCTCTCCCGCGGGTCCGCCGCCGGTGAGGGTGTAGAGCAGGTCGACGTTGTTGAACTCCCACACCGCGCGCAGCAGCGTGGACAGGATGATGGCGTCCTTGAGGTGCGGCAGGGTGATGTGCAGGAACTGCTTGAAACGGCTGGCGCCGTCGACCTCGGCGGCCTCGTACAGGTCCTTCGAGACGGACTGGAGGTCGGCGAGGATGAGGATCGCGAAGAAGGGGACGCCACGCCAGAGATCGGCGACTATCGCCGCGGGGAAGACGGTTGAGGTGTCGGACAGCCATGAGGTGCCGTACTCCCCGATCCCCATGTCGGCGAGGTAACGGCTGATGCCTGTCTGGGAGTTGTAGAGCAGCACCCAGATCGCGGAGGTGAGGACGCCGGAGACGGCCCATGGCGAGAAGACCAGGGCGCGTCCCACCGACCGCCCCACGAAGGTCTGGTTGACGATCAGCGCGAGCGCCAGGCCGAACATCAGCTGGAGGCCGACCTCGACGACGACCCACTTGGCGCTGAAGATCAGCGTGTCCCAGAAGATCGGGTCCTCGGTGAAGGCGTGCACGAAGTTCTCGAAGCCCGCGTAGCCGTTCCGCCACGGCTTGGTGGGGTTGTAGTCCTGCAGGCTGTAGTAGAAGACGCTCAGCACCGGGTAGGCGATGAAGCCCAGCATCAGCAGTCCCGCCGGGGCGATCAGCAGATACGGGAGTCTGCGTGGCGTGGCTGAGCCACGGCGCCGCCGGGGTGGCGCGGGCTTTTTCGCCACGGCTGCGGCTTGGGCCATGACTGTTCTCCGTTCTCGGGGGTGCGGGTGGTGCTGGTGGTACTCGCGGTACTTGGCGTACTGGCGGTACTGGCGGTACTGGTGCTGGTGAAGCGCTTCGCGTTCGTTGTTCGGGATATCGGCCGAGCGGGTCGGCCGTCCGTTCGCTGTTCGTTCCTCAGCCCGCGTACGGGTCCGGCACCTTGCCCGGCCTGGCCAGGAAGGCGAAGTCGCAGCCGGTGTCGGCCTGCGTGATCTGTTCGTTGTAGAGCGCTCCGTAGCCGCGCTCGTAGCGCTCGGGCGGCGGCGTCCATGCCGCCCTGCGCCGCTCCAGCTCCGCGTCGTCCACGTTGAGCTGGAGGGTTCGTGCCTCGACGTCGAGGGTGATGGTGTCCCCGGTCCGTACGAGGGCGAGAGGTCCGCCGATGTACGACTCGGGCGCCACGTGCAGCACGCACGCGCCGTAACTCGTGCCGCTCATCCGGGCGTCGGAGATCCGGAGCATGTCCCGTACGCCCTGCTTCAGCAGGTGGTCGGGGATGGGCAGCATGCCGTACTCGGGCATGCCGGGGCCGCCCTTGGGCCCGGAGTTCCGCAGTACCAGGACGCTGTCGGCGGTGATGCCGAGCGACGGGTCGTTGATGGTCCGCTGCATCGTCTTGTAGTCGTCGAAGACGACCGCGGAACCGGTGTGCTTGAGCAGGTGCGGCTCGGCGGCGATGTGCTTGATGACGGCACCGTCGGGGCAGAGGTTGCCGCGCAGGACCGCGACCCCGCCCTCGTTCGCGACCGGGTTTCCGCGGGGGCGGATCACCTCGTCGTTGTGCACGAGCGCCCCGTCGAGCTGCTCGCGCATCGTGTCGTACGAGACGGTCGGCCGGTCCAGGTGCAGCAGATCGGTGATCCGCGACAGGAAGCCGGGCAGGCCGCCCGCGAAGTGGAAGTCCTCCATCAGGTACCGCTGTCCGCCGGGCCTGACGTTGGCGAGCACCGGAACCGTCCGCGCGATGCGGTCGAAGTCGTCGAGCGTGAGTGTGACGCCCGCCCGGCCGGCCATGGCGATCAGATGGATGACGGCGTTCGTGGAGCCGCCAAGACCCAGGACGGTCGTCACGGCGTCGTCGAAGGCGTCCTGGGTGAGGAGGTCGGACAACTTCCGGTTCTTGCGGACGAGTTCGACGATTCGGAGGCCGGAGGCCGCGGCCATCCGGTCGTGTCCGGAGTCGACGGCGGGGATGCTGGAGGCACCCGGCACGGTGACGCCGAGGGCCTCGGCGGCCGCGGTCAGCGTCGACGCCGTACCCATGGTCATGCAGTGGCCGGGCGAGCGGGCGAGGCCGCTCTCCAGCTCGGTCATCTCGCAGTCGCCGATGAGGCCGGCGCGCTTGTCGTCCCAGTACTTCCACATGTCGGTGCCGGAGCCCAGGATTTCGTTGCGCCAGTGACCCGGCAGCATGGGCCCCGCCGGCACGAAGACGGCCGGCAGGTCGACGGACGCGGCCCCCATGAGCAGCGCGGGCGTGGACTTGTCGCAGCCGCCCATCAGCACGGCACCGTCCACCGGATACGACCGCAGCAACTCCTCGGTCTCCATCGCGAGCATGTTGCGGTAGAGCATCGGGGTCGGCTTCTGGAAGGTCTCGGAGAGCGTGGAGACCGGGAACTCCAGCGGGAAGCCGCCGGCCTGCCACACTCCGCGCTTGACCGCCTGGGCGCGGTCCCGCAGGTGGACGTGACAGGGGTTGATGTCACTCCACGTGTTGAGGATCGCGATGACCGGCTTGCCCAGGTGCTCCTCGGGGAGGTAGCCGAGCTGGCGGGTGCGGGCCCGGTGGCTGAAGGACCGCAGTCCCTCGGTCCCGTACCACTGGTGACTGCGCAACTCCCTTGCGCCGACGGCTGTTTCGTCTGTTTCCTCCGGGCCTGGGCCGGCCTCTGCGCTTGTGTCGGTCATATGGACCACCCCGCGGCGATGGCGGCGACTTCGGCACGTTCGGACTCGGGCAGCAGCCTGCTCGGCGGCCGGACCTCGCGGCGACACAGGCCGAGTGAGGCCAGGGCCTCCTTCACCACGGTCACGTTGTTGGCGGATCCGTTGGCCGCGCGCAGTTCCTCGAACCGGCGGATCTGCTCCCAGACCTTCATGGCGCCCGCGTAGTCCCCCGATCGAAGCGCTTCGATCATGTTCAGCGAAACGGACGGGGCGACGTTCACCAGGCCCGAGGTGAAGCCGGTCGCTCCGGCCGAGAAGTACGAGGGCGCGTACGGCTCGGCGAGGCCGGCGACCCAGACGAAGCGTTCGAGCCCCGCGTCCCGCGCGAAGGCGGCGAAGCGTGCCGCGTCCGGCACGGCGTACTTCACGCCGATGACGTTCGGGCAGACGTCGGCCAGCTCGGCGAGCCGGGCGCCGACGAGCTGGGCGTTGCGGATGTACGGGACGACGCCCAGCTCGGGAACGGCCTCGGCGATCGCCCGGTGGTAGTCGACCCAGCCGCCCTGCGAGACATACGGGTGCACGGGCTGGTGGACCATCACCATCTGCGCTCCGCGGTCGCGGGCGTGCCGGGCGGAGGCGACGGCGGTCGGCACGTCGTGCCCGACCCCGACCAGGACGGCGGCCCGGTCACCCGCCTCGTCGAGGGTCAGCTCCGTGACGAGACGGCGCTCCTCCGGGCTCAGCGTGTAGTACTCGCCGGTGTTGCCGTTCGGCGTGAGGATGCGTACGCCGCCCTCGAGCAGGCGGCCGAGCAGGGCGCGGTGGGTGCCCTGGTCGACGGTGCCGTCCTCGGCGAACGGGGTCACCGGGATCGCCACCACATCGGCCAGCGCCGCCCGTTGCGTCTCGAACGTCGCGCTGCTCATTCCTGGCCACCCTCTCCCTGGGCCTCGGGAAAGGCCCGTTGCACGAACGACGCGATGTGCGAGTGCAGGGCGCTTGCGGCGCCGTCCGAGTCGCCGTCGAGGGCGAGCCGCAGGATCTCCCGGTGCTCGTTCGCCTCCCGGTCCCAGGACGGGTTGGCGGCCCAGGCGACCGCGGAGACCAGGGCGGCCTGGTCGCGGACCTCGTCGAGCATCCGGCCGAGCAGCGGGTTGCCGCAGGGGACGTACAGGGCGCGGTGGAACTCCCGGTTGGCCAGGGAGCGCTGGGCGGTGTCGGTGGCGGCGTCCGCACGTTCGAGCGCGTCACGCGCCGTGTCGAGGGAGGCCCCCCGCTGCACGGAGCGGCGCAGCGCCTCGGGCTCCAGGAGCAGCCGCACGTCGTACACCTCGCGCGCCATGTCCGCGTCCACCATGCGCACCGTGACGCCCTTGTACTGGTTCATCACGACGAGCCCCGTGCCGGCCAGGGTCTTGAGCGCCTCGCGCACCGGGGTCTTGGACACCCCGAACTGCGCGGCCAGCTCCGTCTCGACCAGGGCCTGACCGGGCGTCAGCTGCCCGGTGAGGATGCGGTGTTTGATCCCCTCCAGCACGTATTGCGTGCGGGACGGGATCGGGATGGGCACAGAGGTCATGCGCGCCTCTCGGATCTCATCGATCACTTCACGTGTCGGAACGCGTGGTCGGATCGCGTATATCTGATCTCGCGTATCTGATCTCGCGTATCGCGTCTCATATATGACGTACGAAGTACGACGCGTTGAAGGTAAGAGCGCGCTGATGTTTCGTCAACGCTTCTGACAGAAGAAGTTGGCGTTGACGCTCAACAGATACCGGGGCCGGGCTCACCCGGCCCCGCGGAACCCTTCGTTCAGCCCCTTGCCGTCCAACTCGGGTCGCGCCCGCTCAGGCCGATCACCCGGTCCAGCACAGGCGCCTCGTCCGGTACGGGCACCGCGGGGCCGAAGAGGCCGGAACTGTCCGGGTCGTCGGCCGCGGGGGCGAGGAAGTCGCGGGCGGCCTGGAGGGCCGCCTCGTCGGGGGCATAGTGCTGACCGGTCGCCCGGGCCAGGTCCCAGCCGTGGATGACGAGTTCGTTGGTGGCGACGAGGCCCGCGACCTCGCCGGGAAGGTCGACACCGCCTGCCCGGGTCTCGCCGGTCCAGGCGGACGGGTCGCGCCAGGCCTCGGCGAGTTCGGTGAGGAGCTTGGGGAGTTCGGCACGCCAGTCGGGCTGGAGATCGGGCAGGGAGGAGCCGGGGTCCGTGTTCGTCGTCGGCCCAAGATCCTTTCGGGCCGCGTCCCGGAAGGCCCGGGCCAGACCGACCAGGTGGCCCAGAAGATTACGTACGGCGTACTCCGGACAGGGCGTCGGAGCGCCCAGCTGCTCCTCACGCACCCCCTCCGCGAGGCGCGCCACGATCAAGGCCTGCGGCCCCAGGTCGAGGGTCGTCGAAGTCGTATCGCCCATGGTCGGCTCCTCTGGTCACGGGGTCGTCGGGGTCGTCGGGGTCGTCGGGGTGTAGACCGTCGGCCGTACGGAAACTCATCGACCCCGCTCCCAAGATCATGCTCAGGAATCTGGCCAGGCGTTCGAGCCGGCAGGATGCTCGGTTCATCCGGGACGCTCGAGTCCACGGCCACGAAGGGGAGCCACGCCATGAAGGCGATCGTTCAGGATGCCTACGGATCGGCAGACCTCCTGGAGCTGCGCGACATCGAACGACCCGTACCCGGCGACGACGAAGTGCTGGTCGAGGTACGCGCCGCCGGCGTCGGCCCCGAGGTGTGGCACCTCATGACGGGGCGGCCCTATGTGGCCCGCGTCGCCCTGGGAGTCCGCAAGCCGAAGAACCCCGTGAAGGGCTGGGACGGCGCCGGACGGGTCGAGGCCGTCGGTGCGAAGGTGACCGACTTCAAGCCGGGCGACGAGGTCTTCGGCAACTGCGAGGGCTCGTTCGCCGAGTACGCGCGCGCCAAGGCCGGAAAGCTCGCGCACAAGCCCTCCAACCTCACCTTCGAACAGGCCGCCGCCCTCCCCGTCTCCGGCATGACCGCTCTCCAGGCCCTGAGCGGAAAGTCCCGCCCGACGCCCGGCCGGCGAGTGCTGGTCATCGGGGCCTCCGGCGGCGTGGGAACGTACGCCGTCCAGCTGGCCACGATGTACGGCGCCGAGGTCACGGGCGTCTGCAGTCCCGCGGCCGCGGACTTCGTCCGCTCCCAGGGCGCCGCCCATGTCATCGACTACACCCGCGAGGACATCACCGACGGCCCCCACCGCTACGACGTCATCGTCGACAATGCGGGCCTTCGCCCCCTTACCGTCCTCCGCCGCGCCCTCACCCCCCGCGGCACCCTCGTCATCGTCGGCGGCGAGGGCGGCACCGGCTTCTTCGGCGGCATGAGCCGCGACCTCCGCGCCGTCCTGCTCTCCCCCTTCATCAGCCAGAACCTCCGCAACCTCATCTCCATCGCCCGCCGCGAAGACCTCCTGACCCTCAAGGAACTCGCCGAGAAGGGCAAGATCACTCCGGCGATCGACCGCACGTATCCGCTTGCCGAGGCGGCTGCCGCCATCCGGCATCTGGAGACGGGCCATCCTCGGGGGAAGCTGGTGGTCACCGTCTGACGGCCCGATCATGTTCGAGCAGAGCACGCCGAACGAGTGAGGTGTCGCTCGCCAGGGATGTCGAATGCGCCGGTTCCCGATCGACGTGAGAGTGAAGGCAGCACATTCCAGGACTTGAGGAGCACCCATCGTGACCGTGACCGCGGATATGGCCATCTCCCTCGACGGCTACATCGCCGGCCCCAATGTGGCCCTCGACAACCCGGGAGGCGACGGCGCCGAACCGCTCTTCGAGTGGATCCACAACCTGGCGAGCTGGCGGGAGCGCCAGGGCATGACCGGCGGGGAGGAGAACCGCGACTCCGAGCTGATGCGCGAGTGGTTCGACGCCACCGGGGCGGTGGTCATGGGCCGGATGATGTACGACACGGGCGAGGAGTTCTGGGGCGCCAACCCGCCCTTCCGGGCCCCGGTCTTCGTGCTCACCCACCGCCCCCGGCCGACCCTGGTCAAGGAGGGCGGCACCACCTTCACCTTCGTCACCGACGGCATCCACAGCGCCCTCGACCAGGCGAAGGCCGCCGCCGGGGACAGGAACGTCGACATCGCGGGCGGGGCGAGCACGGTGCAGCAGTACCTCGGGGCCGGGCTCATCGACGAGCTGCAGCTGCACGTGGTGCCCGCGCTCCTCGGAGCGGGACTGCGGCTCTTCGAGGGACTGGGCGCGCGGAAACTCGAGCCGGTCAGGGTGGTCGACACGCCCCTCGCGACGCACCTGAAGTACCGCTTCATCGAGCGGTGAGGAGTTGTCGGAGTGCTTACGCTGACGAAGATTGCCGAGGACCCGCTTGTCCGTGATTAAGGCAGTCGCCCGATCCTTTGCACAGGCCCTTAGGCCCAAGATGACGGGCCATGACGACATCGGCATCAGCATCGGCATCGCATTCGCCGTGGACAGTGACCCGTGTCCTGAGGGACCGCAACGCCGCCCTCTACCTGGGCGGAGTCGTGGTCTCCGGGTTCGGCTCGTCGGCGATGTGGCTCGTGGCCGGGATCTGGGTGAAGGACCTGACCGGCTCGGACGGTCTGGCCGCCCTCTGTGTCTTCGCCCTCTGGGCGCCCACACTCGTCGGCCCCCTCCTGGGCACACTCGCCGACCGCACCCGCCGCAGACCGCTGCTGGTGTGGACGAACCTGGGCCTGGCCGCGCTCCTCCTGTCCCTGTTCGCCGTCGGCTCGCCCGGCACCCTCTGGATCCTCTTCGCGGTACTGCTCGTGTACGGCGCGACCGGCGTCGTTCACGACGCGGCGGAGTCCGCCCTGGTGGCCACGGCGGTCGACGAGCGGCTCCTCGGCGACTTCAACGGCCTGCGGATGTCAGCGAACGAAGGCATGAAGCTGGTCGCCCCGCTCGCCGGAGCGGGCCTGTACGCGGCCTACGGCGGCGCACACGTCGCCCTCCTGGACGCGCTCACCTTCGTCCTTGCCGCGGGTCTCTACACCCTCCTGCGGGTACGTGAGCCGAAGCCGCTCCCGGCCTCGGCCGGCTGGCGCACACAGACAGCCGACGGCGCCCGCTACCTCTGGCACCACGAGACACTGCGCCCCCTCGTCGTCGCCGGCGGCACGACCATGCTCTTCGCGGGACTCAACGGCGCGACGATCTACGCGGTGGTCGAGGGCCTGGGCCACTCCCCCGCGTACACAGGTCTTCTGTACGCCGTCCAGGGCGCCGGTTCCGTAGCAGTCGGTCTGGCCTCGGGTCCGCTCCTCCGCCGCCTGGGCGCACACCGGTTCGCGGGGTACGGCATCGCGCTCACCGCCCTGGCCGTGACGGCTCGCGCGCTCCCGTACGACGCGGTGGTCCTCGTCTCGGCCGCGGCGGTCGGCCTCGGCCTCCCCTGTGTGCTGATCGCCGCCCTCACGGCCGTCCAGCGCGAAACCCCGGCCGGCCTCCTGGGCCGTACGGCCGCGACCGCCAACACGCTGATGTTCGCCCCGAGCGCGGTGGGGCTCGCGCTGGGCGCGGGCCTGGTCGAACTGGTCGACCACCAAGTGCTGTTGATGGTGCTCGGGTCGGCCCGGCTGGTGACGGTCGTACCGATGCTCAGGCGTCAGCCGAGCCGGGCGAGCGCGTCCGCCACGAGTGACAGGTCCTCGTCGGACGCCAACCCCGCGTGATACAGCCGTACTTCACTCGCCCCGAGTTCGACCGCCCGCGTCACGTCCTGCGTCAGCGTGCCCGGGCTGCCGCCCATGCCTCGCACGACGGGGAAGTTGGCCGCCAGCACGCTTCCCTCGACTTGCCTTTCGGCGAAGGGAGTCAGCAGGTCCGGTCCTCCCGCGCACGGCACGACCACGCCGTCGGCGACGGACAGGATGTGCTCGGGGTCCACGCCGGCGTTCGCGCCGCAGTGGTACGAGGCCGGGTCCGCGTGCAGCAGGATCCGGAACCCCTCGGGAGCGGCCGCGCGCACGGCGGTGACCGTCTCCGACTGGAGTGAGCGCGCGACGGAGTCCCGCCACGCGCGCGTGGCCGTCGCGAGTTCGCCGCCGAGGAGTTTTTCCACCGCTTCCCAGCCCCCGGCGGGCGCCTCGCCCCGCCACACGGGCTCCAAGGCACGCCGGACCGCGGCCGCCAACTCGTCGGGGTCAAGGCCCAGTTGCGTATAGCCGTCGCGGCAGGAGGGGCAGAAGCACAGCGACATCAGGTACTGCCCGGCGTCCCCGAGCGCCACGCCCGCCGTCTTGTCGTGGGCGTGGAGATGGGCGAACCCGTACCAGCCGAGGGACTCCAGTTCCGTGCCTCCGGCACCGGGCCGCACCGCCGCCTCGACGGCCAGGTCGACGAGGTACTCGCGCGTGTCGGGCTGTGCGATGCAGGGAGCCCACGGATAGCGGTCTCCGTAGGCGTTGGTCACGGAGGTGTCCGGAAACTCGTCCCCCATACGGGAGTTGTGCGCGAGCACCACCCAGGTGTGCACCTGGAGCCCGGCCAGCGCCAGGGCCGAGGCGGCCTCCCCGTACGCGTCCCCCGGAGCCCAGTCCCCGGCGGCGTACGGCCGCAGCCGGCGCCCCTCCCACCGCCGGCCGACCGGGTAGAGCACGGCCGCGTGGCGGGCGGTGACGATGCGGTGCCGTGGGTGCCGGGGAGTCAGCGCGCGTGTGGAGTGGTAGGCGGAGGCGAGCGTCGCCTGCCGCACCCCGAGTCCGGCGATCCGCGCCGCGGCCTCCGGGTCGCCGTTGACGTCCCACGGGTAGACGAAAGCGGACGCCTTCACCGGCCCTGCCCTCCTGACCGCCCGAACTGCCCTGCCGGCCGGCTCACTTGTCCTCCTGGAGAAGCGCCTCGCCCCGCTCGATCAGCTGGGTGAGCTGCTTGATGTGGTCGTCGCTCGGCTCGTGCAGCGGCGGCCGCACCTCGCCCACATCGAGCCCCTTCAGCCGTACGCCCGCCTTGACCAGGGAGACAGCGTAGCCGCGGCCCTTCGCGCGCAGTTCGACGAGGGGCCGGTAGAAGCCGTCCAGCAGCCGGTTCGCGGTGGTGTCGTCACCGGAGTTGAGCGCCTTGTGGAAGGCGAGGGCGAGCTCCGGTGCGAAGCAGAAGACGGCGGAGGAGTACAGCGTGATGCCGATGCCGCGGTAGGCGAGACCGGTGAGTTCGGCGGTCGGCAGGCCGTTGAAGTACAGGAACTCGCCCGGGACTTCGGAACGCACCGCGCTCACGATGCGCTGCATCAGATCGAGGTCCCCGACGCCGTCCTTGAAGCCGATGATGCCCTCGGTGCGGGCCAGCGAGACGACGGTCTCGGGCGTGAACACGGCGTTGTCGCGCTGGTAGACGATGACCTCGAGCGAGGTGGCGCGGGCCAGCTCCGTGTAGTGCCGCAGCAGTCCCTCCTGCCCGGCGACGACGAGATACGGCGGCATGGCCAGCAGCCCGTCCGCCCCGGCCTCCTCGGCGAGCTTCGCGTACCGCACGGCGAGTGCGGTCCCGTATCCGGCGCCCGCGACCACCGGCACGCGCCCCGCCGTCTCCTCGACGGCCGCGCGCACGCAGTCCTGGAACTCCTCGGGCGTGAGCGCGTGGAACTCACCGGTCCCGCAGCAGGCGAAGACGGCGGCGGCCCCGGCCTCGACGCCTCGCCGGACGTGTGCGCGGTAGACGTCGAGGTCGACGGCACCGTCAGGGCCGTACGCGGTGACGGGGAAGAACAGCGGCCCGCTCGGGATAACGAGGCGAGCGGCAAGAGGCGCTGACGTCACGGGCTCTCCCTAGGCATGCACGTACACGCCGACCGTGCACGTCTCTGATTGGCGTCTATATTTCTGAACACACCCACGCTAAGGCGCCCCCTTGGGGCCGGTCAAGCCGGTGAAGTCGCACAACACAAGCAACAAAGGGGCTGATTTCCACCTCCGCGCGACACTTGACGCGGCAGGCCGACGATCCATAGCGTGTCCATGGATGTGAATGCCGTACACGATGACGGCTGTTGATTCAAGGAGACCCGAGGATGCCCGCTCCCCGCACCGTTCTGCTCACCGGCGCCGCCGGCGGCCTCGGCACCCTGATGCGGGGACTTCTGCCCGCGTACGGATACGAGCTGCGCCTCCTCGACATGCGACCGATCGACGGCGAACCGGATGCGATCACCGCCGACCTCGGCGACAAGGACGCCCTGCGCGAGGCCGTGCGGGGCGTCGACGCGATCATCCACCTGGCGGGCATCTCCCTGGAATCCACCTTCGACAAGATTCTCAAGGCCAACATCGAGGGCACGTACAACCTGTACGAGGCCGCGCGCGAAGAGGGCATCCGGCGCATCGTCTTCGCCTCCTCCAACCACGCGGTCGGCTTCACACCGCGTCCGCAGGGAGACGCACCCCACGATCCGAGCACGCTGATCCCGATCGACACCCCGCGCCGCCCGGACACCTTCTACGGGCTGTCGAAGTCGTTCGGGGAGGACCTGGCGCAGTTCTACTGGGACAAGTACGGCACGGAGACCGTGTCCGTCCGGATCGGGTCCTGCTTCCCGGAGCCGGCCAACGTGCGCATGCTGTCGGTCTGGATGAGCCCCGGCGACGGCGCCCGCCTCTTCCACGCGGCTCTGACCGCCGAGGACGTCCAGCACACCGTCGTCTACGGCTCGTCCGCGAACACCCGCCTGTGGTGGGACCTCTCGACGGCCCGGGCACTCGGTTACGAGCCGCAGGACGACTCGGAGCAGTACGCCGGGAAGATCGTCGCCGAGCAGGGCGAGCTGGACCCGGAGAACCCGGACCATGACCACCTGGGCGGCCACTTCGTGACCAAGCCGCCGATCTGGCCTTACTGACGCGCACTGCGGAGCGCACGATGGACGGGCGGGCACCGAACGGGCCCGCCCGTTCGGTATTTCGGGCACGGACGCTGCCCGAACTCACGTCGCGTTCCGCTTCGTCCCAGGTCCGGCGCGGACACCGGCCGAGGTAAACGGGCAGATACGGGCAGTATCGGGCGCGGAACAGACCTGGTCAGCGCCGCAGGCTCGCTGTAGAACTTCCCCCATGGCCCCGGTGGGCCCGAACGGGCAGTGTGGGAGCACAGCGAGTGAGCAAGAAAGCAGGTGTCGGCCATGACCGCGGAAGAACGTCAGCGGGAGATCGTCCTGGCCGCCCGCCGCACGGGTTCGGTCGACGTCAACGCGCTCGCCGCCGAGCTAGGTGTCGCGAAGGAGACCGTCCGCCGCGACCTGCGTGCCCTGGAGGACCACGGTCTGGTACGCCGCACCCACGGCGGCGCCTATCCCGTGGAGAGCGCCGGCTTCGAGACGACCCTCGCCTTCCGCGCCACCAGCCACGTACCCGAGAAGCGGCGGATCGCGGCCGCCGCGGCCGAACTGCTCGGGGACGCCGAGACGGTCTTCGTCGACGAGGGCTTCACCCCCCAGCTCATCGCCGAGTCACTGCCCAGGGACCGGCCGCTGACCGTGGTCACCGCGTCCCTGCCCGCCGCGGGCGCCCTCGCCGAGTCCGAGAACATCTCGGTCCTGCTGCTCGGCGGCCGGGTCAGGCACGGCACGCTCGCGACCGTCGACCACTGGACCACGAAGATGCTCGCCGGCTTCGTCATCGACCTGGCGTACATCGGCGCCAACGGCATCTCCCGTGAGCACGGCCTCACCACCCCCGACCCGGCGGTCAGCGAGGTCAAGTCGCAGGCGATCCGGGCCGCCCGCAGGACGGTGTTCGCGGGCGTGCACACCAAGTTCGGGGCCGTCAGTTTCTGCCGGTTCGCTGAGATCAGCGTCCTGGAGGCGATCGTCACCAGCACCCTCCTGCCCACGTCCGAAGCTCACCGCTACTCGCTGCAGGGCCCGCAGGTCATCCGAGTCTGAAATCCCGACCGAACGAGTCTGAAAATCCAACCGACCCGCTACGTAGGCATCGCGTTCCCCAAGGCCATCCCATTTGCACCAAATATCCAGGAGCGATCCATGCGAACCCAGAGCCGACGGAGGCCGCGCGGACTACTTGCCGCGGCCGCCGCAGGGACGCTGCTCGCCCCGCTGCTCTCCGGCTGCTGGACCGGAGCGGGCGGAGCCGGTTCAGGCGGCAACTCCATCAACGTCCTCATGGTCAACAACCCGCAGATGGTGGAGCTGCAGAAGCTCACCGCCGCCCACTTCACCAAGGAGACCGGCATCAAGGTGAACTTCACCGTGCTGCCGGAGAACGACGTCCGCGACAAGATCAGCCAGGACTTCGCCAACCAGGCCGGCCAGTACGACGTCGCCACCCTCAGCAACTACGAGATACCGATCTACGCCAAGAACGGCTGGCTGCACGAGATGAACTCGTACGTCGCCAAGGACAGCGCGTACGACGAGAAGGACGTCCTCACCCCGATGCGGCAGTCCCTCACCGCCGAGGACGGCAAGCTCTACGGACAGCCCTTCTACGGCGAGTCGTCCTTCCTGATGTACCGCAAGGACGTGTTCGCAGAGAAGGGCCTGACGATGCCCGAGCGCCCGACCTGGACGCAGGTGGCCGACCTCGCCGCCGAGGCCGACGGCGCCGAGTCGGGCATGAAGGGCATCTGTCTGCGCGGCCTGCCGGGCTGGGGCGAGATCATGGCGCCGCTCACCACGGTCGTGAACACCTTCGGCGGCACCTGGTTCGACAAGAACTGGAAGGCACAGCTGAACTCCCCCGAGTTCGAAAAGGCGACGAAGTTCTACGTGGACCTCGTGCGCAAGCACGGTGAGTCCGGCGCCGCCCAGTCCGGCTTCGCCGAGTGCCTCAACAACATGACCCAGGGCAAGGTCGCCATGTGGTATGACGCCACCTCCGCCGCCGGTTCGCTCGAGTCCGCCAACTCCCCGGTCAAGGGCAAGATCGGCTACGTACCGGCCCCCGTCGAGAAGACCGAGTCCTCCGGCTGGCTCTACACCTGGGCCTGGGGCATCCAGGACGCGTCCAGGAACAAGGACAAGGCCTGGAAGTTCGTCTCCTGGGCGTCGAGCAAGGAGTACGAGCAGCTGGTCGGCGACAAGATCGGCTGGTCCAACGTCCCGGCGGGCAAGCGCGCGTCGACGTACACGAACCCCGCCTACGCCAAGGAGGCCGCCGCCTTCCAGGAGATGACGAAGGACGCCATCGAGGGCGCCCGGCCCAACGACCCGGGAGTACAGCCGCGGCCGGCCCCCGGCATCCAGTTCGTCGGCATCCCCGAGTTCACCGACCTCGGAACCAAGGTCTCGCAGGAGATCAGCGCGGCCATCGCCGGACGCCAGTCCGTCGATTCGGCCCTGAACAAGTCGCAACAGCTCGCCGAGGACATCTCCGAGGAGTACGAGGGACGATGACCGCCACGACGACAGCCCCGGTAGCCGCCACACCCGTACGCGCCGAGAAACCCCCCTCGGGAGGCCGACTGCGCGCCTGGGCGACACGAGCCCCGCTCCTGCCCGCCCTGATCTTCATGATCGCCGTGACCCAGCTCCCCTTCGTGGCCACGCTGGTGATCTCCTTCTTCGACTGGAACTCCCTCTACCCCGATGCCCGCGAGTTCACGGGCTTCGGCAACTACTCCGAGGTCCTGACCGACGCGGACCTGCGCAAGTCGGTGTGGACCACGATCCTGCTGACGGTCGCCGTGGTCCTGGCCAGCCTGATCCTCGGTCTGGTCCTCGCCCTGCTCCTGGACCGCAAGTTCCGGGGCCGCGGCCTGGTCCGCACGCTCCTGATCGCACCGTTCCTGGTGGTCCCGGTGGCCGCGGCCCTCCTGTGGAAGCACGTCCTCTACAACCCGGAGTACGGCCTCTTCAACGGCCTGCTGCACTACGTGGGCGGCCCGCAACCTGACTGGATCTCCAACACCCCGCTCCTGGCGGTCGAGGCCTCCCTCGTCTGGCAGTGGACGCCCTTCATGATGCTGATCCTGCTCGCGGGGCTGCAGAGCCGCGACCACCAGCAGATCGAGGCCGCGCGGGTGGACGGCGCGAGCGACTGGCAGGTCTTCCGCTACCTCACGCTCCCGCACCTTCGCCGCTACCTGGAACTCGGCGCCCTCCTGGGCTCCATCTACATCGTCCAGAACTTCGACGCCGTCTTCACCATCACGTCCGGCGGCCTCGGCACCGCCAACCTCCCCTACACCGTCTACCAGAGCTTCTACCAGGCCCACGAGAACGGCCTCGCCTCCGCGGCCGGCGTCCTCGTCGTCATCGGCTCGATCATCATCGCGACCTTCGCGCTGCGCGTGGTCTCGTCCCTGTTCCGCGAGGAGGTGTCCCGCGCATGAGTGCCACCGCGATACGTCTGCGTCCCCGCCGCACCCGAGGAGCCGGACTCGGTCTGCTGGCCTGGCTGCTCGGTCTGCTGTTCTTCCTGCCCATCGCCTGGATGGCCCTGACGTCCTTCCACTCCGAGGAGGACGCCGCCACCAATCCCCCGTCCTTCGCGGCCGCCCTCACCCTCGACGGCTACCGCGAGTTCTTCGGCGCGGGAGGCGGCGCGAGCCCCTGGCCCTCGCTCATCAACTCGACGGTGGCGTCGGTCGCGT
Organism: Streptomyces scabichelini; assembly: GCF_011045015.1. Taxonomy (GTDB): domain Bacteria; phylum Actinomycetota; class Actinomycetes; order Streptomycetales; family Streptomycetaceae; genus Streptomyces; species Streptomyces scabichelini. Next base: position 1,660 of record NZ_JAAKZY010000075.1, on the reverse strand, counting down.
CCACGCTGCTCGTGCTCCTGCTGGCCCTCCCGGCGGCGTACGCACTCTCCATCCGCCCGGTGAAGAAGTGGACGGACGTCCTGTTCTTCTTCCTCTCCACGAAGATGCTGCCGGTGGTGGCGGGCCTCCTGCCGATCTACCTCTTCGCGAAGAACACCGGAATGCTGGACAACATCTGGCTCCTGGTCATCCTCTACACGTCGATGAACCTGCCGATCGCGGTGTGGATGATGCAGTCGTTCCTGGCGGAGGTACCGGTCGCGATCATCGAGGCGGCGCAGATAGACGGCGCGAGGCTACCGACGATCCTGGCGCGCGTGGTGGCTCCGATCGCCCTCCCCGGCATAGCCGCGACGGCCCTGATCTGCTTCATCTTCAGCTGGAACGAGCTGCTCTTCGCTCGCGTGCTGACAGGCGTGGTCGCCGAAACGGCCCCCGTCTTCCTGACCGGCTTCATCACCAGCCAGGGCCTGTTCCTGGCGAAGGTGTGCGCCGCGTCGCTCGTCATCTCCCTGCCGGTGCTCGCCGCGGGGTTCGCCGCCCAGGACAAACTGGTCCAGGGCCTGTCTCTGGGAGCCGTGAAATGAAGGCCGCCGTCATCGAGTCCGTGGGCCGCGCCGTCGTCACCGAGGTCCCGGACCCGACGCCAGGGCCCCGCGAGGTCGTCGTCGAGGTCGCCGCCTGCGGCCTGTGCGGCACCGATCTGCACATCCTCCAGGGCGAGTTCGCGCCCAAGCTGCCGATCGTGCCGGGGCATGAGTTCGCGGGCGAGGTGGTCGGGGTGGGCACTCAGATCACGGAACTGTCGGTGGGCGACCGAGTGGCGGTGGACCCGTCCCTCTACTGCTACGAGTGCCGGTACTGCCGTACGGGCCACAACAACCTCTGTGAACGGTGGGCCGCGATCGGAGTGTCGACGGCGGGCGGCGCCGCCCAGTACGCCGTCGCCCCGGTGGCCAACTGCGTCAAGCTCCCCGAGCACGTACGCACCCAGGACGCGGCCCTGGTGGAGCCCTTGTCGTGCGCGGTACGCGGCTACGACGTCCTGAACTCCCGGCTGGGCGCGCACGTCCTGATCTACGGCTCCGGAACGATGGGCCTGATGATGCTGGAGCTCGCCAAGCGGACGGGGGCGGCGAGCGTGGACGTGGTGGACCTCAATCCGCAGCGCCTGTCGACGGCGGAGCAGCTCGGCGTCTCGGCGACAGCCGCGAACCCCGACGAGCTGGACCGGCCGCAGGGCTGGGACCTGGTCATCGACGCGACGGGCAACGCGGCGGCGATCCAGGATGGCCTCGACCGGGTGGCGAAGGCCGGCACGTTCCTCCAGTTCGGAGTGGCGGACTACGCGACCCGGGTCACGATCGATCCGTACCGCATCTACAACCAGGAGATCACCATCACCGGTTCCATGGCGGTCCTCCACAGCTTCGAACGCGCGGCGGAGCTGTTCGCGACGGGTGTCCTCGACCCTGACATCTTCATCAGCGACCGCATCCCCCTGGACCGCTACCCCCAGGCCCTGGAGCAGTTCGCGTCGGGGGTGGGGCGGAAGATCGTGGTGGTCCCGTAAGGGGTTTCCCTCGCCCCCGCCGCCCTTACCCGTCCCATACCAAGGGGCTCCGCCCCTGGACCCCGCTGGGGGCTGCGCCCCCAGACC
>NZ_JAAKZY010000074.1 GCF_011045015.1 Streptomyces scabichelini | reverse complement strand
CCCCTCAGATCCCCCGCACCGCCCCCGCCAACCGCGTCGCCGCCCTGGCCCTCGGCCCGTTGTCCGGGACGGGCCGCCGCCGCGGATGCACCGCGTTCGTCAGCAGCACCAGGAACGTGTCCGTCGCCGGGTCCAGCACCAGCGACGTACCCGTGAACCCGGTATGCCCCGCCGCACCCCGCCCCGCCAGCTCGCCCATGAACCACGGCTGGTCGAGAGCGAAGCCCAGGCCGGGCGGGGTGAACAGCAGCTCGACGAAGTCGGGGCCGAGGATGCGGGCCGTGCCGTACGAGCCGCCCGCGAGCAGCGTGCGACAGAAGACGGCCAGGTCACGGGCGGTGGAGAAGAGTCCGGCATGGCCCGCGACGCCGCCGAGCGACCAGGCGTTCTCGTCGTGGACCACGCCGCGCAGCATCCCCCGGTCCGCCTTGGCCCAGGGTCTTCGCTGGTCCTCGGTGGCGGCCGCGAGCGGGCACGGTCCGAACCCGGTGGCCGTCATCCCGAGCGGCCGGGTGATGCCGTCCCGTACGAGGACGTCGAGCGGTCGCCCGGTGATCCGCTGCAGGACGTGCTGGAGGAGCAGCATGTTCAGGTCCGAGTAGCAGTACGCGCCGCCCGGCTGCGACACCGGCTCCTCCGCCCGCAGCAGCGCGAGCCGCGCCGCGTCGTTCGGGCAGTCGTACAGCGGGAGTTCGGGCCGCAGCCCGGAGGTGTGGGTGAGCAGCTGCCGTACGGTGATGCCGTGCTCGGCGGCCGCCCTGAAGTCCGGCAGGTACGCCGCCACGCGCGCGTCGATGCCGAGCGTGCCGCGTTCCAGTTGCTGGACGGCCGCGACGCTCGTGAAGAGCTTCGTGAGGGACGCCAGGTCGAAGGCGGTGTGCACACTCATCGGCACCCATGCCCTGCGCGGCAGTTCGAGGGCGCGGTCCGTCTCCTCGTCGTAGGCGGAGTACCGCACCGCCCAGCCCGCCGCTTCCTCGACGGCGATCACGGGGCCGCGCCCGGCGACCACCACGGCGCCCGCGGCCCAGGGCCGGTCCCCGCTGGTGAGTTCGCGGACCTCCTGTACGAGTTGAGCCAGTTCATCGGGATCGAGCCCGGCACGTTCCGGTGTGCCGGGGCGCAGTCTCGGTGCGCTCAGCTGTCTGCTCCCTTCGCGTCCGCGTGTCTCTGCCAGGGACGGCACAGTCCCATGAAGCAGCCGACGGCCACCAGTGCGCAGGCCAGTTGGACGACGGCCATCGGGACGGCCGTGTGCTCCCCGGCGATGCCCACGAGGGGGGTGGCGATCGCACCGACGAGGAAGGAGGCGGTGCCGAGCAGGGCGGACGCGGAGCCCGCGGCGTGCGGGGTGCGCATGAGGGCGAGCGCGTTCATGTTGGGCAGGCTCAGGCTCATCGCGGACATCAGGACGAACAGGCCGACGGCGATGGGGACGAGGCCCACCTCGCCGAAGACGCCCGTGGTCATCAGGAGCAGCGCGGCCGACGCGGCGGTGATGATCGCGAGGCCGACGGAGACGGCCTTGTCGAGGCTGACCCGGCCGACGAGGATCTTGCCGTTGATCTGGCCGACGAGTACGAGGCCGACCGAGTTGACGCCGAAGAGGATGCTGTACGTCTGCGGGGAGGCGCCGTAGATCTCCTGGATCACGAACGGCGAGGCGGAGATGTACGCGAAGAGCGCGGCGAAGGCGAAACCGCCGGCGAGCATGTAGCCGGTGAAGACGCGGTCGGCGAGCAGGCCGCGCATCGTGCGCAGGGCTTCGGCGGTGCCACCGCTGTGCCGGCGCTCGGGCTCGAGCGTCTCGGGCAGCAGCCGCCAGACGACCGCGGTCAGCACGATGCCGACGGCCGTCAGGATGTAGAAGACGCCCCGCCAGTCGGTGATCCGCAGCACCTGCCCGCCGATGAGCGGCGCGATGATCGGGGCGACTCCGGAGATCAGCATGAGCGTGGAGAAGAACCGCGCCATGTCCATGCCGTCGTACAGGTCGCGTACGACGGCCCGTGCGATGACGATCCCGGCGGCGCCCGCGAGGCCCTGGAGCAGCCGGAAGGCGATGAGCAGTTCGATGCCGGGCGCGAACGCGCAGACGGCGGTGGCGACGATGTAGACGAGCAGCCCTGCGATCAGCGGCCGCCTGCGCCCCCACTTGTCGCTCATCGGCCCGACGACCAGCTGCCCGAGCGCCATCCCCGCGAGACACGCGGTGAGCGTCAACTGCACGGTGGCCGCGGTCGCGTGCAGCGAGTCGGTGACCTCCGGGAGCGCCGGGAGGTACATGTCCATGGACAGCGGCGGTACGGCGGTGAGGCCGCCGAGAATGAGGGTGACGAGCAGCCCTACGGAGCGACGGGCGACCGATGGCGGTACGGGGGGCGCGTCGGCGGCGGTCGCCTCTGTGATCGAGGCGACCGCCGCGCTCGGCATGTGACCCTCTCGGCCCCCCTGGCCGTCCAGGCCGTCCAGCCCATCCAGGCCGTCCTGACCGTCCTGGTCCCGTCTCGTGCTGCCCTGCTCGGGCATGTGCCCCTCCCTGTCTGTTGAATCCGACACCTATGCTCTCAGCTCGGACAGGTGATCGAGGTCGTCGAGGCCTTCGAGGCCAAGGAGCGAGGGGTCGGGATGGCTGAAGAGCGCGTGCGCTGGGGTGTGCTGGCGACCGGAGGGATCGCGGCGGCGTTCACGGCGGATCTGGTGGATCTGCCGGACGCGGAGGTCGTGGCGGTGGCGTCGCGGACCGAGGAGTCGGCGCAGCGGTTCGCGGACCGGTTCGGGATACCCAGGGCGTACGCCGGGTGGGGCGCCCTCGCGCAGGACGAGGACGTGGATGTCGTGTACGTCGCGACACCGCACTCGGCACACCGGGCCGCGGCCGGGCTGTGCCTGGAGGCGGGGCGCAACGTGCTGTGCGAGAAGGCGTTCACGCTCAACGCACGCGAGGCCGAGGAGCTGGTCGCCCTCGCGAAGGAGCGCGGCAGCTTCCTGATGGAGGCCATGTGGATGTACTGCAACCCGCTGATCCGGCGCCTCAAGGAACTCGTCGACGACGGCGCCATCGGTGAAGTCCGCACCGTGCAGGCCGACTTCGGCCTGTCCGGCCCCTTCCCGCCCACTCACCGGCTGCGCGACCCTGCGCAGGGCGGCGGCGCGCTGCTCGATCTGGGCGTCTATCCGGTGTCGTTCGCGCAGCTGCTGCTCGGGGAGCCCTCGGAGGTCATGGCGAGAGCGGTGCTCTCCGAGGAGAGCGTCGATCTCCAGACGGGAATGCTGCTCTCCTGGGAGAGCGGCGCTCTCGCTTCGCTGCACTGCTCTCTCGTCGGCGGCACGTCCACCTCCGCCTCGGTCACCGGATCGCAGGGCCGTATCGACATCCCGTACGGCTTCTTCCACGCCGACCGCTTCGTACTGCACCGCGACGGCCGCGACCCGGAGGAGTTCACCGCGGCCGACGCGACAAGGGCCAGCCTCAAACACGAGGCCATAGAGGTCATGCGCTGCCTCCGCGCCGGCGAGACCGAGTCACCCCTGGTCCCACTGGACGGCACCCTCGCGGTAATGCGAACGCTGGACACGGTAAGAAAGCACATCGGCGTCACTTATCCAGCAGAGGCCAACTGAAGGGGCGCCCTTCAGGGGCGCCCCTTCAGGGGCCGAGGCCCCTCAGGGGCGCGGGGAACTGCGCGACCAGCCACACACAACCCGCAGCCAACGAACAACCGCAGTCCCCCACCCCCTCCCAGCGGAGCGCCTACGCGGGCTTCAGCCCTTGATCCCCCACCTCGGTGACAAACGAAGCAGCGGTCGTGATCGGCGCCCCCGGCGTAGTCACCGCGTTCACCGTCTTGAAGTCCACGTTCGCCGCACCCTGACCAAGCGCGACGGTCACATAACCGCGCTGCCCGTTGTAGTGCTTCATGTGCGGGTTCGCGGCCAGATAGCCCGCCCAGTTGGGCGGCTGCGCGGCACCGTTCTGCCCGCTGCTGATCGACGTGGCGACGACCTCCGTACCCATGGTGCGGGAGTTCTGGTTGTCGAAGTCGCGCTTGATGTCGAAGCCGTACGACACATGGACGTCGCCGGTGAGCACCATCAGGTTCTCCACGCCGGCCGCCTCGGCACCCTTGAGGAGACGCTCGCGGGAGGCCGGGTAGCCGTCCCAGGAGTCCATGCTGCGGGTGGTGTTGCCGGGGGTGGCGTGGTTGCGGCGGGCGAAGACGACCTGCTGCGGGACGACGTTCCACAGCGCGCTCGACTGCTTCCAGCCGTCGGTCAGCCAGCGCTCCTGGGCGAGCCCGGGCAGGGTCTGCGACTCGGCCTCGGACTCGGGCGTGGGGGTCTTCCAGCCGTCGCCGTTGGCCTGGTTGGTGCGGTACTGCCGGGTGTCGAGGATGTCGAACTGCGCGAGCCGCCCCCAGCGCAGCCGCCGGTAGAGCTGCATGTCGGGACCTTCGGGCTGCTGCGGACGGCGCAGCGGCTGGTTCTCCCAGTACGCGCGGTACGCGGCGGCGCGGCGCAGCAGGAACTCCTCCGGCGGCACGTCGTTCTCGGGGATGTCGTCCGCGTAGTTGTTCTCGGTCTCGTGGTCGTCCCAGGTGACGACGAAGGGGTGCGCGGCGTGCGCGGCCCGCAGGTCCGGGTCCGTCTTATAGAGGGCGTACCGCAGCCGGTAGTCCTCCAGGGTGATCGTCTCGCGGTTGAAGACGTCGGGCAGCGTGCGGTCGGTGTAGTTGCGGGCGCCGCCGACGGAGTTGACGGCGTATTCGTAGAGGTAGTCGCCGAGGTGGAAAACGACGTCGACGTCGTCCTCGGCGAGGTGCTTGTACGCGGTGAAGTAGCCGTCGTGGTACGCCTGGCAGGAGACGGCGGCCAGCGTCAGGCCGGCGACGCCGGCACCGGTCGCGGGCGCGGTGCGCGTACGGCCGGTCTCGCTGATCCAACTGCCCGTGCGGAAGCGGTAGTAGAAGACGCGGTCGGCGTCGAGGCCGGTGACCTCGACGTGCACGGTGTGGTGGAACTCCGGGTGCGCGGCGGTCGTACCGCGTCTGGCGATCCGGCGGAACTTCGCGTCGTGGGCCAGCTCCCACTGCACGGGGACGCGCTGTTGGGGCAGGCCGGAGTCGGCCTCGAACGGGACCGGCGCGAGGCGTGTCCACAGCAGTACGGAGCCGGGCTGCGGATCGCCGGAGGCGACGCCGAGAGTGAACGGGTCGTCGGTGATCTTCGCCGCGTCGAGCTCGGCGGCGCCTGCCACGCCCGCGGTCGGCAGGTTGGTGGCGAAGGCGAGCGCGGCGGCGGCGCCGGTGACGGTGAGAAAGCGGCGCCGGCCGAGGTGACGGGCGGCGGCACGAAGCTCGGGGGCGTGACGCGAAGGGGTGTGCTGCGGCGGTGTCTGATGGCCTGCGGGTGTCATCTGGCCCTCCCCTGACGGTTGTTGTACGTGGCATTGGAGTGGCCGGGGTCGACGGCAGCCTGTCGCGTACACAACAGCGGGGTGTCGGAAGGATGAGATCCGCATGGCGGGCCCTCACGTACGCTGCGGGCCCATGGACGACATGGACGACAAGGAAACGAAGATCGCGGTGATCACCGGGGCGGGGTCCGGCATCGGCCGTGCCGTGGCCGTCGAACTCCTGGGAAGCGGCTGGTCCGTGGCGCTCGCGGGCCGCCGCACACAGACGCTGGAGGAGACGGCGGCCCTGGCGGACGCGCGGGCGAACGCCCTGGCGGAGAAGGGCGCTTCTCTCTGCGTACGCGCCGACGTCTCACAACCAGACGACGTGGCCGGACTCTTCGCCGCCGTGCGCGAGCGCTTCGGGCGGCTCGACCTGCTCTTCAACAACGCGGGTACGTTCGGTCCTGGCGGCGTCCCGTTCGAGGAACTGCCCTACGACGCCTGGCGCCATGTGGTCGGCACCAACCTCGACGGCGCGTTCCTGTGCGCGCAGGCGGCGTACCGGCAGATGAAGGAGCAGGATCCGCAGGGCGGCCGGATCATCAACAACGGTTCGATCTCGGCGCATACGCCCCGCCCGCACTCGGCGGCCTACACCGCGACCAAGCACGCGCTGACAGGTCTCACCAAGTCACTGTCCCTGGACGGCCGTCCGTACCGGATCGCCTGCGGTCAGATCGACATCGGCAACGCGGCGACCGACATGACCGAGCGCATGCAGACGGGAGCCCTCCAGGCGAACGGCGAGTTGGTCCCGGAACCCGTGATGGACGTCGCGGACGTGGCCCGTACGGTGCGGCACATGGCGGAGCTGCCACTGGAGGCGAACGTGCAGTTCGCGACGGTACTTGCGACGACGATGCCGTTCATCGGTCGCGGGTAGCTCCGCGGGTAGCTCCGCTGGATGAGCAGTTGGTCGGGTGCACGGCGTCTGTGGCTGGTCGCGCAGTTCCCCGCGCCCCTTTGGGGCGCGGACAGCTGGACTCAACTTGCACAAGCGGATGGTCCGCTTCCGGTCCATCTCGGCCGGTAGCGGGCTTATGCTCGACTTCCCTCCACCAGAGCTTCACATTTGGAGCACAAAGCTTCCTTGGCCACATTCAAGGGGGAGCGGGGAGGCGGCAGCCGTTCCGGGAGCGGGTGGGAGGGATCCCGCGTGGGACCGCGGGATGACCCGGGCCGCGGAACGGCTGCCGCATGATCAACGCCGATGACCCTGGTTACGAGACGGGCCGACGGCCCAGGATTTCCTCGATCTCGGCCAACTGGCCTGCTGTGAGCGGACCTTGGGCGAGTGCCCCGGCGTTCTCCTCGGCCTGCGCCACCGAGCGGAAGCCCGGAATGGGGATGGTGCGCGAGTTGCGGGCCCACAGCCAGGCGAGGGCGCCCTGGGCGAGCGTACGGCCCTCGCTGGTGAGGACGGACCGCAGGGCGTCGACGCGCCGCAGCCACTCCGGGTCGGCGCCCTGACCCCGCGAGAAGCCGGGCAGCCACTCGGGCGGGGCATTGCGGATGTCGCCGGCTTCGAGGGGCCGGCCGGCGGCATGCCTGCCCGTCAGCAACCCCATCGCGAGCGGGCTGCGGTTGATGCTCGCGAGTCCCGACTCCTCGCAGAGCGCGAGCATTTCGGGCGCGTCCTGAAGCACGTTGAGGCGGTGCTGCACGGCCGCGCAGTGCGGCCCCTGCGCGAAGACGGCGGCCCGCTCCGGATCGTCGGTGCTCCAGGCGTACGCGCGGATGAGCCCTTCGCGCACGAACTCCTCGCAGGTGTCGCGGAGTTGGGCCGCCGTCTCCAAGTCGGCGTCAGAGATGTGCAGTTGGTACAGGTCGACGTAGTCGGTGCCGAGGCGTTTCAGGGACGCGGTCAGCGCCCGGCGGGCGTGCGCGGGCGTGTCGTCCTGGCCGGTCCTCGTACGGGTCGCCTCGTCGAAGACGTTGCCCCACTTCGTGCCGACGACGACGTCCGCACGGCGCTTGCCGAGGGCGCGGCCGAGCACGCGCTCGCTGTGTCCGGTGCCGTACGCGTCCGCCGTGTCGAAGAAGGTCACCCCGAGGTCGAGCGCGCGGCGGATCGCCCGTACGGACTCATCGTCGTCGACCTTGCCCCAGCCCAGCGGCCGCCCGTCGACGGACTGCCACTCCCCGCCGATGGCCCAGCAGCCGAAGCCGAGCGCACTGACCTCGATACCGCTGCGACCCAATGCCCTGAGTCCCGTGCTCGCCGTGCTCGCCATGGTCTCTGTGCTCTCCGTGCTCTCCATGCCTGCGGACGCTAGGAGTTGGAGCGCGCACAAAGGCAAGGGCGGGCGCGGGAATTGTTGCCCTCGGGCTCGGCGGAGAAGGCTCGAAGCCTCAGGCCTGGCCGGTCTCGAAGCGGATGATCCTGTCGCCCTCGGCGACGAAGTGCCACCTCGTCCGCATCTCGCCCCAGGTGTCGTTCCGGTACCGGACGAGGAGGGACAGACCGCCGTCCGACTCGTTGTCGACCTCCATGTGGCCGTTGGAGGAGAAGATCTCCCGCTCGGTCCACTCGTCGAGGTCACGTTCGGCGCCGTCGTCCGACATGGTGGCGCCCGGTGCCAGTACGGCCTGGAAGGCGTCCCGGTCGTGCGCGTTCACGGCGCTGACGAAGTCCCGGACGGCCGGGTTGCTGAGTCGGGTCACTTGAATCGCCATGTCCGCAGACTCACACCGCTCCGGCACCCCCGCCACCCGAACGGTCGCGCAGGCCGGGGCTCGGGTGACTGTTCGGTGCGACGGTGGGCACACGGGGTCGGACGAGACGTATGCGACTGTTCGAGTGGGACCTTCGAGGAGTGACGAGGACCGTGGCCTCTTTCGACCGACGTGATCTGGGACTGCTGCTGCTCCGCCTCGGCGCGGGTGGCGTGCTGGCGGCGCATGGGACGCAGAAGCTCTTCGGCTGGTTCGGCGGGGGCGGGATCTCGGGGACCGGCGAGTTCATGGAGTCCGTCGGGTACGAGCCCGGCAAGGAGAGCGCGGTCGCGGCCGGCCTGGCGGAGACCGGCGGCGGCACGCTCCTCGCGCTGGGCCTGGCGACACCGGCGGCCGGGGCGGCGGCGGCCGGCGCGATGGCGGGCGCCTCCGCCGTCCACGTGCCCAACGGGTTCTTCAACCAGAGCGGCGGCTACGAGTACGCGGCCAGCCTGGGCCTCACGGCGGCGGGCCTCGCCGTGTCGGGCCCCGGCCGCCTGTCCCTGGACCACGCCCTGGGTCACGCCGCCGACCGCGGCTGGATGGTCCCGGCGGCCCTGGCCGGTACGGCGGCCACGACCCTGGCGGTGGTGGGGATGCGCAACAAGCGGCTGCGACGGCAACGGGAGGGCGAGCAGGGGGAGTTGTTCGACGAGGGCGGGATTCCGTACGGCGTTTAGGAGATGCCGTACGGCGACGGGGGCGCCCACCCGGGACCGTGGGCCCGTGGGCCCATGGCAGGCTGGCCCGCATGAGCGATCACGACGGCACGGCGGCCCCGACGGCGCCCCCGACCACGTACGACGATGCGCCGACCACGTACGACGAGATGTGGGACACGGTGGGCCACCTTCACGAGTGGCTCGTACGCGCCCAGCCGTCCCGTCCCCCTCAAGAGGCCCTGCTCCTGCGGATGTTGAAGCTCTCGGAGGAGGTCGGTGAGGTCGCCGAGGCCGTCATCGGTGCCACCGGCCAGAACCCCCGCAAGGGCACCACCCACTCCTGGGACGACGTCCAGTCGGAACTGTGCGACGTGATCATCACCGCGGCGGTCGCCCTGCGCACGCTCACGCCCCAGGCCCGCGAGGTCTTCGCGGCACACCTGGACCGGGTACGGGAACGTTCGCTGGGGCCGGGGCAACTGCCTTAGCCGGCTCACATGTTGATCATGTGTCCGGCGAGTCCGTGGACCGCCTCCTTGACCGCCTCGCCGAGCGTGGGGTGGGCGTGGACGTTGCGGGCGACCTCGTGGACCGTCAGGTCCCACTGCTGGGCCAGGGTCAGCTCGGGCAGCAGTTCGGTGACCTCCGGGCCGATGAGGTGGCCGCCGATGAGTTCGCCGTGCGTGCCGTCGCTGATCAGCTTCACGAATCCGGACGTATCGCCCAGGCCGTGCGACTTGCCGTTCGCGGTGAAGGGGAACTTGGCCACCTGCACGTCGTAGCCCTTCTCACGGGCCTGCGCCTCGGTGTAGCCGAAGCTGGCGATCTGCGGCTGGCAGAAGGTGGCGCGCGGGATCATCACGTACTCCAGCTCCATGGTCTCCGCGCCCGCGATGGTCTCGGCGGCGACGATGCCCATCGCCTCGGCGGCGTGCGCGAGCATCAGCTTGGCGTTGACGTCCCCGATGGCGTAGATGTGCGGGACGGAGGTGCGGCAACGCCCGTCGACGTCGATGGCGCCGCGTTCGGTGACGCGCACGCCGGTGTTCTCCAGGCCGTAGCCGGTGACGTTCGGCCCGAAACCGATCGCCTGGAGCACCTTGTCGGCCTCCAGGATCTGCTGGTTGCCGTCCTTGCCGGTGACGGTGACACGGACCTGCTCGCCGGACTCGTCGATCGCCTCGACGCGGGTGGAGGTGAGCACGTCGATGCCCAACTTCCGGTACTGCCGGGCCAGTTCGGCGGAGACGTCGGCGTCCTCGGTCGGGGCGACCCGGTCCAGGAACTCCACGACGGTGACCTTCACGCCGTAGTTGTGCAGGATGTAGGCGAACTCGACGCCGATCGCGCCGGCGCCCGCGATCACGATCGAGCGCGGCAGGTCCTCGGCGAGGATCTGCTCCTCGAACGTCACCACGCGCGAGGTGCGGCGGGTGCCGGGCAGCAGCTTGGGAGTGGCGCCGGTGGCGATGATGCAGTGGTCGAAGCCGATCGTCTGCGTCGAGCCGTCGAAGAGGGCCACGTCGAGGGTGTGCGGGTCGCGGAACGTGCCGCGGCCGCTGATCTCCGTGATCTTGTTCTTCTTCATCAGGTAGTGGACGCCCTTGACCCGGCCGTCCGCCACCCGGCGGCTGCGCCGGAACGCCTCGCCGTAGTCGAAGGAGACCTGCCCGTCCACCTTGATGCCGAACGTCTTCGCCTCGCGGGTGAAGATGTGCGCCAGCTCGGCGTTGCGCAGCAGGGCCTTGCTGGGGATGCAGCCGACGTTGAGACAGACGCCGCCCCAGTACTTCTCCTCGACCACGGCCACGCGCTTGCCCAGCTGGGCGGCTCGGACGGCGGCGACGTATCCGCCGGGGCCCGCTCCGAGTACGACGACGTCGAAGTGCTCGCCCTGCTCGCCCTGCTCGTCCATGGGGGTTCCTTTCCGATGAGGAATGGCGACCCGGCGCCTGCCCGACCGCCCTCGACCTCAAAACAGCATGCTCCATCAGCCGAGGCGACCCGGCACGCCGGTCCCCCGTCCGGGGGCGGATCCCAGGAACGGTCACCCCGGCCACGGTCACCCAGGAGCCGGTCCCTCGCCGGAGAGGCTCACATTCGAGATGTTCGAGACGTCCGAGACGTTCGAGAAGATGACGCCCGGGTCCGACGGGGCCCGGTTCAGCACCCAGAGGCCGATCAGCGTGGCCAAGGTGAAGACGACCGCGATCAGGACGGCCAGGACCAGGCGGCGACGGCGCTCGCGGCGCACCCAGTCACCGCGGGCCGTGCGGTAGGCGTCGGGCGCGGCCCGCACCCCGTCGGCCAGCGTCCCCAGCGCCTCGCGCAGCGCCTGCTCCGTACGATCCCGTTCCGTCGGGTTCGGAGACATGTCGTTCATCGCCGGGCCTCCATCGCCTGGGTCAGGGCGGCGATACCGCGCGCGGTGTGTGTCTTGACCGATCCGCAGGAGATCCCCATCGCGGCGGCTATCTCGCTCTCCTTCAGCCCGAGCCAGTGCCGCAGGACCAGCGCCTCGCGCTGGCGGGCGGGCAGTTGCTGGAGGGCGTCGATCAGTACGCGCTGGTCGTCGTGGAGCAGCGCGGTGCTCTCGGCGGAGGCGACGACCTCGCTCGGCGGGTTCTCGACGTGCTGGACGTGCTTGCGGGCGACCTGGAGGTGGCGGATGCGCATCCGGGTCAGATTGCACACCGTTGAGCGCAGATACGCCTCCGCCGCCTCGGCGTCCCGCAGGCGCCGCCACTTCCGGTAGATCTGGTAGTACGCCTCGGCCACCACGTTCTCCGGGTCGTCCGCGCCGAGCAGTACCGCCAGGCGCAGCATCGAGGCGTAGTGCAGCTCGAAGAGGCGGGCCAGGGCGGCTTCCCGCTCGAGGTCGGCCGGATCGCTCATGGACGGGGACAGCACCTCGTCGCCGGCCGGCGGGGATGCCGCCGTCTCGCCGGTGGTGGCGGGCCGCGGGATGCGGGGCTCGGTGACGGCGGCCGGAGCGGCCTGCGCCAGCGGCACTCGGGTGGGCTGTCTGCGTCTCACGGATTGCTCGCTCCCGTCTCGGGGCGCCGCCTGACGGTCAGGCGGGACGGTAGGTCGGTGAGGTCGGCGCCCCGTGGGACGCCGAAGCGTTCGAGGGCCGCGGTGCCGGCCACCGCGACGGTCAGGTTGAGCAGCAGGGCCGCGAGCCCGGCGTAGATCTCCAGCGGCTGGTCGCCGCCCCCGAAGGGCACGATCGACGAGAAGCCCTCGCGCACCACGAGGAAGGTGCCGGCCGCCATGCCGACGCCCCACCCGGCCAGCAGCGCCCGGGGGTGCAGCCGGCCGGTGAACAGGCCGACGGCCACGGCGGGGAAGATCTGCAGAATCCATACGCCGCCGAGCAGTTGAAGGTTGATGGCGTCCTGGTCACGCAGCCCGAACACGAACGCGACCGCGCCCACCTTCGCGGTGAGCGAGACCGTCTTGGCGATGCGCACCTGCCGTTTGGGTGTGGCGGTGGGGTGGACGTACTCGACGTACACATTGCGTACGAAGCAGGTGGCGGCCGCGATCGACATCACGGCCGCCGGAACCAGCGCCCCCACGGTGATCGCCCCGAAGACGAGGCCGGCCAGCGGCCCCGGCATCAGACGGTCGACCAGCATCGGTACGGCCGTCTCGGCGCCGCCCTCGGGCGCCCGTACGCCCGCCGCGAGTGCCGCGATGCCGAGGAAGCCGAAGAGGGCGAGCAGTCCTGTCCAGGCGGGCAGTGCCACGGAGACCTTGCGCAGGGTGCGCGGGCCGTCGGCGGCGAACCCGGCGGTGAGGACGTGCGGGTACATCAGCAGAGCCAGCGCCGAGCCCAGGGCGAGCGTGGCGTAGGCGGGCTGCTGCTCGGGAGACAGGAGCAGGGCGGAGTCCGCCACGCCGGTGCCGCCGAGGCGTCGTGCCGCGCCGTCGAAGACCGCGCCGGGTCCGCCGAGCCGGGCGAGGACCAGCCAGCACACGGCGGTGAGCGAGACGAAGACGGCCACCGCCTTGAACGCGGAGATGACGGTCGGCGCGCGCAGCCCGTGCCGGTACGTCGCCACCGCGAGCCCCGCGAAGAGCGCGACCATCACCAGATCGCCGGTCGCGCCGCGCGTGTAGACGCCCCCGGCGGTGAGCACCGCGCGGATGCCCAGCAGTTGCAGCGCCAGGTAGGGCATCGTGGCGAGGATCCCGGTCAGGGCCACGACCAGGGCGAGCGGCGGCGATCCGTACCGTCCGCGCACGAAGTCGCCGACGGTGACATAGCCGTGGCGGCGGGCCACCGCCCACAGGCGGGTCAGCAGGACGAAGGCGAGCGGGCAGACGATCACCGTGTACGGCACGGCGAAGAAGGCGGGCGCCCCGTTCCCGTACGCCAGTCCCGGTACGGCGGTGAAGGTGTACGCGGTGAAGATCGTGCCGCCGAGGAGCATCCAGGTCCAGACGGGGCCCAGGTTCCGGTCGGCCAGTGCCCAGCCCTCCAGGGAAGGCAGCCGGTCGGAGGGACGCAGACGGGGCGCGGTGACGGCGAGCAGCGACGCTCCGCCGGTCACGGCGAGGAACGTCGCGGTCATGGCGCCGTCCGCCATGGGTCACCGTCCTTGGTGTGCTGTGCCTTGCGGGAGAGTTGCGCGGAGGGCCGGTCCGGAGGACAGAAAACCGGCGGGAAATCTTCTGGAAATTCCCTGTCAACCAGTTCCGGGCGGCGGGCAACTCTTGCACAGACCGACAGCGAGCGGGAGAGGAGCGCACGTCATGGCACCCACTGGTCCCACTGGTCCCACTGGTCATCACCGACTGCGGCGCGTCGCGATCGCCGTACTGCTCCTCGCGCCCGCCGCGGGACTGCTGTGGGTTCCCTGGTACGCCGGTGAGGGCCCGCGGCTCGCCGGGACGCCGTTCTTCTACTGGTACCAGCTCGCCTGGGTGCCGGGCTGCGGCCTGTGCCTGCTGGCCGCGTACGCGCTGACCAACCGGCCCGACCGGCACGATCCCTGATCCGCACCGCCCCGCGTACCGCCCAACGCCACCACCCCCCGCGTACCACCCGACACCACCACCACGGCCAGGAGCCGCCATGCCTACGTCAGCCATGCCCGAAACCGCTCCTCCGGCACCGGAAGACCCGCCCTCCCCCGAGTCGATCCGGTCCCGTATGACCCCGCGGTCGATCCTGCTGTGGGCCGCCGTCGCCCTGGTGGGCGCCGTCAGCTGGGGTGTCCTCGCCCTCGCCAGGGGCGAGAGGATCTCCGCCGTCTGGCTGGTGCTGGCCGCCCTCGGCTCGTACGCCATCGCCTACCGCTTCTACGCCCGCTTCGTCGCCCGGCGCGTACTGAAGCCGGACGACCGCCGGGCCACTCCCGCCGAACGGCTCGAGGACGGCGTCGATTTCCAGCCCACGGACCGCCGGGTCCTGCTGGGCCACCACTTCGCCGCGATCGCCGGAGCCGGACCGCTGGTGGGGCCCGTGCTCGCGGCGCAGATGGGCTATCTGCCCGGCACGCTCTGGATCGTCGCCGGAGTGATCTTCGCTGGAGCAGTGCAGGACATGGTGGTGCTGTTCCTGTCGATGCGGCGGGACGGTAAGTCGCTCGGGCAGATGGCCCGCGACGAGATCGGCCGGGCGGGCGGCGCGGCGGCCCTGATCGCGGTCTTCGCCATCATGATCATCCTGCTCGGTGTACTGGCCCTGGTCGTCGTCAACGCCCTCGCTCACTCCCCCTGGGGCACCTTCTCCGTCGCCATGACCATCCCCATCGCCCTCTTCATGGGCTTCTGGATGCACGTCATCCGCCCTGGCCGGGTCGTCGAGACCAGCCTGATCGGTGTGGCGTTGCTGCTGCTCGCGATCGTCGGCGGCAGCTGGATCCAGGAGTCCTCACTGGCCGACACCTTCACCCTCAGCCCGACGACCCTCGTCTTCTGCCTGGTCGGATACGGCTTCGTCGCCTCCGTCCTGCCCGTGTGGATGCTGCTCGCGCCGCGCGACTACCTCTCCACCTTCATGAAGATCGGCACCATCGCACTGCTCGCGGTCGGGGTCGTCGTGGCCGCACCCGTGATGCGCTCGGACGCGGTCAGCGACTTCGCCTCCTCGGGTGCCGGTCCGGTCTTCGCCGGATCCCTCTTCCCCTTCCTCTTCATCACCATCGCCTGCGGCGCACTCTCCGGCTTCCACGCGCTGGTCGCCTCCGGGACGACACCGAAACTGATCCAGAAGGAGTCCCAGGTCCGGGCGATCGGCTACGGCGCCATGCTGATGGAGTCGTTCGTCGCGATCATGGCGCTCATCGCGGCGGCCACCCTCGAACCAGGCCTCTACTACGCGATGAACGCACCCGCCGGGCTCCTCGGCACGACGGCCGAGTCCGCCTCTCAGGCGGTGGCGGGCCTGGGCTTCACCATCAGCCCCGACCAGCTGACCCAGGCGGCCAAGGCCGTCGAGGAGCAGACACTCATCGCCCGCACCGGCGGGGCGCCCACCCTCGCGGTCGGCATGTCGGAGATCTTCTCGGGTGTCTTCGGCGGCACGGCGATGAAGGCCTTCTGGTATCACTTCGCGATCATGTTCGAGGCACTGTTCATCCTGACGACGGTCGACGCGGGCACCAGGGTCGGACGCTTCATGCTCCAGGACATGCTCGGCAACGTCTGGAAGCCGATCGGGCGGGTCAACTGGAAGCCGGGTATCTGGCTGTGCAGCGGACTCGTCGTGGCCGCCTGGGGCTACTTCCTCTACACCGGCGCCACCGACCCGCTCGGCGGAATCAACCAGCTCTTCCCGCTCTTCGGCATCGCCAACCAGCTGCTCGCCGCCATCGCCCTCACCGTCTGCACCACCGTTCTGATCAAGTCCGGGCGGCTGCGCTGGGCCTGGGTCACCGGCATCCCGCTGGCCTGGGTGGTCGCCGTCACCTTCACCGCCGGCTGGCAGAAGGTCTTCTCCGACGACCCGCGTATCGGCTTCTTCGCCCAGCGCACCCGGTACGCCGACGCGATCGACGCGGGCCAGATCCTGCCGCCCGCCAAGACCCTCGACGACATGCACACCGTCGTCACCAACTCCACGGTCGACGGGGTCCTGATCGCCCTGTTCCTGCTGCTGGTCGCCGTGGTGATCGTCAACGCGGCGGTGGTCTGCGTACGTGCCGTCCGCTCTCCGGGGTCACTGCCGACGACCGAGGCGCCTTACGTCGAGTCCCGTATCGACATTCCCGAGCAGGCGGGGGAACCGCTGGCGGGAGCCCGTTCATGAGGGCCCGGCACTGGGCGCGGACGGTGCGCTGGGTGCGCTGGGTGCGCTGGTATCTGCGCGAGCTGACCGGCGAGTCGGAGTACGACCGCTACTGCGAGCGGCAGCGGCGCCGGCACCCGCACGCTCCCGCGCCCAGCCGACGCGAGTACGAGGTTCTGCGGACGCGCCATCGTGAGAACCACCCGCAGAGCCGCTGCTGCTGACCCACGGCACGCACGGCACACACGGCACGCACCCCCCACCACGGGGCGGGCGCGCGACCCACTGAGCGGGCTTGGTTGAGTCCGGTGCGGTACCGCGCCCCGTAAGGGGCGCGGGGCTGTATCAATGTGCGGCTCCGCCGCGCGGGCGCGACCAGCCACGACGAACCCGCGGCTTAGAACCGCGCCCCCAGCGGAGCGCTTGGCGGCCTGTTGTGCAAAACGTTTTGGATATCTAGCTTGTGCGCCATGAGTGAGCGCCATGAGTGAGACAGCGCCCGTGTCGACGGGCGGCCTTCTCGTGTCCGGCTGCGATGTGCTGCGCGTTCCGCCGGAGGGCGAGTGCGAGATCCTGCGGGCGCAGGACATCGTCGTCGCGGACGGCGTCATCCAGGACGTACGGCCGACCGCCGCGCCCGCGCCCGGCACCGCCCGCGCGAAGGGCGGGGCGGGTGTGCAGGAGGTGATCGACGGCCGTGGTCTGCTGGCCGTCCCCGGCCTGGTCAACGCGCACACGCACAGCGCCATGGTGCTGATGCGCGGCGCGGCCGAGGACGTGACGGTCGAGGGCTGGTTCAACGACCGCGTCTGGCCGATGGAGAGCAACCTGACCCCCGCCGACGTACGGACCGGCGCCCGGCTTGCCTGCGCCGAGATGATCCGCTCGGGTGTCACGACCTTCGCCGACCACTACTTCTTCCCCGACCAGATCGCCGAGGCGGTCGCCGAGACCGGTCTGCGGGCCGACATCGCGCCCACCTACTTCAGCAGCCGGGGCCCGGAGGCCCTGGAAGCGACCGTGGAGTTCGCGGAGCGGTGGCACGGCGGAGCCGACGGCCGGGTGACCGTGTCGCTCGGGCCGCACGCCCCGTACACCGTGAACGACGAGGACCTGCGGACCCTGGCCGGGCACGCCCGGCGCCTCGGCCTGCGGATGCACATTCACGCCGCCGAACACCTGGAGCAGACCCGGGCCAGTGTGGAACGGCGCGGCATCACACCCGTCCGCGTGCTGTACGAGACGGGGGTGCTGGCGGCCGGAGCGCTGATCGCGCACGGCTGCGGAATCGTCGAGCAGGATCTGCCGCTGCTGGCCGAGTACGCCGGCACGACCGCCGTGGCCTGCTGCCCCAAGGTGTATCTCAAGCATGCGCTGTCCCCGCTCACCCCGGTCCGCGAACTGCTCGGCGCCGGCGTCACGGTGGCGGTCGGTACGGACGGCGCCGCCGGTCACAACACGCTCGACGTGTGGGAGGCGCTGCGGCTGGTCGCCCTCACCCAGAAGCAGGCCGTGCGGGACGCGACCTGGATGACCGTCTCCGACACGCTGCGCCTGGCCCTGCGCGGCGGGGCCCGCGCGCTCGGTCTGCAGGGCCGCGTCGGGGCGCTGGAGCCGGGGATGCGCGCCGACATCGTCCTCACCGACCTGACCGGGCTGCACTGCCGCCCGCTGCACGACCCCCGTGCCGCGCTCGTCTACAGCGCCCGTGCCAGTGACGTGCGGACGGTGGTCGTCGACGGCCGGGTGCTGATGCGTGACGGCAGGCTGCTCACCGTGGACGAGCCCGCGCTGCTCGCCGAGGCCGACGCCCGGGTGGCCCGGATCCTCGACACCTCCCACGGACGGGCGGTGCAGCACTATGACCCATGAGTCCTACGGAGCGTACGAATCCCACGGGGCGTACGAGTCACGCGGGGCCTACGAGTCCCAGGGAGCCTACGAGTCCCACGGGCCCGGCCGCCGGGCGGCCGTCCGCAGGCCCGCGTCCATCAAGGACGTCGCCGCGGCGGCCGGGGTCAGCGCCACCACCGTCTCCCATGTCCTCAGCGGCAACCGGCCGGTCAACGAACAGACCGCCGCACGGGTCCGCAGCGTCGTCAACCGGCTCGGATACGTCCCGGCCTCGCTCGCCCGCAGCCTCCAGGCCGGCTCCACCTCGGTGATCGGCCTGCTCATCCCCGACATCAGCAACACCTTCTTCGCCGAACTCGCCAAGGGCGCCGAGGACGCCGCCCACGACCTGGGCTACGGACTGATCCTGTGCAACACCGAGTTCGACGCCGACCGCGAGGACCGCTACCTCGGCATGATCCGCAGCCGGTTCATCGACGGCATGGTGTACGCGTCGGGGTCCCCGCCGTCGCGGCGGCGGCTGGAGGCCCTGATGGGCAAGTTCCCGATCGCGCTCGCCGACGAGGAGGTCGAAGGGCTCGAACGCGCCCTCATCGCGACCGCCGACCATGAGGCGGGCGGGCGGCTCGTCGGCGAGCACCTGCGGGCGCTCGGGCACCGCCGGGCCCTGATGCTGACCGGTCCACGCGCTCTGAGGAGCAGCGTCGCCCGGGCGAACGGCTTCGTGCGGGCTTTCCAGGGCGAAGTCGTCGAATGCGTCGGCGACTTCAAGGAAGCCTCCGGCTACCGACTCGTCGCCGAACGCCTCAAGGAGGGCGGGTCCAAGGAGGGCGGCCTCGACTGCACGGCTGTCTTCGCGGCCAACGACCTCATGGCGTTCGGAGCCCTCACCGCGCTCAGAGAGGCGGGTCTTTCGGTTCCTCAGGACGTCTCCGTGGTCGGCTTCGACGACATCCGCGCGGCCTCGCTGGCCCACCCGCCGCTGACCACCGTCCACCAGCCGGCTTACGACGTGGGCCGCACCGCCACCGCGCAACTGCTCCAGTACGTCACCCGGGGCGAGGTCCCGCCCGCGTCCCGCCACACCCTTCCCGTCGAACTCAAGGTACGGGGCAGCACGGCGCCGCCGGCCCGCTGAGTTCCTTCGCCTGAGTTCGCTTCGCCCACCACCGCGCGTACGGACCCGCCGTGCCACGCGGCCATACCCCCATGCCCTGCCCCGGAAAGGCGGTCGGTCAGACATGCCCAGAGTCCTCGTCGTCGGCGAGTCCTGGTTCACGTACACGGTCCATCAAAAGGGCTTCGACGCCTTCCACACCGCGGAGTACACCGAGGGCGGCGGCGTCTTCCTCGACGCGCTGCGCTCGCGCGGCCACGAGGTGACGTACGTCCCCTCGCACGAGATCCCCACCCGGGTCCCGGACTCGGCCGACGGCTTCGACGCGTACGACGTCGTGGTCATCAGCGATGTGGGCGCCAACAGCTTCCAGCTGCCGCCCGAGACCTTCAGCCGTTCCGTGCCCTCCCCCGACCGCTCGGAGCTGGTGCGCGCGTTCGTGGAGCGGGGCGGCGGGGTGCTGATGATCGGCGGCTACCTGACGTTCAGCGGCATCGACGCCCGCGCGCGCTGGGGGCGTACTCCGCTCGCCGCGGCCATGCCGGTGCTGATCGCCGACCGCGACGACCGGGTGGAGCTGCCGGCCGGTGCCACGCCCGAGGTGGTGGGCAAGCACGGGATCGTACGAGGACTTGAGCGTTCCTGGCCCGCGCTGCTCGGCCTCAACGAGGTCACGGCGCGGCCGGAGGCGTCACTGCTGGCCGAGTGCGCCGGACACCCGCTGCTCGTCGTCGGCGACCACGGCACGGGCAGATCCGCGGCGTTCACCTCCGACGTGGCACCGCACTGGGCACCGCCACCGTTCCTGGCCTGGGACGGATACGCGGAACTGTGGGACCGCCTGGTGCACTGGCTCGCGGGGGCGGAACTGTGATGCCTACCTCCGCCTCCGAGCCCCCGTCCGGCTCAGGTTCGGGGCCTGCACCCGGGCCTGTGCCCGGGCCTGTGCCGGGCCCCGGCCCGGGCCCCGACTCCGGCCCAGGCCCAGGCTCCGGCTCCGGCTCCGGCTCCAGCTCCGGCCCGGGCTGCGACTCCGGCTCCGGCTCCGGCTCCGGCTCCGGCTCCGACCCAGGCTCCGGCTCCGGCCCTGGCCCTGGCCCTGGCCCTGGCCCCGAGCCTGCGCCCAGCGCCCCGTCAGGGGCGCGGGGAACTGCGCGACCAGCCACAGCCGACCCGCAGTCGTCGAACCGCCTTTCCGGCGGAGCGCCCGGCGTCGGAACCCCACATATCGCCGCCGCCCCGGGCGAGTTCGCCCCCCTCGTGCTCATGCCCGGAGACCCACGCCGGGCCCGGCGCATCGCCGAGACGTTCCTCGACGACGCCCGGCTGGTCACGGACATCCGCGGCGTCCTCGGCTACACCGGCACCCACCGGGGCGAGCCGATGTCGGTCCTGGCCTCGGGCATGGGCATTCCCTCGGTGGCCATCTACGCGACGGAGCTGTTCCGGTACTACGGCGTCCGCAGGATCGTCCGGGTCGGCACGGCCGGAGCGCTGCCGGCCTCGGTGTCCGTACGGGACGTGGTGATCGCCTCGGCCGCGCACACGGATTCCAGTATCGGCCGCGTCCTGCTGGACGGCGTGACCCTGTCCCTCGCCCCCTCCTACCGCCTGCTGTCCACGGCCGCGACGGCTGCGGAACGGGACGCGGGGCAGGACGGGGGAACGGTCCACGTGGGCCCGGTCTTCACCAGCGACCACTTCTACCTCGACCGGCCGGCCCTCTTCGACGCGCTCGAACGCAGGGGCACCCTCGCCGTCGAGATGGAGGCGGCGGGACTGTACGCCGTGGCCGGCACGGAGGGCGGCGAAGCGCTCGCCGTACTGACCGTCTCCGACCACGTCCGCACCGGCGAGGCCCTGTCCGCCGGGGAACGCGAGACCCGCTTCGACACCGCCGTACGCACCGCCGCCACGGCACTGCTCGGCGATGTCTGAATTTCCCCCGGAGGAAATGAGACGGAAACCCGGCAGCATAGCCAAAACGTTTTGCAGTTCCTACTGTCAACGCATCCGCCGGACCTGTAACTCACGGACCTGTAACTCAAAGATCAGGAGATCAATGATGCGATACGCAAGAAGTGCCGCCCTCATGGTGGCGGCGATGCTCGCGGTGACCGCGTGCGGGGGTTCTGGTGGGGGCGGAGAGGAGTCCGGTGCGGGCGGGTCCGGCAAGCCGCGCATCAAATTGGTGATCAATGGCGGGCTCGGCGACAAGTCGTTCTTCGACTCCGCCCACGAGGGTCTGAAGAAGGGTCAGAAGGATCTGGACTATGAGCTCAAGGTGGTTGAACTGGGCTCCGACCGCACCAAGTGGCAGCCCGGATTCGAGGACGCCGCCGCGGCCGACGACTACGACATCCTCGCCTCAGGCACCTTCGAGGTCACGGACTTCATCGGTGATCTCGCCCCGCAATACCCGGACAAGAAGTTCTGGGTGTTCGACGCGCCCGTCGACTACAGCGGTGCGAACGGCACGTGTTCCAACAAGTGCGAGAACGTGTACTCCGTGACCTTCAAGCAGAACGAGGGCGGATATCTCGCCGGATTCCTCGCCGAGAAGCTGGTGGCCGAGAAAGCGCTCAAGGGGGCCGAATCCGCGAGGAAGGTCGGTGTCATCGGTGGCGTGAAGACCCCGGTGATCGAGGACTTCGTCGTCGGTTTCAAGGCCGGATTCAAGGACGCGGGCGGAAAGAACTCCGATGTGCTCGTGCAGTACGTGGGCGGCGACAAGCCGTTCGGTGATCCCGCAAAGGGGAAGGAGATCTCCACCGCCATGTACGGCCAGGGCGCCGCGTTGGTGTGGCCGGTCGCCGGACTCTCCGGACTGGGCACTTTCGAGTCGGCGGTCACCGCGAAGCGGTACACCTTCGGCGTCGACTCCGACCAGTACCGGACCCTCACCGACCAGGCCCAGAAGGACACCGTCGTCACCTCCATCCTCAAGAACGTCGGCACCGCCCTCTACAAGGCGGCGCGCGCGGACCAGGAGGACTCCCTGAAGTACGGCGCCGTCGACACGGTGGGCCTCGCCGACGACGCCGTGGGCTACGTGGACGACGACCACTTCCGGGAGCTGGTGCCGGAGAAGATCCGTACCGAACTTCAGTCGGCCGCCGACAAGGTCAAGTCCGGTTCCGCCACGGTCCCCAGCGCCTTCTAGCCCGAACGGCCTTGAGATGAACGAGACTTGGGACGAGGCGGCCGGAGGGGCCGTGGCCGCCCGCGCGGTCACCAAGACGTACGGCAACGGCGTCCGTGCGGTGCGCGGTGTGGACCTGGAGGTCCCGCCGGGCGAGATCCGCGCGGTCGTGGGCGAGAACGGCGCGGGCAAGTCCACGCTGATGAAGATGTTCTACGGTCTGGAGCAGCCCGGCTCCGGCGAGATCCTGATCGGTGGCAGGCCCCGGGTCCTGCGCGGTCCGGCCGCGGCGATCGCCCTGGGCGTGGGCATGGTGCACCAGAACCTCATGCTGGTGCCCTCCTTCACCGTCGCGCAGAACGTCGTCCTCGGTGTCGAACCCGGCCGCCGCGGCCTCGTCGACCCGAAGGCGGCCGTGGAGACGACCGCCCGGCTCGCCGAGGAGTCGGGGCTCGCCGTCGACCCCAGGGCGCGGGTGGACGAGGTGTCGGTCGGGATGCGCCAGCGCACGGAGATCCTCAAGGCGCTGCACCGCCGGGCGCGGGTGCTCATCCTCGACGAACCGACCGCCGTGCTCACCCCGCAGGAGACGGAGGACCTGTTCGCCGCCGTGCGCCGGCTGCGCGACGCCGGGATGACCGTGCTGTTCATCTCGCACAAGCTGCGCGAGGTACGGGAGATCAGCGACAAGGTCAGCGTGATGCGCGCCGGTTCGCTGGTCGGGACCGTCGCGACAGCCGACGCCACCGAACGCTCGCTGGCCGCGATGATGGTGGGCCGCGACCTGTCACTGGAAGTGGACCGTACCCCTGCTCGTCCGTCCCAAGTCGCCTTGCGAGTAAGGCACTTGGAGTACCAGGCCGCTGCCGGCCAGGCCCTGCACGGCCTCGGCTTCGATGTCGCCGCCGGAGAGATCGTCGGCGTGGCCGGCATCGAGGGCAACGGCCAGACCGAACTCGCCGAGATCGTGGCCGGGTTGCGCCGCCCCACCGCGGGCACCGTCCGCGTCGACGGCACCGACACGGCAGGACTCGACGTCGCCGGCCACCGCAGGGCCGGTGTCGGCTACGTGCCGGAGGACCGGCTGCACAACGGAGCGGCCCTGGACGAGTCGATCGCCGACAACCTCGTCGTCGACCGGCACGACCGCCCGCCGCTTGCCCGCCGCGGCCTCCTGCGGCCGAAGGCCCTGCGCGCCCACGCCGAACAGCTCGTCTCCGACTACGCGATCCGCACGCCCGACCCGTCCGTCCCCGTCCGTTCGCTGTCCGGCGGAAACATGCAGAAGGTGATCGTCGCCCGCGAACTCTCCGCCGGGCCACGCCTGTTGATCGCCTCCCAGATCACGCGTGGCGTGGACGTCGGCGCCATGCGGTTCATGTACGAACGGCTGGTCGCCGCGCGCGACGCGGGCGCCGCCGTGCTGCTGATCTCCGCCGACCTCACCGAACTGCTCGCGCTCTCCGACCGGTTGCTCGTCCTCAAGGACGGTCGCCTGGTGGGCCGGTTCGACGACACCGCCGGCCTCACCGAGAAGCAGGTCGGGCTCTACATGCTCGGCGTGGAGCACCACGACCACGAGCGGCTGACCGCCGGTCTCGACGACTCCGGAGAGGCGCCCGCCGCATGACCGCCACCCTCGTCGAGACCGAGGACCGCCGGGAGTTCCGCGCCACCCGCCGCCGCGACTTCGCCGTCGACCTCAGCATGACCCTGGCCACCGTCCTGGCCGCCCTCGTCGTCGGCTTCCTCGTCATGCTCGCCACCGGCAAGGACCCGGTCCGCGCATACGAGGCACTCCTCACCGGCCCGCTGGAGCGCTCCTTCCGCGTCGGCCGCTGGCTGGAGGACGCCACCACCCTCACCCTGCTCGGACTGTCGGTGGCCATCCCCTTCCGGGCCCGGCAGATCAGCCTGGGCGCCGAAAGCCAGCTGTACGCGGGGGCGTTGGCGGCCGCCACCGTCGCGATCTTCCTGCCGTTGCCGCCGGTCGCCGCCGTGCTCGTCCCGCTCGTCGCGGCTGCCGCGGCGGGCGCCGGGATGGGCCTGGTGCCGGGCTCGATGAAGGCACGCCTCGGCGCCAACGAGATCGTGGCCACGCTGATGCTCAACGCCATCGTCGTCCGCGTCTACGACTACCTGGTCAACGGCCCGCTGAAGCAGCCCGGCAGCAGCGCCGTCCACTCCGGGCCCATCCGGCCGGACTCCGCCCTCACCCCGCTCCAGGAGTGGTTCGGCGTCCCCCTGGGCCGCGCCAATGTGGGCCTCTTCCTGATGCTGCTGACCGCCGTCGCACTGTGGCTGCTGATCACCCGCACCCCGCTCGGCTACCGCATCCGGATGACCGGCTCCAACCCCGACTTCGCCGAGTACGGCGGCATCAAGGTGCCCCGGGCCATCGAGTGGAGCTTCGTCATCGGCGGCGCCGTCGCCGGGCTCGCCGGAGCACACCTCGTACAGGGCGTGTACGGCCGGCTGGAACCGGGCCTGGCCGGCAGCCTCGCCTTCGAAGGGATCGTGGTGGCCCTGCTGGCCCGCAACAATCCGCTGGTCGTCGTGGTCGCCGGGCTCTTCTACTCGTACCTCCGTTCCGGGGGAGACATCATGGAACAGCAGACGGACGTGGGCACCGAGATCGTGGTGGTCATCCAGGCGGTCATCGTGCTGCTGGTCACCGCGCAGGCCCTGCCGGACCTGCTCAAGCGCCGGATCGCGCGGAAGCAGGTGGGCGCCCGATGAACTCCGTCGTCGACGTCGTCCTCAGCAGCGCCTTCCTGGCGGCCGTGCTGCGGGTCGCCACCCCGTACCTGCTCGCCGCCATCGGCGGCCTGGTCGCCGAACGCGCCGGCATCAGCAACATCGCCCTGGAGGGCCAGATGCTGAGCGCCGCCTGCACGGGTGCCCTGGTCGCCGGATACAGCGGCTCCGTCGCAGCCGGTGCGGCAAGCGGAGTGGGGGTGGCCGCGCTTCTCGGCCTGCTGCTCGCCGCGCTGCGCCTGGAGCTGGGCGCCGACGTCATCATCGCGGGGATCGGCCTCAACCTGCTCGCCTCCGGCGGCACGGCGTTCGCCGTCTACACGCTCCTCGACGACAAGGGCGGCACCTCCGGCCTCAAGAGCGGCACCCTGCCGACGGTCACGCTGCCCGGCATCGAGAGCATCCCGGTGGTCGGCGATGTGGTGAGCGGTCAGAACATGGTCACCTGGCTGGCCTTCCTGGCCGCTCCGTTCGTCGCCTGGCTGTTCTACCGGACGCGCTTCGGCTTCCACCTGCGGGCGGTCGGCGAGATGCCGGACGCCGCCGCGTCGGTGGGGATTCCGGTACGGCGCGTGCAGTACGCGGGGCTCGCCCTAAGCGGCGCGCTCGCCGGACTCGCCGGTGTCTTCCTCAGCATGGGCTACGTGTCCTTCTTCGTACGGGACATGACGGCCGGCCGCGGCTTCATCGCCCTCGCCGCCGTCTTCCTCGGCGGGCTGCGGCCCTGGGGCGTCTTCCTCGCGGCGCTCGGCTTCGGCGCGGCGGAGGCCCTGGCCGTACAGCTCGGCACGCTGGACGTGCCGCCGCAGCTGGTGTCGACGATTCCGTACGCGCTGACGCTGGTCGCACTCGCGGTGTACGCCTGGCGGCGGAAGCGGCGGGGCGCGACCGCGGAGGTCGCCGCCTCACTCTGACGACTGCCGCGGCCTATCCACTCACTGCCCTCCGGAAGGACACCCATGCGACACAGACCCCGAGCGCGCCGCGGACGCGCGTTCCTCGGCGCCCTCACCGTGGCCGGACTCCTCGGCAGCCTGTCCCTCACGGACGGGTTCGCGGCGGAGACCGGAGCGGTCACCGGGGCGGACACCGCCAAGAGGCCGCAGGCCGTGCGTCTGCTCGACACCCTCACCGTGCCCGCCGGGACGACGGAGTTCGGCATGCCGTTCGGGGGGCTGTCCGGGATCGACTACGACCGGAAATCCGGTGCGTACGCGGCCGTCAGCGACGACCGTTCGGAGAACGGCAAGGCCCGCTTCTACACCCTCCGCCTGCCGCTCGACGGCGCCGCCTTCGCCGACGACAAGCCGGCCCTCGACGGTCTGACGGTGCTCGACGACACCACCGGCGAACCCTTCGCGGCCAAGGCGGCCGACCCCGAGGCGATCCGCTGGACGCCGGGCGGCAAGAGCCTGCTGTGGACCAGCGAGGGCGCCTCGAACTCCGGACAGCCCGCCTTCGTCCGCGAGACGACCACCTCCGGCGGGTACGTACGCGAACTGCCGTTGCCCAAGGCGTACGCACCGGTCAGGTCCGCCTCGGGCACGCTCACCGCCGGGGTCCGCAACAACCAGGCCCTCGAAGGGCTCACGCTCTCCCCGGACGGCAGCAAAGCCGTCACCATCACGGAGAACGCCCTCGTCCAGGACGGCCCCGCCGCCGGACTCACGACCAAGAGTCCGTCCCGACTGCTGGTGATGGACCGCAAGTCCGGCGCGCCGCGGGCCGAGCACGTCTACGAGGTCGACCCGATCTCCGACGCGCCCACCGCCCCGCTGCCCGCCCCGGTCGGTACGTACTCCGCGGACCGGGGCGTCTCCGAGATCCTCGCGATCAACGGCACCGACTACCTCACCGTCGAGCGGTCCTTCGCCTCCGGCGTCGGCTTCGCCATCCGGCTGTACTGGACCAGCACCATCGGCGCGACGGACGTCAGCGGCAAAGAGGCCCTGTCCGGTTCCGAGAAGCCGATGCCGAAGAAGCTGCTGTACGACTTCACCACCTCCGGCATCGACGCCGACAACGTCGAGGGCATGACCTGGGGGCCGACCCTGCCCGACGGCTCCCGCTCGCTCGTCCTCGTCGCCGACGACAACTTCGGCTTCAACGGCAGCGTCACCAAGTTCCATCTGCTGTCCGTCCGTTCGGGGCTGCGCTTCGCCCCGTCGTAATGTTCCGGCCGTCGTAATGTTCCGGCCATGGATTCCGAATCGTGGCAGGCCGCACGGTACTTCGACCACTGCCCCTGGCTGTTCGCCGCCGAGGCGTCCGAGGAGCAGCGCGGCGGGCAGCGGAAGCGGCAGGAGGCGATCGGCGGGGACCGGGAGACCGGCGAGCGGTGTTACGTCGCCGAGTCCGCGGCGGTGTTCACGGACCGGCTGCGGCTCGGGGACGATTCGTACATCGCCGCGCATGCCTATGTCACCGGGGAGTTGACGACCGGGACGGACTGCACGCTGAACCCGTTCACCGTGGTGCGCGGCACCGTCGCGCTGGGGAACGGTGTACGGATCGGTGCGCACACCTCACTGCTCGGCTTCAACCACTCCATGGCCCCCGACCGGCCGGTGTTCCAACAGCCCCTCACCAGCAGGGGGATCACTGTCGGCGACGACGTGTGGATCGGCTCGCACGTGGTCGTGGTGGACGGGGTGACCATCGGCGATCACTGCGTGATCGGCGCGGGCGCGGTGGTCACCAGGGATCTGCCGGACTGGACGGTGGCCGCCGGCAATCCGGCACGGCCGCTACGCGACCGACGGGACAGCGCTGTGGGACGGGACAGCGCTGTGCGGCCGGCCGCCGCGGACCGTGCCGGTGATGCCCTGGCCCGGTTCGCCGACACCGCCCGCGCTCAGGCCGCCGACATCCTCGACCGGTGCTGGGACGGCGAACGGTACGCCGACCGCCCCGGGGAGAAGCCCACCGTACGGGCGCACTGCGACGCCATCGAGATCGCCGACCTGCTGCTGGGCGCCGCCCCCGGGCAGTTGACCGCCGAGGAGCACGGCGAGCGGCTGAGGGGCATCCAGGACCCGTACACCGGGCTGGTACCGGAGTTCGACGAGCCGCTGCCGACGACGGACAAGACGGCGGCGGACGAGGCGGCGGACGGCTTCATCGGCGAAGGTGCGGCCCTGTACCACGTACTGTCCGTCGGCTACGCCCTCGACCTGCTCGGCACCTCCTTCCCCCATCCGGTGCGCGGGGTGCGGGAGATGACCGCGCGGCAGCTCGTCGCGCGGCTGGGGCGATTGCCGTGGCGGGACGGTGCGTGGGGTGCCGGGGCGTGGATCGACTCCTGGGCCACGGCGGCCCACTGGAACCTGCGGCACGCGGCCTCAGGTGATACCGGTCCCGGCCTCGAACCTGGCACGTTGGAGGCGCTGTTCGGCTGGCTGCTGACCAGGGCCGATCCCTGGACCGGTATGTGGGGCAGCCCCTCGCCCGACGCCGGGCGGCTCCAGGTCGTCAACGGCTACTACCGGCTGACGCGCGGGTCGTTCGCCCAGTTCGGGCTCCCGGTGCCGCATCCCGAGCGGGTCGTGGACGCGGTCCTCGACCACGCCCGGGATGTGCGCCACTTCGGCGAGGAGCGGGAGAACGCCTGCAATGTGCTGGACGTCGCCCATCCGCTGTGGCTGTGCTCCCGGCAGCTCGGTACGGGCGGCGCGGGCAACGGCGGTTACCGATCGGCCGAGATACGTGCCTGGGCCGAACGGCAACTCGCCGCCGCCCTGCCCCGCTGGCAGGACGGCAAGGGCTTCGGCTTCGGTCACGGTCCTGCGGATCCGGGTCCGGGCCGGGAGCCAGGACTTCAGGGCACCGAGATGTGGCTGGCCATCATCTGGCTGCTCGCCGACCTGCTGGGCCGCTCGGACGCCCTCGGCTACCGCCCCCGCGGCGTCCACCGCCCGGAGCCGGCGGCAGACCGGTGAGGGGGGTCGGCTACTCCGCGTAGTACGTCGCGTCCTGCCGGTCGAGTGAGGTGCTCACCGGCTGGACGTACAGCAGGTTCTCGTAGTGCCGGATGTAGCGGCCCGGGAAGTTGTACGACTCGAAGGAGACGCCGCTCGCGGAGTCGGCCAGGCCCGCGCGCCGCGAGAAGCTGGCGTCGTTCTTGAAGGTGGTCGAGCCGTCGTTCTTCTCCACCCACAGCTCGTAGTTCTTGTGGCGGAGGTAGTAGCCGGGGAAGTTCGCCGATTCCAGGGAGACGGTGCCGCTGCCGGCCAGGCCGGTGACGAGGCGGAACTGTGAGTCGGCGAGGTTGGTGACGTTCGCTTCGACCTTCGCCCGGTACTCCCAGTGGCGGATGTAGCGGTCCGGGAAGTTGTACGAGGAGAAGCGGACCGGGGTCACGCCGTCCGCGACCGGGATGCCGAAGTTGGGCGTGCCGTCGGCGTTCCAGTACAGCTTCTGGTAGCGGGTGCGGCGGTTGGGGTCGTTGAGCGGGTCGCCGCTGATGTCCTTGTAGTTGCGGTCGTGGTAGACGAGTACGTCCGACTTGCCGTCCTCGGAGACGGTGAAGGAGTTGTGGCCGGGACCGTACTGCCCGGTCGCGTCGTTGCTCCGGAAGACAGGCTGTGAATTCTTCGCCCAGGACGCCGGGTTGAGCAGGTCGGCCGAGGCCGAGGCGGTCAGCAGGCCGAGGCAGTAGTTGGCGTCGGTGGCGGCGGCGGAGAAGGCCATGAAGACCTTGCCGTTCCGCTGGATCACCGCCGGCCCCTCGTTGACCCGGTGGCCCACGGTCTCCCAGGCGTGCGTCGGCGTGGAGATCCGTACCGGAGTGCCGGAGATGGTCCACGGGTTGGACAGCTTCGCGAGATAGAGGTTGGTTCCGCTGCCCACGGCCGGGTCGTTCTGCGCCCAGCTCAGATAGCGGCTGCCGCCCACCAGGAAGGTCGTCGCGTCGAGCGAGAAGGTGTCGAGCGGCAGGGCGATACGCCCCTTCTCGGTCCAGGTCCCGGTCAGCGGGTTGGCGGAGCCGCTCTCCAGGACGTACGGCCGGATCTTCCAGATGTCGCTGGTGGAGCCGGCGGCGAAGTAGACGTACCACTTGCCGTCGATGAAGTGGATCTCCGGAGCCCAGATGTGGGCTCCCATCTCACCGCTGGCGTGCTTGGTCCAGATGGTGGTCTCCGAGGCGGTCGACA
Organism: Streptomyces scabichelini; assembly: GCF_011045015.1. GTDB lineage: Bacteria > Actinomycetota > Actinomycetes > Streptomycetales > Streptomycetaceae > Streptomyces > Streptomyces scabichelini. The sequence goes on along the minus strand of NZ_JAAKZY010000074.1, from coordinate 14,979 downwards.
GGCCCTGGAGGGTGGTGGCCCGACGCATCACGATCTTGTCGTACGCGGGCACGGTGGCGGTGAAGTAGTAGTAGCCGTCGGTGTGTTTGAAGACGTGGGGGTCGGCGCGCTGTGCGGCGATCGGGTTGGTGAAGGTCACGGCGGGCGAGGCGGGGGCGGCGGCGAAGGCGGGGGTGCCGGTGGCCAGTACGGCCGGTCCGGCGGCCATCGCCGTGGCCGCCCCGGCGAGGAAGGTTCTGCGTCTCATGGGGGACATGGGGGGTCTCCTGATCAGGCGAGGTCAGACAGTGCTCAGGCGGTGGTCAGGCGGTGGTGGGCTGGATGCGCCACTGCTGGCAGTTGTTGTTGAGCCAGGTCCACTGGCGTACGTCGCTGCCGTTGACGGTGCCGCAGTCGGCGACGTCCATGACCTTGCCGGTGGCGGCGCTGACGATCCGCACGTAGTCACCGCCGAGGTAGACCATGCGGAACTTCTGGCAGTCGTTGTTCAGCCAGGACCACTGCCGGACGTCGGCGCCGTCTGCGGTGCCGCAGTCGGCGATGTCGGCGACCTTGCCGGTGGCGACGTTGACGAGGCGGCTGGTGTCATCGGCGCGGTCCTCGACGCGCCACTTCTGGTTGGCCCCGCCGTTGCAGGTCCACTGGAAGACGTTGGCGCCGTCGGCGGTGCTGCCGCCGTTGACGTCGAGGCACTTGCCGCTGTTGCGGTTGACGATGGTGTAGGCGGTCGGAGTCGTGGCCGTCTCACCGGAGGGGCCGGGCATCGTCGTGCCGAGGCGGGCCGGAGTGCCGAAGTTCGGGGTGCCGTCGGCGTTCCAGGTGAACTTCTGGGCGCGGGTCGTACGGCCGTTGTCGCAGCCGTCGCCCGCCGCGTCGTTGGCGTGGTAGACGATCCAGTTCTCCGTGCCGTCGGGCGAGGTGAAGAACCCGTTGTGACCCGGTGCGAACACACTGTTCGCGTCGTTGCGCTGGAAGACCGGGGTCTGCTTCTTCGTCCAGGAGGAGGCGAGGAGCGGGTCGGAACCGGTCAGCTCCAGCTGGCCGAGCTTGTAGTCGGGGCCCCAGCAGGCGCTGGCCGAGTAGACGAGGAAAGTGCGCCCGTTGCGGTAGAGCGGCTCGGGCCCCTCGTTGACCTCACCGCTCTGCGTCTCCCAGCTGAGCGTCGGGCTGGAGATGACGGTGAAGGTGGAGCCGGCGAGCGTGTACGGGTTGCTGAGCGGCGCGATGACGAGGCTCTGCTTGCTGCCGCCGGCCGAACCGCTGCCCACCAGGTACAGCTTGTTGTTGTGCTTGAGCACGCTGGCGTCGATCAGCCAGCCGTTGGGGTTCAGGTTGGAGCCGGCGAAGGTGTTCTTGTAGGTGTACGGCCCCATCGGGTCGGAGCCGGAGCTCTCCAGCACATGGGTGCGCTGGTCGTCGCAGCAGGCGGAGCCGCGCGGCCCGGCGGAGTAGTACAGATACCACTTGCCGTCGAAGAAGTGGATCTCCGGGGCCCACATGTTCCAGTTGCGGCTGGAGGTGCTGTCTGACCACACCTGCACGCTGGGCGCGGTGTTCAGCCCGGCGAGCGTCGGCGACTTGCGCATGGTCAGCTCACCAGTGAACGAGGTCGTGACCAGGTAGTAGTTGCCGTTGTAGTACTCCAGCCAAGGGTCGGCGCCCTTCTGCGTCTTGACGGGATTGGTGTACGGGCGCCCTTCGGCGGCGGCACCTGGCTGGGCGGTGACGAGCGACCCCAACAGGGCCAGCAACGCCGCCCCGAGGATGAACCAGTGGCGTGTGCGGAACACGGTGAGTCCCTTCTGGGGCGGCAGCACAGCATCACGTTCGAGATCACGAACACTGTGCGTAACTTCGACCAGAAGGTAAAGGTGAGGCGTATGGAGCGTCAATGGATGCGACGGGTTCGGTTTCGATCACTTTTCCGGACCGTGACACCGCCCCACCCGTCCCCCCGGGGGGGATTGGAAGGTTCGGGACACCCATAGCGCCCCTCAGGCGTCCCAAACCTTCCAATCACCGCCTTCCTGCTCGGTTTTTGTTATCGGCGGAGGGGCCGGGCGTCTCCTGTCCGTACGCCTACGCATCGGCACGCACCCCACCCCTGAGGACCGAAGCCGTGAGAGCAGAGATCAACCGTCGGAGCATGCTGAAGATCGCCGGTACGGCCGCGGGCGCGGCGGCCATCGGCGCCGCCGTCCCCGCGGCCCCGGCATCAGCGGCAGGCGCCGCCTTCGCGCACCCCGGACTGCTGCACACCCGGGCCGACCTCGGCCGCATGGCGGCGAAGATGAAGGCGGGCGTGGCCCCGTACACGGCGGGCTTCGCCAAGCTCACCGCCAACCGCCACTCGCAGACCGACTGGAAGCCCAACCCGCAGGCCAAGGTCTACCGGGGCGTGGGCTCGCCGCAGAACTACCAGATCCTCTACAACGACATCCACGCGGCCTACCAGAACGCCCTCCGCGGCCATGTCACCGGCGAGGACGCGCACTTGGCCACCGCCGTCGCCATCCTCAACGCCTGGTCCGAGAAACTGACCAGCGTCGAAGGCTCCGCGGACCGGTTCCTCGCGGCGGGCCTGTACGGCTACCAGTTCGCCAACGCCGCCGAACTCGTCCGCGACCACGACGACTTCGACCTGGCCCGCTTCCAGAAGATGATGCGAGACGTCTTCTCCCCGCCGAGCGAGGACTTCCTCAAGAACCACAACGGCGCCGTCGTCTCCAACTACTGGACCAACTGGGACCTGGCGAACATGGCCTGCGTCCTCGCCGTCGGCATCCTCTGCGACGACCGGGCCAAGGTCGACACCGCGGTCGAGTACTTCAAGCACGGCGAGGGCCTGGGCTCCATCGAGAACGCCATCCCGGTCGTGCACGAGGACGACGGTCTCGCCGAGTGGGTCGAGGCCGGCCGCGACCAGGGCCACGCCCTGCTGGGCGTCGGCCTGATGGCCACGTTCTGCGAGATGGCCTGGAACCAGGGCATCGACCTGTACGGATACGACGACAGCCGCTTCCTCAAGGGCGCCCAGTACGTCGCCAGGTGGAACCTGGGCGGGGACGTGCCGTTCACGCCGAACACCCGCGCGAAGGGTGCGATCAACGGCTGGTCGGGCTCGGAGACCGTCACCGAGGCCGCTCCCGTGGACCCGGCCATGACGCGCCCGATCTGGGCCATGATCGCCAACCACTACACCAAGCGCCGGGGCCTGTCCACGTCGTACATCACCCGGATCGCGGCCAAGTCGGCGCCCGAGGGCGGCGGTGGCGACTACGGCCCCAACAGCGGTGGCTACGACCAACTCGGCTTCGGCACCCTGGCGTTCACCCGCGACCGGTCCACCAAGCCGGAGGCCCCGGCCTCGCCCTCCCCTTCGACCTCGGCTTCCGCCGCGTCCGGCTCCGGCTCCGATTCCGGTGCCGGTGCCGGTGCCGCCACACCGTCAGCTTCCGCCACCCCGCAGGGCGGCAGGGACGGCGGCGACCTGGCCGCCACCGGCTCCTCGGACATCCCCGCCTGGACCGCCGCCACCGGCATCACCGCCCTCGCGGGCGGCCTGCTCCTTCTCCGGCGCCGCGGGCGCGCGAACCGCGACACCCAATGACGGAGCGAGTCCCCTCTGCTGGAGCTTCCTCAGCCGGACGCGGTTTCCGTACCGGACGTGGACCCCTTGTCCAGCAGGTCGGACAGCTCACCGAGCAGTTCCATGGCCCGGGCCGCGCTCGCCGCGTCGAGGTGGGGGAAGGCTTCGGCCAGTGCCGCGTCGACCGGGCGCCTGCCGTACTCCTCGAAGGTCTGCCGGTGTGCGGTGGGGTGGAGGCGCACCCGGGTCTGCCGTCGGTCGTTGGGGTCCTTGCTTGACTGGAGTACGCCCGCCTTGGTCAGTTCGTGAACGACCTTGGAGACCCTGCTCTGCGCCAGGCCGACGCTCCGGCTGATCTCGCTGATGGCGCTGTTCGGATTGCGGGCGATGGTCTCGAGGACGGCAAGATCGCCGACCGAGATCGGCAGCTCGGCTCCGTCCTGGCTGGCCTTGAGCGCGATCTCCCGGAGCTGTCTGGCCAGCCGGTGCAGTCGGAGAACGTCCACCTGACGGATCCTACACGTGCGGGCGACGCCGCTTTTGCGAGTCATTGACCTGGTGATTCACCTCCCATCAGCAATGCATCACCTAAGATGCATCACAGGTGATGCTTTAGGAGGAGGATCATGACCTGGACCGACTGGGCCATCTCGCTCGGGCTGATCGCACTGGTCCTGCGACAGATCCGCGGAAAGAAGCTGACCGTGGCCAGCCTGCTGTGGCCGGTGGGCCTGGTGGCGTGGGCCGGGTTCGAGTACCTGGGCGACTTCCCGGCGTACACCTCCGACTGGATCTTCGCCCTCTGCCTGGCCGCGGTGGGTCTCGCACTCGGACTCGGTTGTGGTGGGTTGACGCGGGTCTATCACGACGGCGAGAAGGTGGTCGCGCGGGCGACCGTCCCGGCCGCGGCGCTGTGGATCACCGGCATGTCCAGCCGGCTCGCCTTCGGCATCATCGCCCTCAATGGGGGTGCCGAGGCGATCGGGCGGCTCAGCGAGAAGCTCAGCCTGCACTCGGAGAACACCTGGCCGACCGCCCTGATCCTCATGGCGCTGTGTGAGGTGCTGTCCCGCACGGTCCTGTTGCTGCTCAAGTACCGCATGGCGCTGAAGCAGTCATGGCAGCCCACTGATGCCAAGAGCCCGCAGGCCTCCGTGAGTTGAGGTGGTACGTGGACCGTGCGGACCCGGCCGGGACGCCGCTTCGCCGAACCCTTCTGAGGCAAACCCTCCTGAGCGAGAGGCAGTTGATGACATGAACGACCTGTACGTCGCCGGCGTCGGCGTCCACCTGCCCGCCCGCGAAACCGCGGCCGAGGCGATCGAGGCGGGTCACTACGACGCCGAGTCCGCGCGCGCCGACGAGGTGCTCTCGGCCTGCGTGGAGCCGACGCTGTTCCCCGCCGAGATGGCCGCCGCCGCAGGCCGTGCCGCCCTGGACATGGCCGGCGACGGCATCGGCACCTGGCGCGCGGTGTTCCACTCCTACGTCGACTACCAGGGCGCGCGGTACTGGCAGGCCGCGCCGTATGTCGCCCTGCACACGGTGGGTCCTTCGGTGCCGTCGTTCGACATCGTGCAGGAGTGCAACGGCGCGATGGGGTCGATCGAACTCGGGCGACGGTTCATCACCGGGCCCGAGGACGCGGTGCTGGTCACCACCGGGGACCGGTTCGACAACCCCTGGGTGAAGCGGTGGTACGGCGACCAGTCGGTGCTCGCCGACGGCGGCAGTGCGCTCGTACTCAGCGGAGCGCGCGGTTTCGCGAAGGTGAGGTCGCTGGTCACCCTGGCGGAGAACTCGCTCGAGGCGGAGGCCCGCGGAGGTGCGTTCGGCTCCGGGGCCGATCTCTCGCTGATCGACTTCGAGGAGTTGCGCAAGCAGTTCCACGACACCGAGGTGCCCATGCTCGAGCACTACGGACGGATGGAGACCCTGCTCCACGACTGCGTCGGCCAGGTGCTCGCCGAGGCCGGGGTCACCGCCGCGGAGCTGTCGTATGTGATCCCGGTGGTCACCACGAAATGGCGGACTGAGATCCAACTGGACCGCATGCTCGGCCTGCCGGTCGAACGGTCCACCTGGGACCTCGGTCGCACCACCGGCCACGTCGGCACCGGCGACCAGTTCATCGGCCTGCACCATCTGGTCACCACCGGCAGGGTGCGGCGGGGTGACCAGGTGCTGCTGCTCGGTGGCGGAACCGGCTACACCCTCACCGCCGCGGTGCTCGAGATCGTGGAGGACCTCTGATCATGCGCGGACCGTGGGACACCACCTTCGAGCACCTGCTGCTGTCCGTACTGAAGGAACCGGGCACCGGTCCGGGCAACGGTGTGGAGGAGCTGGACCCCGACACACCGCTCACCTGCTACGGGCTCACGTCACTCGGGAGTCTGCGACTCGGCAGGCAGCTGTCCCAGCACTACGGAGTCGACCTGCGTTCGTTCAACGAGCGGGCGTTTCGGACCGTGCGATCACTGTGGACCTTCGTCAGCGAGAACGAGAACGAGAATGAGAATGAGAACGGTCCGGGGCACACCGGCGTCGCGCACGACGCGCACGACGCGCACCCACAGGCCGCTCGGCAGCCGGCCGACGGAACAGTGCGCGGACTGGCCGACCGGTTCCTCGAGTCGGCACGTCTGCACCCGGACGCGGTGTGCCTCATCGACGCCGGCAACGTCCTCACGTACGCCGAGATGGCCGACCAGGCGGCCTCGCTGGCCTCGGTGATCGGCACCGGTGGCGTGGTCGCCGTGCTCGGCGAGCGGGAGACGTCCACGTACCGCGCCTACCTGGCGGCGCTGTACGCGGGTGCCACGGTGGTCCCGCTGTCGCCGGCCTTCCCGCCGGAGCGCAACGCGGACATCGTCCGGCAGGCCGGCGTGCGGTGCGTCGTGGTCACCGACCGGCGCGAAGACCCGGTGGTGGCGGCGCAGCTCGCGGCGATGGGGGACGTGGAGGTCGTGGACAGTCTGGTGCTGCCGTCGACTGTCGCCGACATCCCCGCGACTCAGGACGTCTCGCCCGACGCCGTGGCCTACTACATCTTCACGTCGGGATCCACCGGTCGGCCCAAGGGCGTCGGCATCACCCATCGCAATGCCGATGCGTTCCTCACTCAGGCGCTCCCGGACTTCGTGGTGGGGCCGGGAGACGTGTTCTCCCAGTGCCACGGGCTGACCTTCGACTTCTCCGTCTTCGAGATGTGGGGGGCGTGGAGCACGGGCGCCGCGCTGCTGGCCGTGTCCCGGATCCAGGCGCTCGACCCGGCGGACACGGCAGCCGCGTACGGGGTCACGGTGTGGGCGTGCACGCCCAGCCTGATCGAGTCCGCCGCGGCCGCCGGTCACCTTGCCGCGGACTCGATGCCCGGCCTGCGCCATATCGTGATCGGCGGTGAACCGTTGCCGGTGAGCACCGTCCTGCTCGCGCGGGCGGCCGCTCCCCACGCGATCATCGACAACGTGTACGGGCCGACCGAGGCGACCGTGTGGGCCACCACCTACCGCATCGCCCCGGACGAGCCCCTGCCGGCCGACGACCGCATCGTGCCGATCGGTACCCCCGTGCCCGGCATGGACGTGCGGGTCGACGCGACGGGTGAACTGCTGCTCTCCGGGCCTCAGGTGTTCGGCGGTTACCTCGACCCGGCCTTCGACGCGGCGAAGTTCACCCAGTCCACCCAGGAGGATCGACGGCTTTGGTACCGCACGGGTGACCTGGTCGACCGGGACGCGAGCGGATTGCTGCACCACCGGGGCCGGAGCGACGGCCAGGTGAAGATTCGCGGATACCGGGTGGAACTCGGCGAGATCGAGCAGGCCGCCTCGCGGTTCCTTGGCGGTGCCAGGACTGCAGCGCTACGGATCTCCGACGGCCCCCTGGATGTCGAGCTGGTCCTGTTCGCAGAGGCGCCGTCGGTGGACGAACCGGCACTTCGCCGGGAACTCGGACGGATACTGCCTGAATACATGGTCCCCGGCAGGGTGATCGCCATGGAGCCGTTCCGGCTCACCGCGCACGCCAAGCTGGACCGAGCGCATCTGGCGGACATGGCGCGCCGGCAGAACGACGTCGGGCCGGCACCCGTGCCGGGCTGACCGAGTCGGCTGCGGTTGGCCTTCCGGAACGCCGATCGACCCGCTCGATGAGCGAGCGGGTCGATCGGTGTTCGTGGTTCGGGACGCTGCTTCAGTGCGCGGTGCCGAGCAGCCGGGCCTCCGGCGGCAGTTGTGCGTGGCGGTCGGGCAGGCCGAGTTGCTGCAGACGGTCGAGGACGCTGAACGGCTGGTGGCCGAGCCCGGAGATGTTGTGCATGATCTTGTAGCAGAGCCGCTCGTTCCGCCCATGGCACCGCAGGATGTAGGCGGAGCGCGCGAAGCGGAACCTGGTGACGGTCTCGGTGAACAGCGCCGCGAAGCGATGGCTGAACTCGGCGATCGTCCGGACCTCCGCACGGCGCCGCACGCCGTAGGCGGCCAGCGCCCGGTCGACCCCGCTCAGGTCCGCGTGATCGACACCCTCCAGCAGCCGCGAGAGGGCGGCGGCATCGGCGATGGCGGCGTTCATGCCCTGTCCCGCCATCGGATGCACCGCGTGTGCGGCATCCCCGACCAGCGGCGCACCGTCGCGGTGGAACTCCGGTGCGATGAACCGGCGGGCGGAGAGCACCCGCGAGGTCGCCATGCCCCTGCGGACCGAGTCGGCCACCGGTTCCAGCGCCGGACACGAGGCCAGCGCGGAATCTATCCACTGGGTGAGCCCCTGCTTGCCGATCCGGTTGACGAACCCCTTGGGCACCTGGAGATACAGGCGTCCGCCAGCGTTCGGCATCGGGTACATGACGCGCATGCCCTCGGGTGTGACGAAGGTGGTCGCCTGGGTGGCCAGATGGGGTTCGTCGACCAGGTCGACGGCGACGACCTGGTGCCCGTAGGGGATGGTGTCGATGCTGATGCCCAGTTGCGTACGGAGCTTGGATCCGTGGCCGTCGCTCGCGATCACCAGAGGGGCGTGGATCTGTTCCCGGTCCTGGCCCTGGCCCTGACGCAGTCGCACGCCGTTCACCCGGCCGTCGGAATCCCGTACCAGCGATTCCACCGACACGTGACGGCGGAACTCGACTTCGGCCGGCAGAGCGGCGATGAAGTTGTCGAGTATCCCCTTGTACGTGTGCGTGAGGCAGTGGTTGTAGTCGCCGGACAGCCACCGGTAGTCCATTGCGCACATTTCTTCGCCGACTGCCGTCGTACAGGCCAGGCGGTCGATGGTTCGCGCCCCTGCCTTGCGGAGAGTGTCGAGTGCATCCAAGCCGTCGAGGACGGCGAGTGAACCAGGTTGCAGCAGCTCTCCCTTGAATGTTTCGACGGTGTCCCCGAGCTTGTCCACCAGGAGGACCTGCTTCCCCTGACGGCCAAACATGACCGCGGCTGCAAGTCCACCCGCCCCTGCACCGCAAATAATGACGTCGTACCTGTGCATGGTCCTGGCCATGTCGCGAACAATAGCTTTGCCGACCGTGTTGCGCGGTAGCCGTTTCCCGTTGATGGGAAACTCTTGGGGCTCCCGAAACCATTACCGCGCCATTACCGCGCTGACCTGCTGTGATACCCACACGATCCCGGAACCTCTTGAAACCTCTTGAGCCTCCCTTAAATATTCGATGGGGCTTTCTTGGCCTTTTCCACGGTACGGCAAAGATCCGTTCGGACGACTGTTTGACATCGTCTGGATATAGTCGCTACGATCCATCATCACGTGATGGATCTTTCGTGATGGATCTGCGCCGACTTAACTCACTCAGAACTCGCTCAGAACTCGCTGAGAGCATCAAGATGAACACGGGGGCACAAAAGTGAAGTTCTCCTTGCTGATTCATTCGCGCAGTCACCCGCATCGCCGCACCATCGAGGAATAGGAACTTCGAGGAACAGGAACTTCCTCGGTACCTTCCGGCCCCGCTCTGAACCCGGCGGCCGCTCCTTCCCCGCGCAATGCAGGGTTCCCCATTTTTTTGCGTATCCCTTCCCCATGCCTTCGGGCATTGGCGCCCGCATGCGCATTTCACTGAACCGGCATCGCGACCTGCCCTGCCCAGGTCCTGATGAATTGAGGTAGGCCATGCACAAACCATCCGTGCCAGTCCTCTCGGGACAACCCGACTCGGGACGAACCGAATCGGGCGGAACCGACTCAGGACGAACCGACCCCCACGACAGCATCCTGTCGTACGGCGAAGCCGAGGAGGCGTCGATCCGGGACCGTTCCGCGTACCTCGTCGACCTGGTGCTGCAACGGCTCAAGGGCGACTGGGCGGCCGACGACCGCCTGACCGAGGTGTGCAACTACGCGCTGGGGTCCCCCGGCAAGTACTTCCGTCCCATCCTGCTGCTGGAGAGCGCGGCGGCCGTGGGCGGCGACCTGCATCAGGTGATGCCGGCGGCAGCCGGGACCGAGGGTGCCCATGTGGCCAGCCTGATGCACGACGACATCATCGACGGCGACGAACTGCGCCGGGGCATGCCCGCGGTCCACGCGAAGTACAGCCAGGCCGACGCCATCGTGAGCGGGGACGCGCTGATCTTCTACCTGTTCGCGGCCCTGGCCACCTGCGCCGCCAACGGTGTCGAGGCACAGCGCATCGTCCTGGCCATGGGCAGGGCGGCGAAGGCCGGAGCGGAACTCTGCCGGGGCCAGATGCTGGAAGAGGAGATCCGGCAGAACTACGACAGCCGGGTCGCCTCGTACCTGCGGATGATCGAGAACAAGACGGCGGCCCTGTTCCGCGCCGCCTGCTGCATCGGTGCCACGCTGGGCGGCGGATCCGTCGAGGACGCCGATGCGCTCGCCCGTTACGGGACCGGGCTCGGCATCGCGTTCCAGATCCAGGACGACCTCCTCCCCTACCTCTCCACCGCCGAGGAGACCGGCAAACCGCACAGCAGCGATCTCGCCAACCGGCGGCTCACCCTGCCGTTCCTGCTGTGCCGGGCCACAGCCGGCCCCGAACTCGCCGCGGAACTGGACGAGTTGGTCAACGGTGAGGGTGACCTGGAGGACCGGCACCTGCGGCTGGCCGCGCTGCTGACCCGGCACGGAGCCGTCGAGCGGGCGGCCGAGGAGGCGCGCAGGTACGCCGGCGACGCCATCGGCGCGCTCGTACCGCTGCCCCGGAGCCCGAGCAGACAAAGCCTGGAGTACTTCGCGAAGGCGGCGGTGAGCAGATGCCGATAGACGGCATAGAGCCCATGGACCCCATAGAACCCATGGACCGCATGAACCGCATGGACCGCACCAGGGTCCGGACCGTGCTCTTCGCCCACCTCGAGACCTGGCGCCCGTACACCGCGTTCTACATCGGTCTTGTCGGTCTGGCGGGCGCCGTCCTCGCCGATCAACACCCGTCGCCCGGACGGTACTTGGCGGCCTGGGCGACACCGACGCTGGGATGGCTCGGCGGCCTCTACGGCGGTGACTACTTCGACCGCCACCTCGATGCGGAGGCCAAGCCCCAACGCCCCATCCCCTCCGGGCGGATGTCCGCGAACACCGCACTGTGCTGCTTCGTCTCCTGCACCGTGGCGGGCGGACTGCTCTCGCTCGCCCTCAACTGGCGCACCGTCCTCCTGGTGCTCGTCGCGCTGGCCGCCGGGGTCTCCTACAGCACCGTCTTCAAGGCACGCGGTCTCAGCGGCAACATCGTGCGCGGCGGCATGACCGCGCTGGCCTTCCTCTACGGCGCGATGATGGTCACCGACTACCCGCCCGCCCGGCTGCTGCCGCTCGCTCTGGTCTTCTGGCTGCACGACGCCGCGTCCAACCTGGTCGGAACCGTGCGGGACATCGAGGGCGACCGCAAGGGCGGCTACCTCACGTTCGCCGTCAACCACGGCTCCTCCGCCGCCACCCGCGTGGCCGCACTTCTCCTGACCGGTGCCTACGCGCTGGCCCTGGCCGCCCCCGCGATCCTCGGCCGCCCCTGGCGCACCGGCTTCGCCGTCCTGCTGGTGTCGGCCGCCGCGAGCGCGGCGTTCGCGGTCGGCCCGCTGTTCCGCCTGGCAGGGGAGACGCGTCGCCCCGCTTACCACGCCCATGAGGTGCTGGTGTTCACCCGCATCCTGCTGGCCGGGGCCTTTGTGGTCTGGACGCTCGGTGAGGGTGTGGGTCCGGTGCTGGTCATCGCCGCGATGGGCGCCACCTGGGTGAGTCAGCGACTGCTCCGGGAGCGCTACGAGTTCGGGGCGGCACCGCCCTCGACAGCCGGTTCGGCCGCCCCCGCCGGGGCCGCGCTCTCGCCCGAGGCGGTCCAGGACTTCGTACGGCGACAGCTGGCCGTGCTCAACTCCCAAGAGGGAGCGCTGTCCGGTCTGGCCGGCTGGGAGCGCCTCATCGACATCCGGCTGCGCGAGCCGGAGGTACGGGTCCGGCTCGCGACGGCGAACGGCCGGGTCACACTCCTCGACCCGGACGCCTCTCCCCCGGCTGCGCGCGTCGTGTCCGTCTCCACCACCGGCGAGGTGTTCCGCGACATCTTCCTGCTGCGCAGAAGCAATCCGCGGCGCGCCTACCTCACCCGGCGGCTGACGATGGAGGCGTCCGCGGCCGACATGATGCGCCTCAACCAGCTCTTCAACAGCTTCCGCCAGCTCTCCGTACCATCACCATCCGGACCATCACCATCCGGCGGGATCTCGGGCGCACCACGGGAGGACGCGCCACGGCAGGACGCGCCACGCCAGAACGCGACACGGCGGAACGCAACACGACAGGGTGCGCCACAGCTGGACGCACCGCAGCTGGACGCACCGCAGCCTGCCGTCGCGGACGCGGAGACCGGCTTCCCGGACACCGTGGTGATCAGTGACACCACCCTGCGCGACGGTGAGCAGATGCCGGGCGTGGTCTTCTCTCCCGCGCAGAAACGCGAGATCGCACGACGCCTGGGCAGCCTCGGGATCCCGCTGATCGAGGCGGGGTTCCCGGTCGTCTCCGCCGAGGAAGCGGCAGCGATCCGTGCCGTCGTCGACGATGGCGGGGACGCGCTGGTGCAGGTGATCGCCCGGCCCGTGGACCGCGACGTCGACGCTGCGATCGAGACCGGGGCACACAGCATCGCGGTGTTCATCGGCACTTCTGAAAGCCACCTGTCGGGCAAGCTGCGGATGACGCCGGACGAGGTGCTGATCGCCGTGGACCTGGCCGTCCGGCGTGCGAAACGCGCGGGACGGCAGGTGGTGTTCGCGGCCGAGGACGCCACACGGACCGACATCGAGATGCTCGTCCGGGTCTGCCTCGCCGCCGCCGACGCCGGAGCCGACTCCCTCGGCCTCGCCGACACCGTGGGCATCGCCCACCCGATGTCGATGGCGGCGATGGTCCGGACGGTCGCCGCCCGATGCCCGCTCCCCATCGCGGTCCACTGCCACAACGACCTCGGTCTCGCCACCGCCAACTCGCTGGCCGGCGTGGCTGCCGGGGCCTCGGGCGTGCAGTGCTCCGTGCTCGGCATCGGCGAGCGGGCGGGCAACGCGCCGCTCGAGCAGGTCGTGATGGCCCTGGGTGCCGCGCTCGGCCATGACACCGGGCTCGACCTCAAGGCGCTGCACCCGCTGGCCGAGTACGTCTCCGGGCTCATCAAGGTCCCCGTTCCGCCGTACCAACCGGTCGTCGGAACCCATGCGTTCACCCACGAGAGCGGGCTGCACCTGGACGGGATCAGCCAGGATCCCCAGACGTACGAACCGTACCGGCCCGAACTCGTCGGCCGTACGCGGCGCATCGTGCTGGGCAAGCACTCCGGACTGTCCGCCGTCCGCGCGGTGGCCGACTCGCTCGGTCTGGAACTCGACGCCGAGCAGGCCCGCGCGACGCTGGCAGCGATCAAGAAGGCGGCGCAGGAGGGTGAGTTGGACCCCGCCTCGGACGCCGCGCACACCGTGCGCCGATTCGCCGCGTCGGCCGGGAACTCCCCGGCGCATCGTCATTCCGCCGTCAACACCACCGGGAGCAGGGAACGATGACCACCGAGCAGGTCAATACACCGAAGTTCCCGTTCGAAGGGGACGTGTTCGTCGAACCCGACCCCCGCTACACCGAGTTGCGGGCCGGCCGCCCGGTCTGCCCCGTCACCGTGCAGAACGGGAAGCGGGCCTGGCTGATCACCCAGTACGAGGACGCCAAGGCCGCACTCACCGATCCGCGCTTCACCCGCGGCGGCACACTGGACGCGCAGACGGTGCAGGCCATGGGAGTTGCCGGGCCCGCGGGACGGATGGCGCTCATCTATGCGGACCCGCCGCTGCTCACCGAGTCCCGCAAACTCGTGTCCCGCTACTTCAACACCCGGCGGGTCGAGTCGCTGCGACCGCGGGCGCAGGAGATCGTCGACGGCCTGATCGACCGGATGGAAGCCGCGGGCGGTCCGGTCGACCTGCTGGAGAGCCTCGCCCGCCCCCTGCCCATCCGGATCATCTGCGAACTCCTCGGCATTCCGGTGACCGACAGCGACACCCTCCGGCACAGCGTCGAACTGCTCATGCACATCGAGGGCACGTCCGGCGACGAGATCCGCGAAGCGTTCACCCATGTCTACGGATATCTCGGCAGGTACGTGGGGCAGCTGCGCGAGAAGCCCGGTGACGACCTGCTCAGCGACCTCATCCGGGACGCGAGGGATGACGGCACGGACGGCGGCACCGCGCTGAGCGACTCGGAACTGGTCGGGCTCGCGATGCTGCTCTTTGTGACCGGCCACGAGACGACCATGACGCAGATGGTCAATTCCTGCCTGGTGCTGCTGCGGTCGGACGAGCAGCGCACGCGGCTGCTCGAGCATCCCGAACTCATCGACACCTGCGTCGAGGAGTTGCTGCGTTTTGTGCCGCTCGGCCACGCCGGCCTGCCCTTCGCGGCCGACGAGGACCTGGAGTTCCGCGACGTGCAGATGAGCAAGGGCGACCTGGTCTTCGTCTCGAAGCTCTCCGCGAACCGCGACGAGAGCGCCTTCGACGCGGCCGCCACCCTGGACATCGGCCGGACGCCCAACCGGCACATCGCCTTCAGCCATGGCCCGCACTACTGCCTCGGTGCCGCGCTGGCCCGGATGGAGCTACAGGTGGCGATCGGCACGCTGTTCGCCCGCCTGCCCACCCTGCGACTGGCCGTCGATCCCGAGGAGCTGGTCTGGCGCGTCGGCAGCATCCAGCGGGGCCCGGTAGGGCTCCCCGTCACGTGGTAGCCGCCGCGGGCGCCGATGGCACGCCGCACGAGACACAGCCGTACCCAGAGACGACAGCTCAGCCGACCCAGCCGTATCCAAAGGTGACAACGACGATGACCACTGCGACCACCGAAGACGTCCCCGACGTCCCCGACGTCCCCGACAC
>NZ_JAAKZY010000073.1 GCF_011045015.1 Streptomyces scabichelini | reverse complement strand
GTGTGCAGCCGGTGGGCGGGCCCCGCGTCCCGCCCACCGGCTGCACACCCGCCGCATCGCCACCGCCGTCGACACCCAGGCCGCGTTCACCCGCATGTGCGCCGACGCACCGCGGGCGTTCTGGCTGGACAGCTCCCGCGTCGAGCAGGGGCAAGCCCGCTTCTCGTTCTTCGGGGACGGCACAGGACCGCTCGCCGAGTTCGTCCGCTACGACGTCGACACCGGCCTCTGCGAGATCGAGCGGCCCGGGCGGCCCCTGCGCAAGGTCCGCTCCACCGCCTTCGACTACCTGAAGCGGCAACTGGCGACCCGTCATGTGGACGCCACCGGACTGCCCTTCGACTTCACCGGCGGCTATGTCGGCTACTTCGGCTACGAGTCGAAGGCCGACTGTGGCTCAGTGGGCCGTCACCGGGCCGAAACCCCGGACGCCTGCTGGCTGTTCGCCGACCGGCTGATCGCGGTCGACCACGAGGAAGGCTTCACCTACGCCGTCTGCGTGGCCGAGGACACCCCGCAGGCCACCCGCGAGGCCGCCGACTGGCTCGACAGCGCGATGGCCCAGCTCACCTTCGTGTCCACCGACAAGCCGGCCCTGCCCGTACTGTCCGAACCGGACCCCCGCGCCGCCGAACCGTGGCTCGTCCGCGACCGGGCGACCTACCTCGCGGACATCGAGGCCTGCAAACGGGAGCTCAGGGCGGGCACCAGCTACGAGATCTGTCTGACCAACGCCGCCCGGTTACCCGCGCCGCACGACCCGTACGACTTCTACCGGGAGCTCAGGCGCGTCAACCCGGCGCCCTACGCGGCCTTCCTGAAGTTCGGGGACCTCGACGTGGCCGGCTCGTCCCCCGAGCGCTTCCTGCGCATCACCCGGGACGGCGTCGCCGAGGCCAAGCCCATCAAGGGCACCGCACCCCGCGGCGCCACCCCCGACGAGGACGAGCGGTTACGGGACGCGCTGGCCGCCGACGACAAGACCCGCGCCGAGAACCTGATGATCGTCGACCTGCTCCGCAACGACCTGGGCCGGGTCTGCGAGACCGGCACGGTACGGGTGTCGCGCCTCATGGCCACCGAGACGTACGCCACCGTGCACCAGCTCGTCTCCACCGTCGAGGGACGGCTGCGCGAGGGCACGGACGCCGTGGACTGCGTACGTGCCTGCTTCCCCGGCGGCTCGATGACCGGCGCGCCGAAGCTGCGCACCATGGAGATCATCGACTCCCTGGAGACCGAGGCCCGCGGCGTGTACTCCGGCGCCCTCGGCTACCTGGGATGCAGCGGCGGCGCGGACCTGAACATCGTCATCCGCACCGCCGTGTTCGCCGACGGCCTGATGTACCTGGGGGCCGGGGGCGCGATCGTCCTCGACTCCGATCCGGCCGCGGAGTACGACGAGATGCTGCTGAAGACCGCGGCACAGATGCAGGCCCACCAGGAGAAGACCGCCGTCTCCGCGACCGCCCAGGAGCCGACCCGATGACGACTCCGCAGTCCACGACGACTCTGACGACGCTGCAGGCCACCCGGACCTTCGCCGACGCCGGCGCACCCGGAAACCTGGCCGCCCACCTAGCCGCGCTCGCCGAACGGCGCGACTGGACCGCACGCACCGCCTTCCACCAGGGCCACCGGTCCTGGACCCACGGAGAGGTGCACGACCTCGCGGCCCGAGCGGCCACCGTGCTCGCCAATCACGGCGTCCGTCCCGGCGACCGGGTGCTGCTCGCGCTGCCCGACTCCGTCGCCTGGGTGACGGCCTTCCTCGCCACCGCCCGCCTCGGAGCGGTCGCGGTGCTGGTCAATCCCGAACTCACCGCCGCCGAGCACGCCTTCATGGCCGAGGACACCGGGGCCGCACTGTGCGTGACCGGACCGGGCCTCGACGACCGGTTCGCGGAACGCGAACGCCTCGGCGCCGACCAGCTGGTCGCACTCACCCGGACCGCCGAGCCGGCCGCCGAGGCCCACCCGGTCGACGCGCACAGCCCGCTGTACATCCAGTACACCTCCGGAACCACCGGCCGTCCCAAGGGAGTTGTGCACTGCCACGGCGACCCGAAGACATACCACGACCTCATCGGTAGAAGGCTGCTGAAGATCACCCCGGAGGACGTCACCCTGTCGGTGTCGAAGATGTTCTTCGCCTACGGCTTCGGCAACACCTTCGCCTTCCCGCTCTTCTCCGGCTCCTCCGCCGTCCTGATGGACCGGCGCCCGACCCCCGCCGTCATCGACGAACTCGTCGTACGGCACCGGGTGACCCTGCTCTACTCCGTGCCGTCGGCGTACGCCGCCCTGGTGGCCGACCGGGCGGACGGGCACGCCGCCTGTTTCGCCTCGGTACGCGCCGCGGTGTCGGCCGGCGAGGGGATGCCCGCCGGGCTCGGGGAACAGATCACCGCACTGCTCGGCGCACCCGTGCTGGAACAGATCGGGTCCACCGAGGCCGGGCACGCCTTCTGCGCCAACAGCTTCCAGCACAATCACCCGGGCACCGTCGGCCGCCCCGTACCCGGCTTCGAGGTGGAGCTGCGCGACAGCTCGGGACGCCCGGTGCCCGACGGCGCGGCGGGCGAACTCTGGGTACGCGGACCGACGTTGACGTCCGGTTACCTGAACCGGCCCGAGGAGACCGAGCGCACCCTGGTCGGCGGCTGGCTGGCCACCCGGGACCGGGCGCGCCGCGAACCCGACGGAACCTTCCGGCACCTGGGCCGCGCGGACGACATGGAGATGGTCGGCGGCATCACCGTCTCCCCGCTGGAGGTGGAGGCCGTACTGCGGACCCACCACGCGGTGAAGGAGGTCGTCGTGGCCGCCGTCACCGACCGGCGCGGCGCGAACCGGTTACGGGCCTTCGTCGTTCCCGTCACCCCGATACCGGCGGGCCTCGAAGCCGAACTCATCGCCCTCGCACGCGGCCACCTCGCCGCCTTCAAGGTCCCCCGCAGCGTCAGCTTCGTGCCGACGCTGCCCCGCACCTCCACCGGGAAGCTCCGCCGCCATCTCGTCCGCCAGGGCGCGTGGTGACCATGAGCGCCACCGCTTCCGCACAGGCCGCGTCCGCCACCACTGCAGAAAGGATTGGGCACATGCGACAGCAGCTGTCCCTGCTCCCTGACCGCGGCTTCTATCTGGGCCCGGTGTTCCGGCAGGCGGCCGACCACCACGGATCGGTCTTCGTCACGCTGGACCGGCCGCTGGACGTCAACCCCGACCTCGGGGTCCACCTCAGCTACCCGGTGCTGGCAGACCTCGTCGACGAACTCTCCGGCCGGCTGTGGGAGGCCGGGGTCAGGCCCTCGGAGGAGGTGGTCATCCACAAGACGGACAACGTCGACATCGTGCTGCTGGCCTGCGCCGCCTCCCGGATCGGCGCGGTACCCGCGCTGCTCTCGCCCGCCCTGGCAGGACCGGTCGTCGGACAGCTCCTCGAACGCCTCCACAAGCCCTGGCTGATCACCGACAGGGCCAAGCTGGAAGGACCGCTGAAGCACGTGGAACTCCCCGCGCTCGTACGGCGGACGCTCTCCGTGGGCGAAGCGCGCGGGGCCGTCCCCCTGGAGAAGTACGCCGGCAGCGGGCCGCCCGAGCCCGTACGCCTCCACCCCCGCGAACCCTCCCTGATCACGCACAGCTCGGGCACCACCGGCGTTCCCAAGCTCGCCGTGCACTGTCCGAACACCATGTGGAACCGGCTCGTACCGCAGAAGGCGATGGGCTGGCCCACGCGCGGCGAGACCGCGGCGCTGCACATGTCGTTCGTGCACTCGCGCTTCTACCATCTGCTCGGTGTGCTGCTGCACTTCGGCAGCCCGCTGGTGCTGATCACCCACCCGGAACCCGCCTCGGTCGGCCCCCTGCTCGCCCGCCACCGCCCCGGCATCGTCGAGACCCACCCCAACACCTTCGTACTGTGGGAGGAGCTGGCCGACGCACCCGGAGCGCCGCTGTCCCAGGTCCGCTCGTACGGCTCCACCTTCGACGCGATCCATCCGCGCACCGTGCGGCGGCTGCTCGACGCGTCGAAGCGCCGTTCGCCGTGGCTGATCCAGCTCTACGGGCAGAGTGAGACGGGCCCGGTCGCCTTCCAGTGGTTCACACGACGCAGCGCCGCCCGCGCCGACGGCCGCAGGGTCGGGACCGGGATACCCGGCTTCACCCGCGTACGCGTCGCCGACGGCTCCGGCGGGCGGGCCAAGCCGGGAACACCGGGCCCGATCGAGGCCCGTACCAGGGGACGCATCCTCACCTACCTCGGCGCCCGGGAGCAGTACCAGCGCCAACTCGACGGCGACTGGTGGCAGATGGGCGACATGGGCTACCAGAGCCGCCTGGGCGCCCTCCACCTGATCGACCGTGAGGTCGACCAGATCGACTCGGTGCACAGCAACCTGGAGGTCGAGGACACCCTGATGGACCGCCTGGAGGAATTGCGCGAGGTCGTCATCGTGCCGGGCCCCGACGGCGAGCCCGTGCCAGTGGTGTGCGTCCGCGGTGAACGGCCCCTGGACATGGAGCGCTGGCGGGAGGCCACGGCCGATCTGCCCGCGATGGCCGAGCCGCGGCAGTGGCGGTTCGAGGAGCTGCCGATGACCGCCACCTGGAAGGTGAAGCGGCTGGAGATCACCCGCATGATGGAGGCCGCACGGACCGAGAGCACCCGCACATGAGCCCCGTCGTCGTGGTGGGCGCGGGACCCGTGGGACTCTCGGCCGCCCTCGCTCTGCGCGCCCACGGACTGCCGGTCACCCTCCTGGAAGCCGACCCCGAGGGCCGCGAACGGCCGGGCAGCCGCGCCCTGTTCGTGCACCGGGAAACCCTGCACCTGCTCGACGGGATGCGCCCGGGCCTGGCCGCCGAGATCACCGCGTACGGACGGACCTGGCAGACCAAGCGCACCCTGTACCGGGGCCGCGAGGTGTACTCCCGCACCTTCCCGCCCCCGTCGGGACCACCGCCCTTCACCAGCCTGCGCCAGGTGGACACCGAGCGCTTCCTGCGCGCCGCCTGCAAGGACGCCGGCGTGGAGTTCGTGTGGGGCGCCGAGGTGGTGGGCGTACGGGCCGGCCCGACCGGCGTCACCCTGACCGACGACGACGGCCGCACCTGGACCGGCAGCCACGTCATCGCCGCCGACGGCGCCCGCTCGGCCGTACGGCGCGAACTGGGCATCGCGCTGGAGGGCAGCCACGCGGCCGGCTTCCACGTCGTGGCCGACGTCGCCGACATCCCCGGAGCGGAACTCCCGCTGGAGCGGGTCTTCCACTACGAGCACCCCGGCGTCGGCGGCCGCAGCGTCATGCGCGTGCCGTTCACCGGCGGCTTCCAGCTCGACCTCCAGTGCCGCGACGACGATCCCCGGGAGGCGTACGGCACGCAGGAGTCCGTACGCGACTGGCTGCCGGCCGTGGTGGGGGAGGGGTATGCCGAGCGGATCCTGTGGGTGTCGACGTACCGCTTCCTGCGCAAGGTCGCCGTCTCCTTCACCGATCCGCACCACCGGGTGCTCCTCGTCGGCGAGGGGGCGCATCTCTTCCCGCCGTTCGGGGCGCGCGGCATGAACAGCGGAATCGCCGACGCGGCGGCGGCCGCGGAAGCGGTTGCCACCGGAATGGCGGAAGCGGTCGCCCACTTCGCCGCGGCCCGGCGCGCGGCGGCCCTGTTCAACAGCGCCGCCGCCGGCAGCGCACTGGACCATCTGCGGCCCCGGCGGCGGATCGTACGGGTCAAGCAGCGAGCGGCGGCGGCACTGGCACCCGTCGTGCCGTGGTGCGGGGCCTGGCTGGAGCACGCGCCCTACGGGCCACGGCACGGCTCACCGGCGAGCGCCGGCCGCAAGTATTAGGGCATGCATCAAGTACCAGGGCAGGTAATGAGAGGAGTCTCTATGACACAACCGGCAATCGCGGAGGGCCTGTTGGCCTGGAACCCGGGCAGTGGTCTCACCCGTGGTCTGGCGGCCGACACCCGACTGCTGGCCGCGGACTCGTGGCTGCTGCGCGACGGACTGGTGCGCGGCTTCGACCGGCACCGCGAGCGCTTCGAGCGCGCCTGCGCCGACTGCGGCGCCCCACCGCACACACAACTCGTCGATTTCTGGCGGCACATGACCGCGGCTCTGCCCCGTACGGGCACGTGGTTCCCGCGTGTCGAACTCGTCCGAGGATCCCTCCAGTTGAGGCTCCTGCTGCGGCACGCGCCGGAACTCGCCCCCGAAGTGCGGGTGTGGGCGGCGGGCCAGCCCGACCCGCGGACCGTGCCCCGCCGCAAGGGCCCCGACCTGGACGCCCTGGCCCGGGTCCGGCAGCGGGCGGCCGGGCAGGGCGCCGAGGAGGCGGTGCTGATCGCAGCCTCGGGCCTCGTCCTGGAGGGATCGAGTTCAAGTCTCGTGTGGTGGGAGGACGACACCCTCTGCTCGGCCCCACGGCGACTGCCCCTGCTCCCGGGCGTCACCCTCGGGCTCATCGAGGAACGGGCCGCACGCACCGGCATCCGGCTCGCTCAGTGTGAGCGGACCCTGGAGGAGTTGGAGGGCCGCGAGGTGTGGCTGGTGAACGCCCTGCACGGGATCCGCCCGGTGGTCGCCTGGGAGGGACGGCCGATGGAGGCGGGCCCGGCCGTGCGGGCACCGGAATGGAGAAAATGGCTGGAGGACATCATGGAGCCGCTGCCGACCGACTGAATTCGACTTCTGTGGGGCTCTGATTGTCCGTGGAGCTGGGAATGTCCGTAGAGCTGCGGAGAGACGCCTCTGCGGCTCACACAAGATCACAGGTCACAGTGCGGCGCCTCGAGGGCGTCTCCGGAATTGAAGGCGCCGGGCCGAATTCTCCGCCCGGCGCCCTCGACTCATTTCCGGATTCAGCTTTTCACGCGGCTCAGGTCGTCTTCTGTGCGGGCTCATAAGCGCCCGGAGCCATACGCGTCGCGATGGCGATACGGTTGTACGCGTTGATGACGGTGGCCGCCCAGATCAGTGCCGCGATCTGCGCTTCGTCGAAGACCTCGGCGGCCTCCGCGTACACCGCGTCCGGGACTTGCCCGTCATGCACCAGGGTCACTGCCTCGGTCAACGCCAGTGCGGCACGCTCCTGATCGGTGAAGAACGGAGTCTCCCGCCAGGCGCTCAGCGCGTAGATGCGCTGCTCGGTCTCGCCCTGGGCGCGGGCGTCCTTCGTGTGCATGTCGAGACAGAAAGCACAGCCGTTGATCTGCGACGCGCGAATTCTGAGCAGCTCGAGCAGCTCCGGCTCGATCTTGGCGTCCCGCGCAGCGGAAACGGCGGCACCGTGCAGGGCGCCCATCGCTCCGGAAACGTCCGGGGTAATTCTCTTGAGGGACACACGGGTTATGGAATCGCTGTGGGGCATGGGGTGACTCTATCCCCGTAATGAGGGCTCGTGCCGGGGAATCAGACGGAATGCTTCCGCCTCTTGACCAACGGCGGACGGAAAGCGGCGGGCCGGCCCTTGCGAGCCAGCAAATGGGCCCCTTGGAAGCCCCGTTCGTCGTTCTCCTCGGGCTCCTGCACCAGACGGGCCACCTCGACGAGCCCGGTGTCGCGCAGCAGGCCGGCGACCCCGTCGGGCGACCAGCAGTGGGCGAGCGCCACCTTGTGGTCGAATGCCTTCGCGGGTTCCGAGGGATCGTCGTGGGCGGGGAACGCGAGCAGCAGATGGCCGCCCGACGCCAGCACGCGGTGGAACTCGGCGAAGACCTCCGGCAGCCGCTCCGGCGGGGTGTGGATGATCGAGTACCGGGCGAGGATCCCGCCGAGCTCACCGTCGCCGAGGGGCAGTGCGGTCATCGAGCCTTCGTCGAACCGCAGGTCCGGATGCGCCTTGCGGGCGATGGCGAGCATCTCCGTCGACAAGTCGACGCCGAATGCGCTCAGCCCGAGCGAGTGCAGCAGCGCGGTCACATGGCCGGGTCCGCAGCCGATGTCGGCGACCGGTCCGGCGCCGTCGGCCCGCACGATGTCGGCGAACGCGGCGAGCATCGCCCGGTCCAGCGGACGGTCCTCGAGTTTGTTCGCGAAGAGTTCGGCGTACTGGACGGCGACGGAGTTGTACCCCGTTCGGGTGGTGTGCAGGAAGTCCGGCTCGATCATGGCCACGTACCGTAGTACGAGTCATCGGCCTCACTGTCGTGAACTGGCCACCACGGAGATCCATCAGAAGCCCCCTTGGCCCTGCCGGTGCACGCGGGAGGCGAGCAGACTGCCCAGGAAACCGCTCACCAGCCCCCAGAGCACGGCGAAACCCAGAGCGATCCACAGCCGTGGCCGCAGCAGGAGGTCGCCGGACAGTCCGCCGCCGAGGTCGCCGATGCCGAGGATCGACAGGCCGTAGTGCGCGGAGATCCGGGCGAGGAGACAGACGGCGAGCACCGTGAGCGCCAGCGCGACCGCCATGTGCAGGGCGTGCTGCCAGGCGCGCGTCCGGGCCGGGGAGCGGGCGGCCATCAGGAACGCGGCGGCCAGGAGCAGTACGGCGTTGACGACGACCAGCCACCACACCTTGCCGTCGTGTTCCGCGAGCGTCCGCAGATTCAGGGTGGAGATGTCCGGCGTACGCAGCACGATGTCCAGCAGCCGTGGCATGGGCAGTCCGAACGGCCCGTCGACGCGGCCCTCCCACGAGGCGCCCAGGCCGATGGTGAAGACGAGCCAGACGACATTGGGCAGCCCGAGGAGGATCACGGCGAACGTCTCGACGGCGTGCCCGCGCGTCGCCGCCACGACCAGAGCGATGACCAGGCCCAGGACGACGTACGTCAGCAGCAGCGCGACCATGGCGAACGCGGCCGGCCGGACCGACTCCTGGAAGCGCAGCAGCCGGGCCGACAGCGGCGCTCTCCGTGACACCAGCAGCGCGAGGACCAGTACGCCCGCGAGCCACAGCAGCCCGAAGACCAGCGTCACCGGCACGTCGGCCTCGAAGCCCACCCGGGGCGCCTCGCCGAACAGCTCGCCGATGTCGCCGATGCTCCCGTCGCCGACGGAGATGTCGAAGGTCTCGCGAGCGGGCAGCGAGAACGCGGTCAGGGCGAGAAGCCAGACGACCGCGATGCGCGCGGCCCAGCCCGCCAGTTCCGGGGCCCCGGTGACGGCGCGGTGGCGTAAGGGCCGGAGGAATCCGGCGGCGATGACCAGGACTCCCGCCAGCGCCACCGACAGGGGGATGACCGTCAGGCCCGCCTGGGTCTCGGCGAGGGCTCCGGCGTTGCCCGCGATCTCGATCGAACCGCCGACGGCCACCACCATGGTGGCCGCGACCACCCGCGGGAACGCTCCATCCGGCAGGTCCGCCGCCCCGGCCGCCCACAGTCCGAGCGCGGCGACCAAGGCCATGACGACCACTCCGGCCAGGACCGTCACGACGGCCTCGGCCCAGCCGTGACGGGCCACTGCCTGGTCGGCGGGTGTCTGGGAACTCACGCTGCCACGCTAGGCAGGCCTCCGCCGCCGCGCCTGCCGAGAGGGCCGACCGCGTCAGCTGGCGTCGCGGCTCCCGCTCGGCGTCCTTGCGCCATTGTTCGCTACACCCTGGTGCGCCCCACGTACACGTTCCGCGCTCGATAGAACGTGTCCCCGCCAGGACCCGAGGAGCCCAGGTGTTGTCGAGGTAGTAGTGGATGTCCACGTCCGTGCCGTTCACCTTGGTGATCCAGGCGCGGTACGAGTGCCAGTTGCCCGGCGAGGAGACGCCGACGATCGTCGTCGACACGTCAGGTTGTGGTCGCTGGAGCTGCCGTACATCCGGGCGCTGCCGTTGTGGTCCGAACCCCAGGGATACAGATAGTTCCACTCGGCCTCGAAGGCGCCATAGCTCCCGAAGGACCCGTTGATCACGTCCTCCCAGGCGGCGGTCCGCGCGGCGGCCGGGGTCGGCCATCCGCTCAGGGCGGCCGCACCGGCCAGGGCGGCGGTCCCGCCGAGGAATCTCCGTCTTCCATGCGACTCGCCTGGTAACGGCACAGCAGGCATGACCGCCTCCTCAACGTCCGAGACATCCGGCTCAGAGTTCGACAAAAACCGCCAGGACTTCCCGCCGGTGCCACCAGGCGTCAACGGCCAGGACGTCGCTGCCGGCGGTCGTCCCAGCCCTTCCCAGCCCTTCCCAGTCCCGGAGGGCGCGATGTGGGTGCCTGCGCCACCGATGAGTTTCCGCACGAGGGCCGGTCTGTACAGGTGACAGCGTTCAGCTACCAGGAGGTGCTCATGACCACCGACGGATTCACCACATGTCTCTGGTTCGACGGCCAGGCGGAAGAAGCCGCGGACTTCTACGTCTCGGTCTTCAAGAACTCCCGGCTCGGCCGGGTCCTGCGCTCCACGAAGGCCGGGCCCGGCCCCGCCGGCTCCGTCGTGACCGTCGAGTTCGTGGCGAACGGCCAGAAGTTCGTCGCCCTGAACGGCGGCCCGCAGTTCAAGTTCAACGAGGCCGTCTCCTTCGAGATCCGCTGCGACGACCAGGACGAGGTGGACTACTACTGGAACAAGCTCACCGAGGGCGGCGGTGAGGAGGGCCCCTGCGGCTGGCTGAAGGACAAGTTCGGCCTCTCCTGGCAGGTCGTCCCGACCCGGCTGATCGAGCTGGTCAGCGACCCCGACGAGGAGAAGGCGGCCAGGGCGATGGAGGCGATGCTCAAGATGTCGAAGCTGGACATCGCACCCCTGGAGAAGGCCGCCGCGGGGGAGTGAGGCGGGCCAGGCACGGCGGCCGCCGCCCTCACACCACCGTCAGGTGAGCCGGCCGCCGTGCAGAGCCGTTCCGGCGAAGCCATGTACGTATGCGAGGGTCAACTCACCACTCGTAGGCGGATTTTGATGCCTCGTACTCTCCTTGGGAGCGTCGCGCGGGATCGGGCGGACCTTCGAAACCAGGGTCGGGCGAACCCTCGGAACCGGTGCCGGGCCGGCCCTCGAAGAGCGTGCCGGGCTGGGGCACGGCCTGCTCAGTGCTGTCGGCCGCGGCGCGCCGCCCGGCGGCGGATCGGCCCTCATCGCTGTCACCTGAGACGAGGAGAGGGTCGAACATCACGATCGCCCCGGCCAGGACAAGGAAGATGACCGGGCCGATGAGCATGGGCAGCAGAAGCGACATGGGCGAGTCGCCGGTCTGGGTTCCGTCGGTCGCCTCGTGGAGGCGCACGCTGACGGCGGCCATGCCGGTGTAGTGCATTCCGCTCACCGCCACACCCATGACCAGGCTGGCCCCCAGGCTTGTCAGAAACCCCCGGATCGAGACGGCCGCCCACAGTGCGGCGGTCGCGGCGACGACGGCGATCACCACGGAGAGCGCGACGGTGCCCAGGGCGTACTTGATGCTCCCGTCCATCTGCATCGCCGCCATGCCCAAGTAGTGCATGGCGGCGACGCCGAGACCGGTGACGATGCCAGCCGTGGCCAGCGTGCCGGCGGAGGCGCCGCCGTATCCCACGATGAAGACGCCGACGCCGACCACGGCAACCGCCACGGCGAGACTCAGTACCGTCAGGCCGACGTCATAGCGGATATGGGTCTCCTCGACCTGGAAACCGATCATCGCGATGAAGTGCATCGTCCAGATGCCGCATCCGATCGACGCCGCTCCGAGCGCCAGCCAACCGGGCTTCCACGACTGCTTGTTGTTGAACAGCGTCCGGACGATGCAGCGTAACCCCAGAGCGCCGCCCAGGCATGCCATGAGGTAGGCGGCCACCGGAGTGACCGCGCCGTAGCTGAAACCGTCGACCGTGCCTTGCATAGGCCGATTCCCCCCGGAACATGGCTCGTTGAAAGGGGAAGAAGACTTACGTGTAAAGGGCAGGCAAAGCAAGCCCTTACCGCTGGTATTGGCTCGTGTCGGCACGGTCTGACGCAAATTACGGTCCTGCGTTGGCGTGATCTGACCGCTGTCGCCTCAGCTTCGTGCCGTCGCCGCCCGTTCCCGGCTCCTGTAACACCTGGGTTTCCCGAGGTTAAGTTCCGCGCTCCCAGGGTTGGCGGGGACCCGTCACCACGTTATCGTTCACGCCGTTCACTCAATCGTTCCGCCGAACGAATAGCGAGAAGGGCGGTCGGTACATGTCCGACACCCATCACCCACGACGGCGGTCGGTCCTCGCAGCGGCCGCTGCGGGTGGCGCGTCCCTCGGCGCGTCCTGGCTGCTCACCGGCTGCACCGGCGCCTCGGCCGCGCCCGCCCTGCCCACGGAGGCGAAGCCGGGCACCCCCGACCGCGGCGGCACCCTCCGTATCGCCCGGCCGCCCGCCTCCGACGCCGAGACCCTCGACCCGGCGAGCGCCCTGTCCGCGTACGAATACCTCGGCGCCCTCTACAACCGCCTGGTCCGCATCGCCGAGAACGGCACGGTCGCCCCCGACCTCGCCGAGTCCTGGGAACCGGACGCCAAGGCCCGCACGTGGACCTTCCGCCTTCGCAGGGGCGTCACCTTCCACGACGGGCGGAAGCTCACGTCCGCCGACGCCGCGTACACCCTGCGCCACATCCTCGACAAGAAGACGGCGTCCCCGCAGGCAGCCGTCCTCGCCCCGCTCGTCGACCCGGACAAACTGCGAACTCCCGACGCCCACACGCTGGTTGTGCCGCTCAAGACCCCGAACGCGGAGTTCCCGAGCCTCCTCACGCACTACAACTGCTACGTCATCCCCGACGGCAGCGCCCGCGGGATCGGCCGCACCGGCATCGGCACCGGCCCCTTCAAACTGGAGTCGTTCACGCCCGCGGGCCCCGGCCGCATCACCGCCTACGAGGACCACTGGGCCGGCCGTCCGGTCCTGGACGCCATCAGCTTCTACTCCGTCGCCGACATGTCGGCCCGCTCGAACGCCCTGCTGGCAGGCCAGGTCGACCTTCTGTCCCAGACCAACCTGGACTTCGCCACCGCCCGGGTCGTCGCCGCCTCCGACCGCGCGACGATCGCCCGGGTCGAGAACGCCCAGTGGTACGTGCTGCCGATGCTCACCACGGAGAAACCCTTCACCGACGTACGCGTCCGGCAGGCGATGAAGCTCGCCTACGACCCCGAGCACGTGGTGAAGGTCGCCCTGCAGGGCGCGGGCACGGCAGGCTGGGACAACCCCGTGCCGCCGAGCGACCCCGCCCACATCACCACGCATCCCGAGCACGACCCGGAGCAGGCGCGGTACCTGCTGAAGAAGGCCGGACACGAGGGCCTGACGACCGACCTCTACACGTCCTCGTACGACCCGGTCTTCACGCCCATGGCCCTCGCCTACCAGGACTCGGCCAGGCGGGCCGGTATCCGCATCCGGGTCAAGACGGCCGCGGCGGACTCGTACTACACGCAGATCTGGATGAAGAAGCCGCTGATGGCGACGTACTGGTTCACCGGCAGACCCGTCGACCAGCTCCTCACCCAGGTCTTCCGCAGCGGCTCCTCGTACAACGAGACCGCCTGGTCCGACAAGGACTTCGACACGCTGCTCGACCGGGCCCGGCAGGAGACCGACGACACGCGGCGGCGCGAACTGTACGGCGAGGCGCAGACCTTCGTGATGGAGAAGGGCGGGGCGATGACCCCGATGTTCGCCGACCGGCTCGTCGGCCTCTCGCGGAAGGTGCGCGGATACGCCGAGTACGGCTTCGAGTTCGACTACCTCGGCATCGGCCTGAAGGGAGCCTGACCATGCTCTCGTTCATCGCCCGCCGCGTACTCGCCGCAGTCGGCACCCTCTTCCTCTCCTCGGTCCTCGTCTTCCTCGCCGTCCAGGCCCTGCCCGGCGACGTCGCCACCCAGGTCCTCGGCAGAGACGCCACACCCGACGCGGTCGCCGCCCTGCGCGAGAAGCTGAAGCTCGACCAGCCCGCCTGGGAGCGGTACGCCGACTGGATGAGCGGCGCCCTGCACGGCGACTTCGGCCTCTCGCTCGTCTCCGGCAAGGCGGTCGGCGGCGAAGTCGCGATGTACCTCGGGAATTCCGCGCTGATCGCTCTGATCACGGTTCTCTTCGCCGTCACCGGCTCGATCGTCCTCGGAATCCTCGCCGGCCTGTACCGCGACCGCTGGCCGGACCATCTGATCTCCACGGTCAGCCTGGTCGGGATGAGCGTCCCCGAGTTCGTGGTCGCGACCGTGCTGGTGCTGTGCTTCTCCGTCGCGCTGCCGGTGTTCCCGGCCGTCGTGCTGTACGGGCCAGAGGCGAGCATCGGCCAACTCCTGCCCGCCGTATGGCTTCCCGCTCTCGCCCTCGCCGTCGTCATGGCCGCGTACATCGTCCGGATGGCCCGGACGTCCGTCGTCGACGTGATGGCGAGCGAGTACGTCACCACGGCCCGGCTCAAGGGCCTGTCGACGTGGCGGGTCGTCACCCGGCACGCGCTCCCCGGTGCCCTGCTGCCCACCCTGCACGTCATCGCCCTGAACGTCGCCTGGCTCGCGGGCGGGGTCGCGGTCGTCGAGAACGTCTTCAACTACCCCGGCATCGGCAAGCTGATGCTGTCCTCCGTGCAGAACCGGGACCTGCCCGTCATCCAGGCCATCGCCCTGATCAGCGCGGTCGTGTACGTCGCCTGCAACCTGGCCGCCGACCTCGGCGCCATGGCCCTCAACCCCAAGCTCCGTACGCGCGGGAGGACCCGATGACCACCCTGGACACCCCGGCGCCCGCTCCCGCCGCTCCCCTCGCCCCGCCCTCCGCCGCGGCCCGCGCCTGGGGCACGCTCCGGTCCTCACGGGCGGCCACCATCGGCCTCGCGATCGTCGCCGTCCACGTCCTGATCGCCCTGCTCGCCCCGGTCCTCACCTCGTACGACCCCATCGCGAACCACGCCGACCAGGCGTTGCTGGGGCCGAGTTGGGACCATCTGGCGGGAACAGACCAGTACGGCCGTGACGTACTCGCCCGGGTTCTGCACGGCGGCAAGTACGCGCTCGGTGTCTCCGTCACCGCGACGCTGCTGACCGTCGTCCTCGGCACGGTGGCCGGGTGTGCGGCGGCCCTGCGCGGCGGCTGGTTCGACGACGTGCTGGGGCGGGTCCTCGACGCGGTCCTCTCCGTGCCGCCGGTGCTGGTGCTGCTGGTCGTCGTCACGGCGCTGGGCACGGGCCCGTCGGTCATCGTCCTCGCGATCGCCGTCGTGTACGTCCCTCAGGTCGTACGTGTCGTGCGCGGCGCCGCGCTGGCGGTCGTGCCCGCCGACTATGTGACCGCGGCCCGGGCTCGGGGCGAGGGCACCTGGGCGATCCTGCGGCGCGAGATCCTGCCGAACATCATCGATGTGGTGTGCGTCGAGTTCGCGATGCGGGCCTCGTGGGTGGTGCTGCTGATCAGCTCGCTGTCGTTCCTCGGCTTCGGAGCCGACCCGCCGACTCCCGACTGGGGACTGATGGTGGCCGAGAACCGGACCGCCATCACCGTTGTGCCGATGGCGAGCCTCGCGCCCATCATCGCCCTGGCGACGCTTGTGGTCGGGCTCAACCTCGCGGCCGACGGACTGTCCAAGGCGTGGGGCGTCGACCGGATCAGGGAGGGGCTCTGATGACCTCCACAGCAGCGGCCACTGCCGCCACGACCGCCCTCGTGTCCGTCGACTCCCTTTCCGTGGCCTACCGTTCGGGCGGCCGTGACGTGACCGTCGTCCATGAGGTGTCGCTGGAGGTGCTGCCCGGGCAGACCCTGGCGCTGGTCGGTGAGTCGGGCAGCGGGAAGTCGACCGTCGCGGCGACGCTGCTCGGGCATCTGCGGCACGGCTCGCGGGTGACGGGCGGGTCGGTCCGGGTCGACGGAGCCGACGTATTCGCCCTGCCCGCACGGGAGTTGAGGCGGCTGCGGGGCGGGACCGTCGCCATGGTCGGGCAGAACGCGGGGCACGCGCTGACCCCGTCCATGCGCATCGGACGACAGATCGCCGAGGTCGGCGGAGACGTACCTGTCGTCGATCTGCTGGAGCAGGTCCGGCTGCCTCGCCCCACCGAACTCGCCCGCCGCTACCCGCACGAACTCTCCGGCGGCCAGCAACAGCGCGTCGCCATAGCCATGGCCATCGCGGCCCGGCCGAAGGTCCTCGTCCTCGACGAACCGACGACCGGCCTCGACGTGGTGACACAGCGCGGCGTGCTCGATCTGGTGGGCGCCCTGCGCGAGGAACTCGGCCTCGCCGCCGTGCTGGTGAGCCATGACCTCGGGGTGGTGGCGCACATGGCCGACGAGGTGACCGTGCTGCGGTCCGGGCGGGTCGTGGAGGCCGCGCCCACCGGGAGGCTGTTCGCGGCGCCCCAGGACCCGTACACCAGACGGCTGTTGGCGAGCGTGCCGCGGCTCGATGACGCCGGTCTTGCGCTTGTGGGTGAGGAGGGGGAGCGGGAAGTACGGCCCAAGGCGCTCGTGCCCGGTGATTCTCCCGTCGCGGTATCGGCGCGGGACGTCACCGTCGACTACGGGTCGTCGCGTGCCGTGGACGGTGTCTCCTTCGACGTCCGGCGGGGCGAAGTCCTCGCTCTCGTAGGGGAGTCGGGCAGCGGCAAGTCCACGCTCGCCTGGACGCTCGCCGGACTGCGCGCTCCCTCGGGCGGCACGATGACCCACGAGTCGGGCGACCTCGCGGGGCCCGTGCGGAAGCGGCCGATGTCGTTGCGGCGCCGCGTCCAGCTCGTCTTCCAGAACGCCGACACATCCCTGAATCCACGCCGCTCGGTCGGCGACGCGGTCCGCCGCCCCCTGCGGTTCTTCGGTACGGCGGGGAGTCGTTCGGATGCGGCCGTACGCGCCCGGAAGCTGATCTCCGACGTACGCCTGGACCCTGCCCTCGCCGACCGGCTGCCCGCCCAGCTCTCCG
This sequence comes from Streptomyces scabichelini, assembly GCF_011045015.1. Taxonomy (GTDB): domain Bacteria; phylum Actinomycetota; class Actinomycetes; order Streptomycetales; family Streptomycetaceae; genus Streptomyces; species Streptomyces scabichelini. The sequence continues at coordinate 28,830 of NZ_JAAKZY010000073.1, read as the reverse complement.
GAGGCCAGCGTCAACGCATCGGTATCGCACGGGCGTTGGCGGGCGAACCGGACGTACTGATCGCCGACGAGATCACCACGGCCCTCGACGTCTCGGTCCAGGCCGAGGTGCTCCGGATCCTCGACGACCTGCGCCGCGAACGCCGCTTGGCCTGCCTGTTCATCAGCCACGACCTGGCCGTCGTACGGGGCATCGCGGACCGAGTGGTCGTCCTGCGGCACGGCGTGGTGGTGGAGGAGGGCCCGACGGACGCGGTCTTCGCCGCACCCGGGCATCCCTACACCCGGCAGCTGATGGCGGCCGTACTCGAACCCGACCCCGACGCGCAGCCTCTCGTCGAGGACGCCCCCGAGTGGGCCGACGCCGCCGAACCGGACGATCTCTGGACCGAACACGGCGACGGCCACCGGGTCCGCCGCTGGCGCGCGGCCGACGCTGTCGCAGCGACCGGCCCTGACGAAGGAGACAATTGAGGTATCGCGAGCACTTCGAACGCCAGGTCGTGCGCGAGGACGTCTGGATCCCCACCCGGGACGGGCGGACGCGTCTGCACGCCCGGATCTGGCGACCGGCCGACGCCGAGGACGACCCCGTCCCCGCCCTGCTCGAATACCTCCCGTACCGCAAGACCGACTGGACCGCCCCCCGGGACGCCCAACGGCACCCCTGGTACGCGGGCCACGGCTACGCCTCCGTCCGCGTCGACATACGGGGGCACGGAGACAGCGAGGGCACCCCCGGCGACGAGTACGACGCTCAGGAGCTCGCGGACGGCGTGGACGTCGTCAACTGGCTTGCCGCGCAATCCTGGTGCACCGGCAAGGTCGGCATGTTCGGGATCTCGTGGGGCGGCTTCAACTCCCTGCAGATCGCCGCCCTCGCCCCCGAACCGCTGAAGGCGATCGTCACGGTCTGCTCGGCGGACGACCGCTACGACAACGACGTGCACTACACCGGCGGCGCCGTCCTCGGCATCGACATGCTCGCCTGGGCGGGCACGATGCTCGCGTTCGCCGCCCGCCCGCCGGATCCGCAGAGCGTAGGCCAGGACCGCTGGCTCCCCATGTGGCGCGAACGCCTCGACGCCCTCGAACCCTTCCTGCACACCTGGCTCGCCCACCAGGAACGCGACGACTACTGGCGGCACGGCAGCGTCTGCGAGGACTACGGCGCCATCGACGCGGCCGTGCTCGCGGTGGGCGGCTGGAACGACCCGTATCGCGACACCGTGCTGCGGCTCGTGGAACATCTGCCGGACGATCGCGTACGAGGGATCATCGGGCCGTGGTCGCACCAGTACCCCGACCGCGGCCTGCCGCCCGGACCCGCGATCGGCTTCCTCCAGGAGACCCTCCGCTGGTGGGACCAGCACCTCAGGGACGTCGACACAGGCATTCTGCGTGAGCCGAAGCTCCGTGCCTGGATCAACGACCCGGTCCCGCCCGCCACGTCGTACGACGTCATGCCGGGCCGCTGGGTCGGGGACCCGAACTGGCCGTCTCCGTCGGTCACCTGGGACGAACGGCCGCTGGGGGAGACGTACGCCCCCGTCCTCGTCCGCACGCCGCAGCACACCGGCCTCGACGCCGGCCGTTTCTTCCCCTTCGGCAACGCGAGCGATCTGCCGCCGGACCAGCGGGAGGAGGACGGCCGCTCGGTCTGCTTCGACTCGCGGCCGCTGGAGGAGCGCGTGGAGATCCTGGGCCGCCCGCGCGTCCGGCTCCGCCTCGACAGCGCGACACCGCGCGCCCATGTGATCGTCCGCGTGTGCGACGTAGCGCCCGACGGCTCGTCCACGCTCGTCACGCGCGGCGTGCTCAACCTGCTCAGCAGGCACGGGCGCGACCGGGCGGTGGAGTGGAGGCCGGGCACGTACGAGACCGTGGAATGGGAGCTGGCCGGCATCGGGTACGCCGTTCCGCCCGGCCATCGCATCCGGGTCGCCGTCTCCGACACGTACTGGCCCTGGGTGTGGCCGCACGGCGAGCGCGGCGAGCTGGCCGTGGTGCCCGCCGAGAGCGCCCTGCTCCTGCCCGTCCGGGATCCCGCGTACGACCGGGGCGCAGAGGCGATCCGCTTCGAGGAGCCCGAGCAGGCATCGCCGCTCCCCGTGGAGTACGAGAGGGACGCCGAACCGCGGCCGGAGCGGCTGGTCACGCATGACGTCGCGAAGGGGGAGTGGACCCTGGAAGTCGACCCCAACTACGGGGGATCCCGGACCTACCCCGACGGGCTGCGGTACGAGGAGAGCGCGTGCGAGACGTACCGGATCCGCACCGGCGACCCCCTCTCGGCACACGCCGTGTCCGAGTGGAACATCCGGCTGCGGCGCGGCGACGACTGGGACGCTGAGATCATGGCCCGCACGGAACTGCGGGCCACGGCCACGGAGTTCATCATGGACAGTCGCATCGAAGCACGGGCGGACGGAGAGACAGTGGCCAAGCGCGCATGGCATCGCGCCATCCCGAGGACGTCGGCATGAACGCCGCCAGGACCCCTCGCCGCGCCGTCGCCGCCGCGGACCGCACCCGACAGCCCACCGAGGTCCGCCGCCGGCTCATCGTGGAGGCGGCCGTGCCGCTGATCGCGGAGCGCGGATACCAGTCGGTGGGTGTCCGCGATGTCGCGGCGGCGGCCGGGGTGTCCGTCGGCACGGTGACGTACCACTTCGGCAGTGTGCAGGAGATCCTCTCCGAGGCGATGGTGCTGCACATCGAGCGCTACTACGCGGCGCTGCAAGAGGCCGCCGAGAAGGCGTCCAGCGGTTCCGAGGCGCTGCGGCTGCTGATCGACGCGCTGTTCACGGAGGACACCGACCGGCACTGGCGGATGTGGTTCGACTACTGGAGCGCGGGCGAGCGCGACCAGGACCCCGAGCGGGCCTTCGCCCGAGGCCAGGCCAGGCGGTACGAGGACTGGCACAGCCAGATCCGTGCGCTGGTCGAACGGGGCGTCGCCGAGGGCGAGTTCGTCTGCGCCGACCCGGCCGGCTTCACCGTCCGCTTCGCGGCACTCTCCGACGGCCTGGCCCTCCAGTGGCTGCGCCAGGCGCCTCCACTGAGTACGGAGGACGCCCGCCGTCATCTGTACCGGCTGGTGGAGACGGAGTTGGAGGCGGGCCGCTAAGCGCTCCGCTGGAAGAACGGTGATGACCGCGCGGGCCGGTGGGGGCTGATCGCGCAGTTCCCCGCGCCCCTTACGGGGCGCGGTATCGCGCCGGACCCGCTGAGGGCCTCTCTACGCTCAGCGGTGGACACCCGGGCTGCGCAAAGTATTGACCTCTACTCGGCCTCCCGCCTACGGTGCCGCCGACGCTACGAACCGTGTTCGAAATGCCGCACAGTCAAGGCGAGTTGAGAGAACCCGACTCCCGGAGCCGAAAGTCCGAGCCGCCCATGCCCGAACCGCGCCACCCACGAGGTCGCCGACGCCGACGGTTTCCCCCGCCTGTGCTCGTCGGCCGCACGGCGTTCCCCAACAGCTGACCACCGGTAGATCCGTGCCAACCGGTACGAGCGCGGTCACGCTGTCGAACCGGTTCGACGGCCCTCCTGAAAGGACGCCATCCATGCCATCCGCTGACAGAGCCGCGCGGCGCAGAGCACCGGCCGCCGTGGCGCTGGCCCTCGGCGCGGGTCTGCTGGCCGCGCCGGCCGGCCCCGCGCAAGCGGCCGACGCGCCCCAGCCCACCGCCCGCTACACCTTCGACCAGGACGACCTCACGTCCGGGAAGATCACCGACAGTTCCGGCAACGGCCTGACGGCGAGCCTGGTCAACCCCTCCACCGCCCAGTCCGTCTCGGGCACGGACGGCGGCAAGGCGCTCGCCCTGCCCGGCGGGCCGGACACCTCCGACGGGGCGTACGTCCGCCTGCCCCGCGAAATCATCGGCGACGCAACCGACTTGACGGTCTCCGCCCGCGTGAAGTGGAGCGGCGACAAGTCGCCCTGGCAGCGGATCTTCGATCTGGGCACCAACACCACCAAGTACCTCTTCGCCAGCCCGTACAACGGAAACGGGCTGCTGCAGACCTCCGTGACCACCGGCGGAGGGGGCGGGGAGAACCAGGTCAAGGGCTACGCGCCGCTCCCCGCCGACCAGTGGCGGACCCTCACCGTCACCCTCGACACCTCCGCCGGCCGGCTCACCACCTACCTCGACGGCGTGGCGGTCTCGTCCACCGAGACCAGCATCAAGGCCAAGGACGTGCTGGACGATTCGGCCACGGCCGCCGGTTACATCGGCAAGTCCCTCTACCCGGATCCGCTGCTCAAGGGCGCGATCGACGACTTCACCGTCTGGCACTCGGCGCTCAGCGCCGAGCAGGTGGCCGGCACGGTCCCGGCCGTGCCCACTCTCCAGGAGCTCTCGAAGACGTCCTTCGAGGCCCGTACGACGAACGGGACCGCCCCGACCCTCCCCGCCGCCGTCCGCTCCACCTACTCCGACGGCTACGACCGCGACACCCCGATCACCTGGGACGAGATACCGGCCGACAAGTACGCCCAGCCCGGGACGTTCACGGTCGCCGGAACCGCGGCAGGGCGCGCCGTCAAGGCAACCGTCACCGTGGTCCGCGAGGGCCAGCTCGACGTCGACCTCGGCTCGGACACCGGTAAGTTCCACGGCGGCGCCTCCGGCACCCTCTACGGCGTGTACGGACCGGACGTCCCCACCAACAACCTCATCGAGGGCATGGGCCTGCGCACCGTCTCCACGAAGGCGCAGGACGGCCCGCAGCACCCCGGGGCCGACGCGCTGGACGTGGTCAAGCCGCTGGCCGACTCCACCGACGGTGACGTGTACATCTACATGACCGACATCCACCGCGGCTTCCCGTACCAGTGGCCGGGCGACACCCCCGAGGAGAAGGTCAAGCTCTACCGGGAGAAGGTCGCCAAGCAGGTCGACCAGGTTCTGAAGCTGCCGAAGGAGTATCAGGACAACGTCGTCTTCGTGCCGTTCAACGAGCCCGAGGGCAACATGTTCGGTACCGGCGAGTGGAGCTACAACAAGGTCAGCTGGCTCAACGACCCGGACGACTACTTCGCCGCCTGGGACGACTTCTACAAGCTCATCAAGGGCAAGATGCCCGACGCCCGCATCGCCGGTCCCAACACCAGCGTCCTCTACGACCAGGTGAAGGGCTTCCTCACCCACACCCTGGCCGCGGGCACCCTCCCGGACGTCATCACCTGGCACGAGCTGAGCCACCCGGAGGCGGTGCGCGACAGCACCGCCAAGTACCGGGAATGGGAGAAGGACCTCTTCAAGGGCACCGACCGCGAAGGCACCCAACTCCCCATCAACATCAACGAGTACGCGTTCAACTACCACACCTCGGTCCCCGGCCAGATGATCCAGTGGGTGTCCGCGATCGAGGAGTCCAAGGTGGACGCCGACATCGCGTACTGGAACATCGACGGCAACCTCTCCGACTCCGCGGTGCAGTCCAACCGCGGCAACGGCCAGTGGTGGCTGCTGAACTCGTACGCCTCGATGAGCGGGCACACCGTCAAGGTGACCCCGCCGTTCCCCGGCGAGAACTACACCATGCAGGGCGTCGCCACGCTCGACGAGAAGAAGAAGCAGTCCCGGCTGATCTTCGGCGGTTCCACCGGCAAGGGGCACATCACCTTCGACAACGTCCCGAAGAAGCTCTTCGGGGAACGCGTGCACGCCTGGGTGAGAGAGATCGACTGGAGCGGGCAGGTGGGCGACTCCTCCGGCCCGAAGCTGCTCTCGGAGCAGAACCTGAAAGTCGGTGACGACGGCAAGGTCGTCGTCGACTTCGGCGAGGGCGACCTGCCGAAGCTGAAGGAGTCCTCGTCCTACGAGATCGTCCTCAGCCCGGCCGGGAAGGCGAAGGGCACACAGTCGCCGTCCGTGCGCTGGAAGGACTCGTACGAGGCGGAGGACGCCGCCCACACCGGGTCCGGCTACTCCAAGAACGGCCCGGAGGGCTCGCCGCGCGACGTGTCGAAGTTCTACACCTCCGGCGGCTACGACGTGGGCGGCCTGCGCACCGGCTCGGACGTCACGCTCGACTTCACCGTGGACGTGCCCGAGGACGGCACCTACGACCTGAGCGTCTTCGCCAACTCCCTCAACACCTTCGACAAGGTGAAGGAGCAGGGCCCCACCAACGTCTTCCTGCGCGTGGACGGCAAGGCGGACAGCGAGCAGGAGATGCACCTGCCGCTGGGCTACAAGTGGGTGGTGTGGGACCACACCGACACCAAGGTGAAGCTCACCAAGGGCAAGCACACCCTGACGCTCGCCGCGAAGAGCGCCGACGGCAAGCGCGCCACCAAGGGCGACGCCATCGTCGACCGCCTCACCCTCTCCCTCCCCGAGACCTCGGCCGACACCCAGGTGTACGAGGGCGAACTGGCCTGGCTGGGCGGCGGGGCGCGGCCCGTCTACGAACTGCCGAAGCAGGCGGCCACCGGCTCGGGCGCGGCCCGGCTCGCCAAGGGCCAGACCGCCACGTTCTGGGTCTACTCGCCCGCCGACCGCGAGGCCACCCTCAAGGTCGACACCCTCGACGGCTCGGGCGCCCGGCTGTCCGTCAACGGCCACGACGTCCTGCGCCTGGCCAAGGGCACGAGCAGCGCGGCGGTGTCCCTCTCGGGCGGCGTCAACAAGGTGACGCTGACCGGAGGTTCGTCCACCACCCTCGTCGACCGCCTCAGGGTCACGCCGACCGAGGGCGCGCTGCCGGCGCGTACGTACGAGGCGGGCGAGGCCAAGCTCGCGGGCTCGGCCAAGCTCGCACCGCTGTCCCTGGCCACCGACGGCTCGGCGATCACCGACATCGGCGGTGAGCCCGGCAACGGCAACACCGCGACGTTCACCGTCAAGGCCGACCGGACCGGCCTGCACGCGCTGCGCGTCCGCTACTCCAACCCGGAGCAGTCCGAGGCCACCCACTACAACCCGGACCCGCTCGCCCGCCACGCCGACATCAGCGTCAACGGCGGCGAGGTGAAGCGAGTGAGCTTCCCGCACAGCTTCCACCAGAACAACTTCTGGGAGCTGACCATCCCCGTGCAGCTGAAGAAGGGGCAGAACACGATCGCGTTCCGCTCCGAGGAGCTGCCGAACTTCGACGGCACCTCGTACGCCTCGGACACCTTCCCCGGCGTACTGCTCCGCTCCCGCTACGCGCCGCTGATCGACCGGATCACCGTCGCGCCGTACGCGCGGGAGGTGCGATGAGGCGATGACCACCGGCGGCCGGCGATGAGGGCGCCGCGCCGCCGGTACCCCACGCAGGTGCCCGGGTCCGTCGAGAGGTCAGCGGATCCGGGCACCTGCCCTTCACGGCTCTCTCAGTTCGTCGCGGCGGTCAGTGCCGTGGTGATCGCCTGCCCGATGCGCAGGATGCCGGGCGAGCGGACCGGGCAGGGCCTGGACTTCTCGGTGGTGGGCGCCAGACAGAAATGCAGGTAGTCGTCGTCGCGGTGCAGGGCGGTCCGGCCGCTGCCCGGCTCGGTGCAGTACGCGGGGTGGTCGCGCTCGTACGCGGTGCACGGCAGGTACTGGGTCCAGGTGTAGCGGGCCGTGGCCGAACTGACCGCCTTGCCGGCGTCCGCGAGCAGGTCGCCGGACGCGTCGGCCTGCTGCTCGTAGATCGCGTTGACGCGGCGTACCCGGTCGGGTGTGATCGGGTCGGGCCCTTGAAGCACCCAAACGACCTTCGGCCCGTCCCCATCTCCCGCGTCCGCGATCTGCTCGGTCAGCCGCCGTGCGTCCGCGGCATAGCGCGCGAAGTACTCGGCCTCAGCCTTGTCGTGCGTGATCCCGTCCATGCACGGCGTGTAGCCCCACGCGTTGCCCCAGAACTGCAGCACCACGAAGTCGGGCCGCAGCGAACGCACCAGGGCCGCCGCCTTGTCCTCGGCCGGCACGAGCGAGTCCTCGCCGGTGCCCTCCAGGTAGTCGCAGAGCGTTGTCCCCGAGTACGGGGCGCTGGTGTAACGCGCCTTCAACTCGTCCCGGAGGAGCCCGCCGAGCACCTTCTGGTTCTCCATCGCGAGCGAGTCACCGAGGTAGAGCACGGTGGGCGGCTTTGCGGGCGCCTCGGGCGCCGCGGGCACGGCGGAGGCGGGCGGTCGCTGCTGCTGCGTGGTCGAGGACGGCGAGACGGCGGGAGCCTTCGCAGCCGACGTGCCGGAAGCAGACCGCTCGGGCGGCACGGACTCGGGCTCGGACGAGGGATCCCCGCACGCACCGAGCAGCAAAAAGCCCACCAGCACCCCGACGACCCACGACTTGCGCATACGGCAACTCCCGCCCCAGCCACCGAAAACGGCCCCCAGACAAGCACAGTGGAGCGCGCGGGGGAAGTATTCGGGCAGCCAACGCGGCCGGAGACAACGCGGTCGGTGACTTCAGAGCTGGTTTCGCGTCAGCAGCCGTGCCGCCAGGGCGAGTTGGAGCCGCAGATGGCCCTGCGGCGTGCGTACCGGCCAGCCGAGCAGGGACTCCGCGTGGGCCAGGCGGTCCTGGAGCGTGGAGTGGTGCACGTTCAGTTCGGTGGCCGCTGTGCGCCGGCTCGGGGAGGTGACGACGGCATACAGCGTGGGCAGGAGCCACGGGCTCGCCGCGGCGGCCTGGTCGAGGGCGCGTACGTCGGGCGGCGGCTCCGTGCCCGGGGCGACCACGGTCGCCAGGAGGGCAAGCGTGCCGAGGTCATCGGAGTGGACGATGCGAGGGCCCGGGTCCTGGTCGGTGCCCTCGGCGGTGAAGCGCAGGGCTGTGCGAGCGGCGGACCAGGAGCGCGGCAGTTCCAGGACGGGGACCGCCGGGCCCACACCCACCCGGCTCTCGTCCGGCAGTTCCGGGGCGGGGACCGGCTGGACGAGGGCCCGCTCGCCGGAGGCAAGGCTCAGGGAAGGCTGCTTCACCGGGCCGCCGCGCAGGGCGATCGCGAGAGCCCGGCCGTCCGGGTCGAGACCGAGCCCGCGCGCCGCGTGCAGCCGCGCGGCCTCCGCGGCCGTCGGGTCGAGCACCGTCTCCAGCAGGGCCGGATCATCCGCAGGGCCATGCACCGGCGCCCGCCCCCGGGTGCGGTCCAGGACATGCCGGGCGGCGCTCGCGGTCCGCTCCAGGACCATGGCGTCGACCACCGTCCGCGGTCCCGTGCGCTCCAGCCACACCGCGGGCGACCCGCCGGGAGTCAGCGGCATCGAAGGCCACTCGGGGCGCACGGGCCCGTTCTCGTCGCGCCGCCGCCCGTCGGGCTCGACCCGGACCCGTACCTGCCGGGCCTCGTCGACGAGCCGCGCGGGGCAGCCGGAGAGTACCGCCGCACCCCGCACCAGGGCCTCGAGCCCGGCGCGGCCCTCGACCAGCCGGTCGAAGTAGGCGATGACCTGGACAGCGGCTCCGGCGTCCGGGTCGAGCGCGGCCAGGCGGCCAGCCAGCTCTTCCATCTGCTCATTCTCGGTCAGGAATCACCATTTGGTGCCATGCGTCAGAAGTCATCATGCGCGGTGCGCCGGTGACTGACGTGTCACTCACCGAGCAGTCGGTGCAGCCACCGCAGCCGGGCCGCCCGGGCATCCTGGGACAGCGCGGCCTGCGGGGCGAGGCCGTCGAAGGCGTGGAAGCCGCCCGGCCATACGTGCAGCTCGGCCTGGCCGCCCGCCTGCCAGATCCGGGACGCGTAGGCGACGTCCTCGTCGCGGAAGGTCTCGGCCGAGCCGACGTCGATGAAGGCCGGAGGGAGACCGGAAAGGTCGTCGGCGCGGGCCGGGGCGGCGTACGGGGAGACGTCCGCAGTGCCGCGTGCCTCACCGAGCAGCGCGTTCCAGCCCGTCTCGTTCGCCGTGCGGTCCCAGATACCGAGACCGGCCATCTGGTGGGCGGACGGGGTGTCGTTGCGGTCGTCGAGCATCGGGCAGAGCAGCAGCTGGCCGACCGGACGGGGACCCTTCCGGTCGCGGGCCAGGAGAGCCAGCGCCGCCGCGAGTCCGCCGCCCGCGCTGCCACCCGCCAGGATGATCCGGTCCGGGTCGCCGCCGATCTCCTTGGCGTTCTCCGCCGTCCACAGCAGGCCCGCGTAGGAGTCCTCGACAGGGGCGGGATGCGGGTGCTCCGGGGCGAGCCGGTACTCGACCGACACCACGACCAGGCCCAGCTCCGTCGCCCAGTCGAGCGCCAGCTCCATGCCGAGCCGGTTGTTGCCCAGTACCATCCCGCCGCCGTGCGTGTAGTAGACGACGGGCCGCGGACCCTGCACCCGGGTGGGCTTGCAGATGAGCAGTGAGATGTCCGGTGCGCCCTCGGGACCGGGCACCGTCCGCTCCTCGACCTCGAAGGCCCCGTCGCGACGCATCTCCTCATTGGTCAGCAGCGAGAACGGGCCTTCCGCGGCCCCTTCGGCCTCCCGCGCGAAGGCGAGCATCTCCGGCGTCAGCGTGGTCGGCGCCATCTCGCCCATGACGGCGAGTGCGGCGGCCAGCTCGGGGTCGAAGGGCGGGGGAGTGGTGGTCATCGGGTGCTCCTCGGTACGGCGTCGTTGCCTGCCGCCGATCATCGCTGTTTCCGAAACGCGCGGGGGCCCGCCGTCCGGCGGGAGTCTCCCGCCGGACGGCGGGCTGCGTAACCGTTTCGTCCCAGGCCGGTCTCAGGACGGGCCGACCTACAACCCAACTGCTCCAGCGCCGGTCTAGCCGTCACAGAGTGCACCACGCGGGTAGAACAAAGGGGAAGCTGGCCATGGGGGACATACGCAGACGGGGAGCCGTCGTACTGGGCATCACGGGGCTGGTGGCGCCGCTGACCGTCGCGCTGGGCGCATCGCCCGCGCAGGCGGCGAGCTGTACCACGCAGGCCGGTCCGTATCAGAAGCAGGTGGAGAGGTTCCTCGGCCGGACTGTCGACGGCAGGCAGTCCGCCGCCGACTGCACGGCGATCAAGGCCTTCCAGACCAAGCACGGCATCACCCCGAACATCGGGTACGCGGGTTCTGTCACCTGGGGCGTGATGGACCTGATGACGAAGCAGAAGGCCGTCGGGAACAATCCCAACAAGGACGGCAAGTGCCCGGTCAACAAGGGCCGCATCGCCTGCGTGAACCTGACGCTGCAGCTCAGCTGGATCCAGGACGGCAGCAGGCTCGTCTACGGCCCGGTCGCGGTCCGCACGGGGCGCAACGGATACGAGACCCGCACCGGCCTGAAGAAGATCTACTGGCGGAACATCGACCACGTCTCGTCGATCTACCACGTGCCGATGCCCTACAGCCAGTTCTTCGACGGCGGCCAGGCCTTCCACTCCGTCGGCGTGAGCATGTGGAACCCGCCCGGCTCGCACGGCTGCGTCAACATGACGAAGACCGCCGCCAAGAAGTACTGGTCGCTCCTCAAGAAGAACGACGACGTCTTCGTGTACGGCCGCAAGCCGGGCACCTGAGCCACCCGAGCGGTCGGCCCGGCTGCCCCGAAGGACAGCCGGGCCGATACCGGGCCGGTCACTCCTCGGGCGCGTCCCCGAAGTCCGGTATCTCCAGCCTGGCCCCGCCCTGCCGCGCCGAGTCGTGCGCGACGATGCCCGGCAGGGTGTAGCGGGCGGCCACCCACGCGTTCACCGACGGCAGGGTGCGCGTGTTGACCGCGGTGACGAAGTCGTCCACCAGGAAGTGGTGGCTGCCCTCGTGCCCGTTGTGCAGGTTGTCGAACTCCCGCGGCAGCCGGGAGCGGTCGTGCACCGGCGCCGAACCGGAGGTGAAGGCGGCCCGCAGGTCCGGCGCGATGTGCTGGAGCGACGGGTCGTCGGGGGACAGGGTCGGCTTGGGCTCCAGCAGCTCGCTGATGTCCTTGACGCCCTTCTTGTCCTGCCACAGGGCCACCGTGGCGAGCTGCTCCATGCTCGCGTCCGTACCGAAGAACCGGAAACGCGACTCCCTGATGTGCGAGGGGTAGCCGACCCGCCGGAACTCGTTCGTACGGAAAGAGCCGCCGCCCGCGACCTCGAACAGCGCGGTCGCGTTGGAGAAGTCGTTGCCGAACTGGCTGACCTCCTGGTCGAAGACCCCGTCGCCGCGGTCGTCCTTGACGCCGATCGCGGACACGCTCACCGCGTGCGTCTGCCAGGCGCCGAGCACCCCGCCCACCGAGTGCGTCGGGTAGAGCAGCGGCGGATAGCTGGCGGTGGACTTCCAGTCCTCGCCGCCGCTGTACTGATAGGCCTCGTAGAACCCGAGGTCCATGTCGTGCACATAGTCGCCCTCGGCGTAGAAGAGCCGCCCGAACGCGCCCTCGGCGATCTGGTTGCGGGCGTGCACGGTCGCCGGGTTGTACTGGCTGGTCTCGCCCATCATGTACGTCAGACCGGTGGCGCGTACGGTGTCGATGATCGCCGCGATCTCCTCCGCAGTGATCGCCATGGGCACCGCCGAGTACACGTGCTTGCCGGCGTTCAGCCCCTGCACCACGAGCGGGCCGTGCGTCCACCGCTGGGTGAAGATCGCGACGGCGTCCACCGCCGGTGACTCCAGCATCGCCTGGTACGAGGGGAAGGTGCCGGTCAGGCCTTCGGCTGCGGCGAGCTGCTCGGCCCGTTCGGGGAGCAGGTCGGTGACGTAGACGTCGCTGACGCCGGGGTGGGCCAGGAACAACTTGGCGAACTGTCCCGAGAACTGTCCGGCACCGACGATGCCGAGGGAGAACGTCATGTAGGGGGTGCCCTTCACTGGTCGAGTCACTGGTCGAGGATGAGGTTGATCTGGTCGTTGGTCTCGTCGAGGCTGCTCACCGGCTTGCCGTTGCCGTAGATGTCCTCCATGGCGGGCTGCATGAGCGCGGTGACGTCGGCCGCGTAGTTGGTGATCGGGTAGGAGAACGTCCGGAAGTTCTTCTTGTCGGCCACCGGCTCGGTGAAGGCCGTGACGTCGATGCCCTTCTTCTTGTAGGCGGCAGTGGCGGCCTCGGTGCCGGCCGGTGTGGCGGGGAAGACGACCCCTGCCTTGCCGACCACGGTCTGGCACGCGTCGGAGGCCAGATACGCCACCCACTTGCGGGCGTTCGCCTTGTTGTCGGAGGCCTTGCTGATGGAGTCGGCGAGGCCGTTCATCATCGTGGCGCGCTTGCCCGTCGGACCGGCCGGAGTGAGGGCGGTGCCGGCGTCGATGCCCTTGGTGCCGTAGTACGTGGAGATCATCCAGGCACCGTCGAAGACGGCGGCGGCCTTGCCCGCGGCGAACTGCGTGATGCCCTGGTTGGACTGGATGTTGTAGTCGGAGAAGGGGGCCATGTAGCCCTTCTTCGCCAGGCCGAAGTACCAGTCGACGGTGGACTGGAAGGTCTTGCTGTCGTACTGGTACTCCGTGCCCCACCGGGCCTTTTCGGTGTAGCTCCACCCGGCGGAGCCGGTGAAGGGGCTCCACTGGGTCTGGCCGTCGCCGAAGCCGCCGCCCTGGGTGCCGAGCCCGTACACCTTGACGTTGTTCTTGTCGAAGCCCGGCTCGTCGCCCCGCTTGCCGTTCTTGTCGACGGTCAGGTGGGCGATCGCCTTCTCGAAGGTGCCGCCGTCCTTGGGGTTCCAGGAGAGGTCGTTGAGCTGCTCGGCGGTGACGCCGGCGTCCTTCGCCATCTTCTGGTTGTAGAAGAGCGCGACGGTGTCCCAGTCCTTGGGGGCGCCGTAGCGGTGGCCGTCCTGGCCGATCCAGCTGGCGGCGAGCCCCGGCTGGTAGTCGTCGTTCTTGATGCCCAGGTCGTCGAGCGGCTCCAGCACCTGAAGATCGGCGAACTGGCCGAACTTCTGGATGTGGTCGGTGAACACGTCCGGCTGAGTACCGGCGATGAAGCCGGCGGTGAGCTTGGTCCAGTAGTCGCTCCAGCCCAACTGCGTGATCTTGACCTTGAGGCCGGGATGCTCCTTCTCGAACCCCTTGGCACAGGCCTGGTAGGCGGGCAGCTGGTTGGCGTCCCACAGCCAGTACGTCACCGTGTTCGCGGAGGCCCCGGTGGAGTCGCCCTTGGCGCAGCCGGTCACCACGGACAGCGCCAGCGCTCCGGCCAGCGCGGTCAGCGTACGAAGTCGCATGGTCATTCCCTCACTTGATCCCGGTGAAGCCGATGGAGCTGACGATGCGGCGGGCGAAGCAGGCGAACAGCACCAGCATCGGCAGCGCGGCGATCAGCGTCGCCGCCATGAGCCCGGACCAGTCGACGCCGGTCGCCGGGGTCTGCGCCCGGAAGACCGCCAGCGCCACGGTAAGGACGCGCGAGCTGTCGCTGTAGGAGACCATCAGCGGCCAGAAGTAGTCGTTCCAGGAGGTGATGTACGTCAGCACGGACAGCGTGATGATCGGCGTGGCCGCCATCGGGAGAATCACCCGGAAGAAGATCTTGACCTTGCCGGCGCCGTCGAGCAGCGCCGCCTCCTCGACCTCCAGGGGGATGTTCATGAAGAACTGCCGCAGGAAGAACACCGCGAACGGCGTCATGAACATCGTCGGCAGCGCGATGCCGAGCAGCGTGTCCACCAGCTGGAGTTCCTTGATGAGCACGAAGTTCGGCAGCAGCGTGAAGATGGTCGGCACCATCAGCCCGGCCAGGAACAGGCCGAACACCTTGTCCCGGCCACGCCAGTGCAGCCGTGCGAAGGCGTACGCGGCCATCGCGGAGAAGAAGATCTGACAACCGGTGACCAGGGTCGAGACGAGCACCGAGTTGAGCAGATAGCGCCAGAAGTCGAGCCCGCCGCCCGCGCCGCCCTGCGCGACCGCCTCCTCGGCGGACTGCAGACCGAGGGCCCGCTCGAAGCCGCTGGTGGTGAGGTCGACCGGCAGGGGGTTGGTGGGGTCGGCGCCCAGGCCCGCGTTGGTGGAGAGCGCGGTGCGCAGGATCCAGTAGAAGGGCAGCAGGGTGATGAGGACGATCAGGCCCATCCCGGTCCAGGCCGCGGCCCGCCCGAAGGAGAACCTGCGCCGCTCCGGTCGTATCCCGGGCGCCTCGGGCGCCCCGGTCGGTGTGGTGGTCACAGCAGCCATGTCGGTGTCTCCCTTCCGTCAGGCGAGGTCGCTCTGGCCGGCCCGGGTGAGCCGGTACTGCAGGACGGTGATCGCGCTCAGCACGATCAGCAGGGCGACGGACATCGCCGAGGCGTAGCCGAACTGGAAGCGGCCGAAGGCGGAGCCGTAGATGTAGAACTGCAGGACGTTGGTCGCGTTCGCCGGGCCGCCCGCGGTGGTCACCGCGACGGTGTCGAAGACCTGGAACGAACCGATCACCGTCATGATCAGCACCACCGCCAGCACCGGCCGCAGCAGCGGCATCGTGATCCGCCAGAACATCCGCCACTCACTCGCGCCGTCGACCCTGGCCGCCTCGTACATGGTGTTCGGGATCGCCTGAAGCCCGGCGAACAGGAGAAGGGCGGTGTAGCCGACGTGCCGCCAGACGTTGATCAGGGCGATGGTGGGGATGGCCCAGGTCTCGTCGGCGAGGAAGGGGATGCGGTCGAAGCCGAGACCGCTGATGATCTCGTTGCCGATGCCGAGCTGGGTGTCGAGCATCCAGAGCCAGACGAGACCGGCGACGACGTTCGACATCAGATACGGCGTGAGCACGATGCCCCGCAGTACGGCCGACTGCGTGAGCCGCTGGAGCAGGACCGCGATGGCGAGCGCCGCGACCGTCTGGACGCCGATGTTGATCACCACATACTCGACGGTGACCCACAACGAGTCCCAGAAGATCGGGTCGTTGACCATACGGACGTAGTTGTCCAGGCCCACCCACTCCGCCGGCGTCAGCAGGTTGTACCGGGTGAAGCTGAGCCAGATGCCGCGCAGCGTGGGCCAGAGCAGGAAGACCAGGAAGCCCAGCATGGCCGGTGCGATGAAGACGGCCGCGAGGGCGCCGTCACCGCGAGGCCGGGCCTTGGCCTTCTTCACGGGGGCCACGGCTTCGGCACCACTGAGTGGTACGCGGGATGGTGGGCTGCTGGAGGCGACGGTCATCGGGGGACTCCCTGCTCTGCGGCTCGTCCTTGGGCCTCACTTACTTTTGATGCGGAATAATCTGTACGTCAAGAGTCGTGCACGCATCTTCTTGAAGCAGTGCTTCCGGCCTCGGTGTGGCCGTATCGTTTCTACATTGCTTCCACTGCAAAAGAAAACATACGGCGAAACATGCGAGGATGCGGTCATGACCACACTTGCCGCCAGTTGGCTGCCGCTCAGTCCCGGCGAGCGTGCCGTGGCGATCGAGGTGCTCACCCACGGCCCGCTGTCGCGCAGTGAACTCGCCCGGCGACTCGACCTCTCCGCGGGCAGCGTCACCCGGCTGACGAAGCCGCTCATCGAGTCGGGCCTGCTGGTCGAGGTCGCCGAGGGCGCCACGCTCGCCGAGGTGCGTCAGGGCCGCCCTTCCCAACCCCTGGACATCGTCGCCGAATCCCGCATGTTCGCGGGCTTCAAGATCACACAGGACATGGTGTACGGCGTCGTCACCACACTCAGAAGCGACATCGTGGCCCGCCGCGACCGTCCGCTCGCCGGCCATGACCCGGACGAAGTCGTGGATGTACTACGGGAGTTGACGGACGGGTTCGCGCGCGATTTCCCCGGTCTGGCCGGGATCGGCATCGGCATCGGCGGCCGTGCCGAGGACCGGTCCGTCGTCGACGAGTCGGCCTTCCTCGACTGGCACGACGTACCCCTGGGCCGACTCGTCGAGGAGCGCACCGGGCTGCCCGTCGTCGTCGAGAACGACGTGGCGGCGCTCGTCGAGGCCGAGAGCTGGTTCGGCGCGGGCCGCGGCCTCGACCGGTTCGCGGTCCTCACCATCGGCGCGGGCATCGGTTACGCGCTGGTGAACTGCGGCAAACGGGTCGCGACCGCGGAGGACGGAGTGGGCTACGGCCGCTTCTGGATCGTGAACCCCAACGGCCCGCTCACCCCCGACGGCGAGCGCGGCAGCGCCGTCTCCCTGCTGACCATCCCCAGCATCCGCTACCAGATCCGGGCCGCGACCGGCCGTGATGTGTCGTACGACGAGATCCTCGCCCTCGCCGCCGAAGGCGAACCGATGGCCGCCCGCGTCATCGACGAGGCGGCCCGCGCCCTGGGCACGCTGGTCGCGCAGATCGCGAATTTCGCCATACCCCAGAAGATCCTCCTCGCCGGCGAGGGCGTGGGCCTGGTCGACGTGGCGGAACCGGTGGTCCAGGAGGCCATCCTCGCGGGACGCCACCCGCGGGCGGAACCGGTCAACCTGGAGACCAAGGTGTCCGACTTCCACGACTGGGCGCGCGGAGCGGCCGTACTGGCGATCCAGGTGCTGGTCCTGGGGGCCGCGGAAGCGTGAGGTCGCCGCCCCTGAGCTGCTACTTTCGAGTAGCCGCGATGACGGCGGCTACTCACATGGCCTTCACATCGAGCCCCGTATGATTCACGGCATGTCCACCACTCCACATCGTGCACCGCTCGCCACCGGGCGATCGGCCGCCGAGGTCAACGAGGAGATCCGGGCCCTGTGGCTGCGGACCGGTGGCACACTCAGCGGCGAGCAGCGACTGGAGTACCAGCGGCTCGTGATGGAGTGGGCGGCGGCATCCCCGCACTCCCACTCTCCCGCGAACCCGTCGAAGGCGGCGTGACCGGGCAGCCGCCCGTCCCCTGCCCGCGTCGTTGATCCTTCATCCCCTCGTCCATCCCCTCATCCCTTCGTCGCGCCCTGGAGCAGCCCCGCGATGAAGCTGCGCTGGAAGATCACGAAGAGGATCAGGATCGGCACCATCACGATGATCGTGCCCGCGGCCAGCGTCGGGATGTCCGTGGTGTTCTGACCCACGAAGAAACCAAGACCGGCGGGCGCGGTGTGCTTGGT
Source organism: Streptomyces scabichelini (assembly GCF_011045015.1). Classification (GTDB taxonomy): domain Bacteria; phylum Actinomycetota; class Actinomycetes; order Streptomycetales; family Streptomycetaceae; genus Streptomyces; species Streptomyces scabichelini. The sequence goes on along the minus strand of NZ_JAAKZY010000073.1, from coordinate 10,980 downwards.
CGTGTCCTGGATGAGGACCAGCACCAGCAGGAACTGCTTCCACGACCACATGAAGACGAGAAGACCGAGCGTCATCAGGGACGGGCGGGCCAGCGGGAGCAGCACCCGGAGCAGGATCGTGCCCGACGAGGCGCCGTCGATGCGGGCCGCCTCCACCAGTGACGCGGGCGTGGACTGGAAGTGGGTGCGCATCCAGAACACGCTGAACGGCAGGAACAGCGCGATCTCCACCAGGATCACGCCCAGAAACGAGTTGGTCAGGCCGAGGCTCCGCAGGTCGAAGTAGAGCGGGACCACGATCGCCTCGACCGGGATGGTGAGGCCGGCGATGAAGAAGGCCGCGACCGCGTTGCCGCCCGGCAGCCTCATGGTGCCGAGCGCGTAGCCCGCCAGCGAGGCGAGAACCAGGCAGGCGGGCACGACACCGACCGCGATGATGAGGCTGTGCCTGATCAGGTCGGAGAACCCGGCCACCGACCATGCCTGCTCGTAGTTGTCCCAACTCCACCGCTCCGGCCAGGTCAGACCCACCACCGGCGTGCCCGCGGGCTGCACGGAGGCCAGGAAGACACTGAGGAACGGAATCACGACGGCGAGCGCCATGACGGTCAGGAGGACGTAGCCGGACCAGCGTTCCGATCGCGTGGCGGTGTTCATTTCTCCGGCCTCGACAGACGGTTGATGAGGTAGACGATCGCGAGTATCAGGCAGCCGAGGACGACGGCCAGAGCCGCGGCGAGCCCGACCTTGCCCTCGGAGAACGCCAGCCGGTACACGAGGAGGCCGGGGACGGTCGTCTGCTCGCCCGGGCCGCCGTTCGTCGTCACGTACACGATGTCGAAGCTGGCCAGTGCGGCCACCATTGTCACGGTCATGGCGATGGCGAGCTCGCCGCGCAGATGCGGCAGGGTGACGGAGACGAACTCCCGGACCGGGCCCGCCCCGTCGAGCCGGGCCGCCTCGTACAGGTTGGGGTCCACCTTCTGCACACCGCTGAGGAAGAGCATCATGCACAGGCCGCTCAGCACCCAGGTGCCCACGACGCCCACCGCGATCAGCGCGGCGCCGAAGTCGCCCAGCCACGCCCGGGTCACGCCGTCCAGGCCGACCGCGCGGAACGCCTGGTTCACCAGCCCGTCGTCCCCGTACAGCCAGCGCCACGTCACACCCACCGCGACGAGGGGGACGACCTGCGGCAGCATGAACAGGAAGCGGTACGCCCCCATGCCGGGCCTTCGGTAGCGGGCCAGGAGGCCGGTCATCGCCAGGCCGAGCACGATGGGGACGAAGGAGAAGAACACCACCAGCACCAGGGCGTTGACCACGGACCGGCGCAGGACGGCGTCCTGGAGGATCTCCTGGTAGTTGCCGAGGCCGACCCAGTCGCCCAGCGTGACGCCGTCCCACTCGAACAGCGACAGGTACGCCGTGTGCAGGGCGGGCAGCACCGCGAAGGCCAGGTAGACGAGGAACGCGGGCAGCACGTACACATAGCCGCGCCACCGGCCGCGCCTGCGGACGCCCGGAGACCGAACCGGCGGCCTACTCCGCATGGTGTTCCTCCCACTCGTCCTGAAGTGAGTCGAGGTAGTCCGCGGGCTCGACGCGATGCGCGATGAGTTTCTGCACGCCGGAGCGCAGCCGGTCGAGCATCGCGGGCGCGGCGAAGTCGGGGAACGTCGTGATCCCGTCGTCGGCGATGGCCCGCCGGTGGCCCTCCGCGATGTCGGCGAGCACGCCCTCCGGTTTCGCCACGGCCTCGGGGTTGGGTGGCAGGAAGCCGTTGTCGCTGATGATCTGGCCGGCTTCGGGCGAGGTCAGGAAGTCCAGGAACGCGCCTGCCGCTTCGGGGTGTTCGGTCCTGGAGGAGACGGCGTACGCGACGCTGAACCCGGAGGCCACCGTGCGGGCGCCGGCGCGCTCGCCCGGTATCGGGAAGAAGCCGACGTTGTCCCCCATGACGGTCGCCAGCTGCCCGGCGGCCCAGTTGCCGTTGACCAGGAAGACGCTGTCGCCCTCGGCGAACTGGGCGGTGGAGTCGATCTGTCCGGTGCCGTTCGCGGACTCGTTGTAGTACCCCTTGCGGCCCCATTCGATGACGCGCTCGCCGGCGATGCTCGCGGCCCGGGTCTCGATGGTGGCGCCCTCGGTGCCGTTGACCCAGTCCCAGTAGTCGTCCGTGGGCATCAGCTGGTTGAGGAGCCCGGCCCACAGATGCAGACCGCCGGAGTCGAGGGCGCCGACGCCGAGCGGCGTCAGACCCGCGTCCTTCGCGGCGGCGAGCTGGTCCTCGAACTCCGCAAGTGTCCTGGGCGGACCATCGATCCCGGCCTGCTCGGCGAGCTCCTTGTTGTAGTAGATGCCGGTCATCGACAGGCCGGCCGGCACCCCGAACAGGGCCCGCCCGCCGGTGGCCTCGCTGGTCCGCCCCGCGGTGAGCTGGTCGAGGCTGACCGGAGGGATCGACTCGTCCCAGCCGTACGCCTCCCGGTACGGCGCCAGATCGAGGATGTGGCCGTCCTCCGCGAGGTCCGTCATCCCGACCGCGTACTGCGCGATGTCGGGGGCGGAGTCGGAGGTCATGGTGAGCTTGAGGTTCTGGACGTAGTCGGAGAACGTCTTGTACTGCGGTTCGACGCTGATCCCGGGATGGCCCTTCTCGAACGCGGCGATCAGCGCGTCGACCATCGGCGGGGCGTCGGCGAACTGGAGGCGCAGGGTGACGTCGTCGTCCGGCACGGCGGTCGAGGACGGCACGCTTCGCGGCCCCGGAACCGCGGCCTTGCTGCCGGGGGTGAGCGCCTCGCAGGCGGTCAGCGGCAGCACGAGGGCGACGGCGCAGGCCGCGGCGGCGATGCGGCGGCGCACCCGGCGCGTGCTCTTCATCATCGGCCTCCTTGCGTGGTCTCGTCGGGCGGACGGCGGACGGCGGACGGCGGACGGCGGACGCGGACGGCGGACCGGTGCGTCAGCCTCGCGGACAGCGGTCCTTGAACTGCTCCAGCAGCGCGCTGTTGTGGCGCTCGGCGTCCTCAGCGGTGTTCTGACTGACGATCAACGGCGGGGCCTGCCCGTGCTCTTCGGCGAGCAGCTCGGCGGCCCGGCAGGTCAGGGCGTTGACGATCGCCGCCCCCACCACGGTCGACATGGCGCCCACGGCGAGGTCGCCCAAAGGTATGACCGCGTCACCGGAGTGGCCGTGCGTGTCGATGACGATGTCGGCGACGTCAAGCAGCCGCTGCCCGCCCTCGTGCCGGGACTCGGCGGCCAGGGAGTGGGCCCGGCTGGTGACGGCGACGACGGTGGCGCCCGACTCGCGGGCGCCGAGGGCGAATTCGACCGGCACGGCGTTGATGCCGGAGTTGGAGATGACGACCACCACCTCGCCCGCCCTGATATCCGCCGTACGAAGGATCGCCGCCGCGTAGCCGCTGACGCGTTCGGCCGCGCCGGCGTGCCGAGGGGCGACGGGGGAGAGCGCCGGGTCGGCGATGACGTCGACCGGTGCGAGGCCGCCCGCGCGCATCAGGGGTTCGAGGGCCACGAGCTGCGAATGGCCGCTGCCGAAGTAGTGGACGACGCCCCCGGCAGCGACGCTGTCCGCGACGGCGCGGGCGGCGCGCTCGATGGCGGGCTGCTCGGCGGCGGCCAACGCGGTGAGGTTCTCCTGGAGCGCGGCGAAGTAGGCGAGATCGGCGGTCAAGGGTGAGTCCGCGCTGTGCTGGGTCGGCTGCATCACGCTGTCCTGGCCGTCCTCTCTTCGGAGGCGGGGGCTGGGGAAGTCGCTGACGTGGCTGTGGACCGTACCAGAGCGGCTTGCGGCTGCACAGGTCTGCTGCATAGACCTTCGGACGGGATTGCCGTCACCACAGTTCACTTCGTTGACCACCACGAACAACAGACCTAGCCTGTGCCTCATGTGGTACGTACCACAGACGCCGGAGAATCAGGCAGCCCAGCAGCTGATTCAGCGAGTCGTCGGAGACCGGGCCGCGGAGTTCACCGCCGATGTGGTGCCCGGGGCGGGCGGGCACGACTGGTTCGAGGTGGACGCCGGGCCGGGAGGCGTGGCGCTGCGCGGCTCCAGTGGCGTCGCGGTCGCCTCGGCGCTGCGCTGGTATCTGAGGACCGCCTGCCGGACGCAGATCACCTGGGACGCCCCCGTGCCCCGGCTGCCGGATCGCCTGCCCCGCATCGGCACGACCGCCCGGACGACGTCGCCCTACCGCCACCGCTACCACTTCAACGTCTGCACCTTCGGCTACACCACGGCCTTCTGGGACTGGGCGCGCTGGGAGCGCCACATCGACTGGATGGCCCTGCACGGTGTGACCACACCGCTGGCGATGACCGGCCTGGAGGCGGCCTGGCAACAGGCGCTTCTGCGCGCAGGGCTCGACGACGAGACCGCCCGGCGCTTCCTCGGCGGCCCGGCCTACCTGCCGTGGAACTGGCTCGCCTCGCTCGACAGCTGGTGCGGACCACTGCCGCAGAGCTGGATCGACGACCACGCGGACCTGGGCCGCCGCATCCTCGACCGGGAGCGTTCCCTGGGCATGCGGCCGGTCCTCCAGGGCTTCTCCGGACATGTGCCCCGGGAGCTGACGGCGGACCGGAACGCCCGGTCCACGACCCTTCCCTGGTGGGACTTCGAGGTCGGCGTCCTGGACCCGCGCGACCCGCTGTTCGAGGAGTTCGGCAGCGCCCTGCTGACCGAGCAGACCCGGCTCTTCGGCACCGACCACCACTACGCCGCCGACCCGTTCATCGAGACGACACCTCCGGTGAGCGCTCCCGCCGACCTCGCCCGGGTCGCGCGAGCCGTGCACGGCGTCATGACCGCGGTGGACGACCGGGCCACCTGGGTACTCCAGGCATGGCCCTTCGCCTACCGCTCCGACTACTGGACGCCGGAGCGGACGCAGGCCTTCCTCGACGCGATCCCGGACGACCGGATGCTGATCCTGGACCTGTGGGCCGAGCACCGGCCGGTCTGGCAGGACACCGCGGGCTACCGGGGCAAACCGTGGGGGTGGTGCATGCTGCACAGCCTGGGCGGGCGGCCCGGTCTCTACGGCAGACTCGACGAGATCGCCACCGGAGCCGCGGCAGCGCGCACCGACGAACGCGGCAACTCGCTCGCCGGAGTCGGCGCGAGCATGGAGGCGTTCGGCGGCGACCCGGTCCTGTACGAACTGCTGGCGGACGTCGCGTGGCAGGGCCGCGTCGAGGACGTACACGCGTGGCTGGAGAGCTGGACCGAGGCCCGCTACGGCCGCCGCACCCCCGGTCTGCTGCGCGCCTGGGAACTGCTGCACGCCGCCGTCTACGCTGCTGACGGCCCCGGCCCGCCCGGCTCGCTGATCGTCTGCCGGCCCACGCTGAAGGGCGATCTGCGCCCCGAACTCCCGGTGCATCTGGCGGCACCGCCCTCACCCGCCGTGCCACCGGACCTGGCCGAAGCGTGGACGCTCCTGGCCGAAGAGGCGACGGACGAGGACAGCGCGGGTCCGCTCGGCCGGGACCTGTGCGACGTCACCGCGCAGGTGCTCACCCACGTGGCGTGCGATCAGCAGCAGAGGGCGGCGGACGCGGCCCTGGCCCGGGACGCCGACCGGTTCGAAGCCGCCGCCACCGCACTGCTCTCCACCATCGAGGACCTGGACAGGCTGCTGGCCACGCGGCCCGAGTACCGGCTGGAGTCCTGGCTCGCCGACGCCAGGAGCTGGGCGACCACCCCCGCCGAGGCCGACCTCTACGAGAGCAACGCGCGGCGCATCCTCACCGTCTGGGGGCACGCCCGCAGCGAGCTGCACGACTACTCGGGCCGGCACTGGGCCGGCCTCGTCGGTTCCTTCCACCTCCCCCGCTGGCGGCGCTGGTACGACCACATCGTCCGGGCTCTCCGGACCGGATCTCCTTACAAAGACGAGGAGTTCGAGGCGTCCCTGATCGACTGGGAGGAGCGGTGGACCGCCGACCGGACTGAGACCCGGAGCGAGACGACGACGCCCGGGCCGGACACCGCCGGAGCGACCCTGGACGTGGTGCGTACGCTGATGCCCCGTTACCGCGCCCCCCGGGGATAGCGGACACGTGCGAACCGCGGAGTGAATGTGACGGTCGAGGACAGGCGCGCAGACAACGGCCCGGCGACGGAGTCCTACAAGCACGAGGCACTCCGGCGGCGGCTCCAGGCCGACATCGCCCGGATGCGGCCCGACGAGGCACTGCCCACCGAACGCCAGCTCGCGGAGAGGTACAACGTCAGCAGGGCCACCACCCGGCGTGCGCTCCAGGCGCTGCGCGAGGACGGCCTCATCCGCAGCGTGCGCGGTGTGGGGACCTTCGTCTCGCACCCCCAGATCACCAAGACGTCGACGCTCACCTCGTTCTCGGAGGATCTCCGGTCGCGTGGCTACCGTCCCAGCGCCGAACTCCTCGCCGCGGAGCTGGTGGAGGCCGGCCTGCACCACGCCACGGCCCTGGGCGTCGATCCCGGCACCAGCCTCCACCGCATCGAACGGCTGCGTCTCGGCGACGACTTCCCCATCTGCCTGGAGACGGTCTACCTCTCCGCCGAGCGTTTTCCGGACCTGGACGAGTCACTGCTCAAAGGTTCACTGTCGGAAGCCCTCCAGAGCACCCATGGCGTACGCGTGGTGCGGGCGACCCAGCAGATCCGTGCGGTGAACGTGACCGGCCGCCAAGCGGGGCTGCTCGGCGTCCGGGAGGGGTCTGCCGCCCTGCTGGTGCGGCGCACGGCGTTCGACGAGACAGGGCACGTCGTGGAGTACGGCGAATCGCTGTGCCGTGGCGATCTGTACGAGTTCTCGCTCGTGGTGACCAAATAGCCGACCGCTCTGCCGTCGGCGAATCTGCTGCGGGCCAAGATTCCTTCCGCGCCGCCGACGCCGGACCGAGGGTGGAGACACCGCGGCGATCCGTGCCGTGCCACCCAAGGAGGATCGATGGCACCACTCGACACCGGCCGGTCCCTGGCCAACGGCCGGTCTCCGGTCACCAGTTGGTCCCCGGCCCTGACACCGCGGGCCGAGGAGGGCGACACACCTCCGTCACGGTTCGACGACCACCTGGCCGCCCAACTCCTCGCCCAGCGCATCGTGTTCCTCGGCACCCAGGTCGACGAGGTCTCGGCCAATCGCGTCTGCGCACAACTGCTCGTACTGTCCGCGGAGGACCCGCGCACCGACATCGGCCTCTACATCAACAGCCCGGGCGGATCCGTGACGGCGGGCCTGGCGATCTACGACACGATGCGGCTGATCCCGAACGACGTCGCCACCCTCGTCATGGGTTTCGCCGCGAGCATGGGCCAGTTCCTGCTCACCGTCGGGACGCCCGGCAAGCGCTTCGCGCTGCCGAACGCGCGGATCATGATGCACCAGCCGTCGGGCGGCATCGGCGGCAGCACGGCCGACATCGCGATCCAGGCGGAGAACCTGGAGTTCATCAAGAAGACCGTCGAGAGGATCACCGCCGAACACACCGGCCAGACCGAGGAGACGATCGCCCGCGACGGCGACCGCGACCGCTGGTTCACGGCCGACCAGGCACGGGAGTACGGCATGGTCGACCGCGTCGTCGAGGCGCTCGACGACATCCGCCCGGCCACCACGAAGCGACGGATGGGACTCTGACATGGGCCAGTACACGATCCCGAACGTCGTCGAACGCACCCCGCAGGGGGAGCGCTCGTACGACATCTACAGCCGGCTGCTGTCCGAGCGGATCATCTTCCTCGGCACCGAGATCGACGACGGCGTGGCCAACGTCGTCATCGCCCAACTGCTCCACCTGGAGTCGTCCGCTCCTGAGCGGGAGATCGCGATCTACATCAACTCGCCCGGCGGATCGTTCACTTCACTGATGGCGATCTACGACACGATGAGCTACGTCAACGCGCCCATCTCGACGTGCTGCGTCGGACAGGCCGCCTCGACGGCGGCGGTGCTCCTGGCCGGGGGAGACTCCGGACGGCGGTTCGTGCTGGAGCACGCCCGGGTGCTGCTCGGCCAGCCCGCGAGCGGCGGCGCGCGGGGCACGGCCGCCGACCTCAGCATCCAGGCGAAGGAGATGCTCCGCATCCGCTCCCAGGTCGAGGAGGTGCTGTCCCTGCACACCCATCACTCCGTGGAGACCCTGCGCGCCGACATGGACCGCGACAAGGTGTTCACCGCGCAGGAGGCCGTGGCGTACGGGCTCGCCGACGAGGTGCTGAGCCGACGGCTCGTGCCCGTCCCGTAGGCGCTGCCGGGCGGGTGACGGCGTCCGGTCAGGCGACGAGGCGCAGGCGCCCCTCGCTCCGGTGCGACTGCGCCTGTGTGGGCCGGGGTGCCGTGCCGGTCCTGAGCGGGCGGGCCGGCTGGACGAGTCGGCTGTGGACCTGGACCAGCAGATCGGCGAGGCCGAGCCCGAGGGCGTGCGCGGCCGCCGCGAGGACCTCGGACGAGGCCTCCTTGCGGCCGCGTTCCAGCTCGGAGAGGTACGGCATCGAGATCCGGGCGGCGTCGGCGACATCCTTGAGCGTACGTTCCTGAGCGAGCCGCTCGCGCCGCAGAACGTCACCCACGACGTCCCGCCACAACGGCTCCTTGGGCGCAGGCTCGTCCGGCTCCGCCGGTACGGGTCGCAGGGGAATGACGCGGGCTTGGTTGGGCGCGTGGCTGCTCACCGCTCCAGCCTAGAAGCGTGGCGCGCGTCAGGAAGGGGATCGCGTTCTGCCCTCGGCGAATCACCGGTCAATGGGTGTGCGGCTCGTCGCGGTGGACCGGGCCGTGCGGGGTCTCGCAGTGCGCGTCGTCGACGGCACCGGCGCGGACATCGAGCAGATCCTTGGGGGCGTGATCGACCTGCAGGGTGGTGTGGCTGATCCCGTAGTCGCTCTGGAGGGTCCTCTCCAAGTCGCGGCGTACCGTGTGGCAGTCCGTGACCGGAGTGACCAGGACGTGCGCGGACAGGGCCGGTTGTCCCGACGTTATCGTCCACACGTGCAGGTCATGCACCTCGGTCACCGCGCTGTGCGCGACCAGCCGGTCCCCGATGGTGTCCGGATCGAGGTGCGCGGGCGCCGCCTCCAGGAAGATCCGCCCGGACTCGCGTACGAGGCCGTAGCCCGCCCTGACCATGAGGACCACCACGACCAGCGTCGCGATGGCGTCGGCCCGCGCGAACCCGGTGAGCAGTACGACGAGACCGGCGACCGCGGTGCCGATGAACGCGAACAGGTCATTGAGGATGTGCTGGTAGGCACCCTCGACGTTGAGCGAGGTGCGATTGGCCTTCGAGATGCACCACGCCGCCGCGACGTTCACCGCGATCCCGGCAAGTGCCGTGCCGACCACGAGCCCGCCCTCCACCTCGGGCGGGTCGATCAGCCGCCGCACGGCCTCGTACGCCAGCCAGGCGCCGAGCAGCAGCAACGTGAGCCCGTTCGCCTGCGCGGAGAGGATCTCGGCGCGCTTGAGGCCGTACGTGAAACCACCCCGGGCCGGGCGCGCGGACAGCCGCATCGCGATGAGCGCCAGCACGATGGACACGGCGTCGGTGAGCATGTGTGCCGCGTCCGAGATCAGGGCCAGTGACCGGGCGATGACGCCGATGACGACCTCGGCCGCCATGAACGAGGCGATCAGCGTCAGGGCGATCGCGAGCCAGCGGCGGTCCGCGTCCGCAGCGACACCGCGCGCGTGCCCGGCGTGCTCGCCCGGCCCGTGGTCGTGGTGCGCACTCGTCATGGTGTTCCCCTTGATCCTGTGCTGACCCACGCAGTGAAGCGCACCTCGCGGGGATCGGCAAAGGCTGCACCGGTGACCGTTGTCGTCATCGATAATAGGCCTGTGACCTGCGCAGATGCTCTGGCAAGCTGCTGGCGTCGAGGGTCGGCGGTCAGGCGCCGAAGAGCTGGGTCCAGTACGTGCCCGCCGCACCGCCGCCCGCGAAGCCGACTCCTATGTGGGTGAAGGCCGGCTTGAGGATGTTGGCGCGGTGACCGGGGCTGTTCATCCAGCCGCGTACGACCTCGGCGGCGGAGCGCTGGCCGCAGGCGATGTTCTCGCCGATGGTGCGACGGGTGCTGCCCGCCGCCGCGGCGCGATGCCAGGGCTCGCTGCCGTCGGGGGAGGTGTGGGAGTAGAAGGCGCGGGCCACCATGTCCGCGCTGTGCGCCTGCGCCGCTGTGGTGAGCAGGGGGTCGGGGGCCAGGGGCGGCAGGCCCGCCGAGGCGCGTTCGGCGTTGGTGAGCGCGATGACCTCGGCGGCCGTCTGCGCGAGCCCGCCGGGGGTGAGGGGGCGGGCCCACAGCGCCGTCCAGTAGAGCGTGCCGGAACGGCTGTCGGCGACGTACGCCAGGCCGGTCTCGGTGAACGCCGGGTCGTGGAGCGTGCTTCGGGACTGCTCGTTCGAAAGGCAGTACTCCACGAACTCGGCCGGCGTGCGCGGGCCGGAGACGAGGTGCTCACCGATGGTGAGATACGCGTATCCACCCGCGATGACGCGCTGATACAAGGAGAGCCCGTTCGCGCCCTCGGAGCCGAGGCGACCTTGCGCGGCCATGCCGGTGGCGTGGCCGTGGGCCGCGGCGGTGAGCCGCGCGTCGAGGGCCACGGGCGGCGAACCGACGGCAGCACGCGCGGGGTTGACGAGGCCGAGAAAGCCGTCGGGGGCGCCTGCCGAGGAGGTGGCGGGAGAAACCCCAGCAAGTGAGGCAGAGGGGGGTGCGGCAGGCGAGGTACGAGCGCCCGGTGTCCGTGCCGGTGCCGGTGCGGGCGCTGATGGGGTGCCTGTGCGCCCGGTCGGTGTGCGCCCGGCGCCGCGCAGCCGGTCGAGCCCGGCACGTGCGGCGCTCAAGGCCGTCGCGACACCGGTGCCCGAGCCGCGTGGGATGCGCGAGTACCCGCAGCGCAGCCGTGTCGAGGGTGATGTCGGTCGTGCCGTCGTCTGCCATGCCTCGGAGCGTAG
>NZ_JAAKZY010000072.1 GCF_011045015.1 Streptomyces scabichelini | reverse complement strand
GTTCTCCGGAGGTTCTGAGGAGGGGGCGCTTCTCTGGCCGAGGGCCTCGGGCCTCGGGCCTCGGGTCGGCGCCTTGGTGGCGCCCTGGTTCAGTGCTGAGGGGGGTGCGGCTGACCGTAGGGGTTGTTCGGTTGGGCATACGGCTGGGGCTGGGCGTAGGGACCTGGGCCCGGCTGACTGCCGTACGGTCCGGGGGCGGGGGCCTGCGGCTGCGGCTGCGGCTGCGGCTGCGGCTGCGGGGCCGTGTACGTCTGCTGAGGTGCCTGCGGCTGCTGAGGCGCGTACGGGCCGGGGGCCGGCCCACCGCCCTGCGAGCCGCCGTACGGATTGCCGTGGCCGTGCGGATTGCCATGACCGAACTGCTGACCCGGCTGACCCGGCTGACCCGGCTGCTGGCCGGCGAACGGGTTCCCCTGCCCTGCAAACGGATTCCCCTGCCCCGGAAGCTGCGCAACCGGAAGCTGCCCGCCGGGCATCTGCCAGCCCGGAGGCAGATACCGCACCCTCCCCGTCTCATCAGCAACGGCCGCGAACCCGGCGGCCTGCAACCGCGCCGCGAACTTGGCGTTCCGCTTCCGCGTGACGACGAACCCGACACCCAGGATCGCGATGAGAAGCACCCACGTCCCGATGACGAAGAGCACCCCGTCCCCACTGGCCCGCGCGACCCCGATGGCCATACCGACCGTGAGCCCGACGGCCCCGATCCCCATCCGCTTCTCGGCACTCTTGCCGGTGAGATCGAAGTTGATCCGGGCCTTCAGCAACTCCAGCGCATCGGGCACGAAGGGCGGCAGAGACTTCCCGTCCCCGGCTTGCGGATACTGGGCCCAGTTCTGCGCGGCCCGAGTCTGAGCCTGCGGACTGGGATCCGGCACGATGAGCATCTTCAGCGCGTTGTTCTGCCCGCCCGACTGCCGCACATCCGCGTACTGATACCCGAACTGCTCCGCAACGAAGGCCAGCCGAGCAAGCTTCTTCACGGACGCCATGGCACTGGTGAGCTCAACGGGCTCCCCACTCGCCATGAGCCGAAACATCTTCTGCACCTGCCGCTGACTCACGCCACTCCGTCCCCGTAAGCATCTGTGGCCACTCATTTGCACTCGCACCCTATCGGCCACGGGAGTTGGGGCACAGGGGCTGCCGGGGCCTGCGCGGAAGGCTCACGCACGACGGTTCCGCTAGCCGGAATCCAGTTAGCCTAAATTCATTACGGCTAGCGGAGCGGCTGTCATCACACGGCCACTGAGTGCTACAGCCCGTCCCCTCCCACCTCAAACCAGAGCAGCTTCCCGGCACCGCGTCCGAGCAACTCGTCACCGAGTGGCCAGCCACCCCACGAACTCGCGTACTCCCGTACGAGGAGGAGCCCGCGCCCGCCTTCCGCGTCTGCCGGGGCGGGTGGGACGCGATCGCCAGGTGGCTTACCGAAGGGCGCGGGGACGTGCGGGCTGCTGTCCCACACACCGACCCGCAACCGCCCGTCCCCCAACGCGGTCAACCGCAGGGAGGCGGGCCCTTTGGTGTGCCGGTAGGCGTTGGTGACCAATTCGGACGTCAACAGCTCGACTGGGTCGAGGACTTCGGTCATGCCGTGCCCGTTGAGCGCGGCCCTCACGGTCATACGTGCGACGCGTGCGGCACGCGGGTCATGGGGCAGGCGAAGGGCGTACGACCAGGTGGCGGGCGGGGCTACGGTGACCATGGAGGGCTCCGGGAGGAAAGGGGACTTGAGCTCGCTCAACGCTGGCGCCACGCGGTGGCAATGCCTGGGAGGTGCGCTTCCGGCTTATAGGCGGGGGCAGTTGGGCGACGTGAGACTCACCATAGAGGACCCGATGTGATACTTAACATCGAACAAGGGCGACACCTCACAATTCCCTCCTGTGAGTGACCCACCCGACCTACGATGACGAGAGAGGGCTCAGTGCCACCCAGCACCACCCCGAGCCTGCGCCAGCAGCGCTTGGGTGCCGAACTACGCAAGCTCCGGGAGCACTCGGGCCTGACGTCCACCGCCGCCGCGCAGCTGCTAGGTCTCAAGCAGGCGCAGATCAGCAGCATCGAATCAGGCCGCTACGCCGTAGGTGCCGACCGTGTACGCACCTTCGCTCGTGCCTACAGCTGCGCTGACTCGGCACTGGTCGAAGCCTTGGCCGAGATGACCGGGGGCCGCACACGCGGTTGGTGGGACGAATACCGGGAGTACCTGCCCGCCGGGCTGGCCGACCTCGCCGAGCTGGAGCACCACGCGACCGGACTGAGGGTGGCCCTGTCTCTGCACATCCCCGCCCTACTGCAGACCACGGACCACGCACGAGCCATGCTCCAGCAGGCGGTCCCGCCCTTTCAGCCGTACGAGCTCGAGCACCGTCTCTCGTACCGCATCAAGAGGCAGGCAGTCCTCCACCGCACACCCCCTCTCCCGTACACGGCGCTCCTGCACGAGGCGGCGCTGCGCATGCAGTACGGCGGACCAGACATCGCCCGCGCCCAGTTGGCCCGACTGCTTGAGCTCAGCGAGCAGGACAACATCGCCGTGTGCGTCATCCCCTTCACGTCGGCAGGCTTCCCCGGCAACGGCCAGTCCTTCGACTACGCCGTCGGCCCGGTCCCCCAACTGGACACGGTTCAGCTGGACACGCACCACGGGGGCTGCGAATTCCTCGACGCTGAAGCACAGTTGGCGAAGTACCGCACCGTGCTTGATCGCATGGAGTCCTGCGCTCTCGACCCCAACGAGTCACGCAAGTTCATCGAGCACATCATGCAGAGCCTTTGAGAGGTACTGACGTGCACGCACTCACCTGGCAGAAGTCCACCTACAGCCCCGACGGGTCGAACTGCGTCTACGTGGCAGCCACCCCGACGGGCCAGGTCCACCTCCGCGAAAGCGACGAACCCGACGTCACCCTCATAACAACCCGCCCTCGCCTACGCGAGCTGATACGAACCCTGAAGGCACGCCCCTCTCCACGCGCCACCTGAGCGGCGGTGCCCCCCCAGATGTGGCGCTGCGGAGGCGGGCGTGGCGGTCTGGCAGCGGGCGCTGGAGTCAGCCCTAGGTGTGCTGGTCCCACGGCGTGAGCACTTCTCCCTGTCGTGTTCACGCATCGCTCGTTTGAGCACCTAAAGGGCATCCTCCCCCTGCGTGTTCACTCTCTGCGCGACAGGGGCCCATGAGCCCGTGATGTGTGTACGTCCTCGGAATTTGCGCGTCCGCGAGGGCTGTCCCGACAATCGCCCGCTGGGCGGTTCACCACTACCGCGGACGCGGCCACCTGAGGAATTGGCAACTTTGGGACACTCGGCCATGCCCCAGAAGCTGCTCCCGGTGTCCGAAAGCTTCCAATCACCGACGACGCCCTCGGCCCACGTCCGTTTCTCTCCCCGGTATAGGCCACTTGTAGCGCACGAGCCTGAACGGGTGCGCGCCTGCCGGCTCGGAGGCCACGGCATCCTGGTGCGGATGTCCGGCGCACCACAATTGAGTAAGCCGAGTGCTCACATATCGACGGTACGGCGCCGCCGTCAGTACCAGGTCATTGATCTGGAAGACAGCAGGCACCCGCACCTCCCGGCCGTCCCCATGGTCCACGATCTCCCTGAGCCGACCTCCATGCTTGGTGAGGGGAACTACCTCGCACTCCACGAGCCGCCATGAGTGCGTGCTGAGCACTCGATGCATGCGGAAGGCGGTGACTGCGAACCAGATGTTCAGCGGCAGCAGGACGGGCGCGAGGGCGCACATGACGATGCCGAGGAGGGGGATGAAGCGCTTGTCGCCGGAGGCCGCTCCCAGGAGCGGAATCAGGATGAGCGCGGGCCACACCGCCAGGAGGAGTACCCCCTGACGTAGGAGCCGTCGCCGGATCACACGGCGGGTGGGCGGATGCTTGATCGCTGGTTGTGAGGCCCATGGCAGGGGCGTGGGGATCACGGTCGGTGTCCTTGGGACTCAGCCTCGGCGAGCGGGTTGTCGAAGCTGACTGTTTCGGCGATCTGTTGGAGGATCGTTCGGTACTGCTCGCGGCGGGCAATGGCTGTGGTGCTCAGCGTGAGGACGACCAGCCGCTTGCAGTCCGGGTGCGGCAAGTGGGCATGGATCTGGAGGAGGGCCTGCGGTGAAAGACCACTGTCGGCTGAGGGCGTGCGTACGGACTCGCTGAACGTGGCGGGGCCACAGGGGAGTTCGAGGTACTCGATGTTCGCGAGCCCCTCGGCAGAAGTCACGGCACGGGCCGCGGTGGCCGCGCGTGACGCCGCGGCCGTGTCTCGCCAGGAGAGGGTCAGAACAGAGAACAGGGGCTGACCATTGCCGCTGACTGTGTCGTCGACGTCGTCGCGGTGCAAACCGATGGAGCAGTGGACGGTACCGACCTCACGCAGCGCCGCCAGCAACCGCTGCCCTTCCGCGACTTGAGCGACGAACCGCTGACGGGTCACTTCGTCAGGTGCCGCGTCGAGAAATGGGGCGAAGGCGGTACGCAGCTCGTGGGCGGCTGGGGAGTCAGGCGAGGCGAGCAGGATGTCGAGCGGGAGCGGGGTGAAGCCTGCGGGCTCGGCGAACCAGATGTCGGCGTCGGGGTCCTTGGCGGACTCGTCGAGGATGAAGTGGGGGGTGGTGGTCATTTGGGGTGGTGGTCCTGTCCCGTACGAGTTGCTCAGCGCCGGCGCTACTGCGGAGGCGCCGGGCTGGGCACATGAGCTCCGGCGCGGCGGGCGCGTTCGAGGGCGGCGGGGCTGGCGTTCCAATCGGTCGGGGCGATACCCCGGCGGCCTGTGGCCGTGCGCTGGTAGAGGAGGTGCAGCCGCTTGGGTGCCTTGCCTCCGCGGCCGGTGGCAGCGACAACGGCGATGAAGCGGGGATCGCCGGCGAACCAGAGGGGCTCGATCTGGGCTTTCAGCTCAGGCTTGGTACGGGAGGTACCGAAGCGTCGCATCCACCAGAAGGTGCGGATGTTCGAGAGGAACAGCAGGGGAATCTGTTCCTCGGGCTTCTCGGGGTTGGGGATCTCGAACCACATCTCGTCCTCTTGGGCCTGGGGGTGCTTGTTTCGGCCGCGTGGGACGTCGTTGAGGAACTGCCAGGGGTACTGCTGGAGGACACCCTTGATGTGGAGGGACGGACGGAAGTAGGCGATCTGGAGAACGGCGCGGTAGGTCGCATAGACGAGGAAAGGAAGGAAAATCCAAGCGATCCCGGGTGGTGTCGCCACAATGAGAAAGAGGGCGCCGAACCAGACGGCGATCCAACCGACCAGCCTCCCGGCGATCATGATCATGTGCTGGTTCCACGCCCGTCGGGTTGGTGAATGGTCCCAAGCTGTCGGGGAGTCGGTCGGGTGCATGGGGTGGGCTCTCTCTGTGTTCGGGACTCAGAAAACATGCCGGGCGAGGTCGACCAGCGCACCACCGTCAATGCCGAGCCGTGCTCCGTCGATGCCTGCCACGGAGCCATCCTTGATCCCGTCGTCGTCGGCATCGACGGCCTTCATGACCAGGCCGAAGCCTGCGGTGGCCACGCCGATTGAGGCTGAGGTGACCTCGACCGACCTAATGGTCCGTTCGGCCCGGGCACCCTGGATCGTGGCACTGAGTAGGGAGTTGTCCAGGGCTGAGATGGACTTCGCCTGTTCCATGGTGACGGTACCGAAACGGGCCACTCGCTGGCCGAGCGTAATGGCTGCCCCAGCCTCGCCAGTGGCTCGCACGCCAGCCATTACGCCTTTGCCCACCGCGCCGACTCCCGGAAGCGCGCCGAGGGCGTCGCCACCGACCGTGACGAGGTTGCTCCAGAAGTCCGAGTCCAATTCGCCCTTAGTGAATCCGTCCCAAAGCGAAGCACGCAGCTCTGGGTCGTCGAGCAGCCGCATCCCCAGGGCCGTGACACTCAACGCCCCCGCAACAAGGAGCAGCACCGCAGCTGCCGTCCCGCCCGACAGGACGAACAGCGCTGCCAATCCGACCACTGCAGCCACGCCGCTGAGAATGTCCGGCAGGTTCTCTCCCAGCCAGTCCATCGCCGACTCGAACGCCCCCGGCTCATGCGGCGCCAGCTTCTTCGTCGCGTCTTGGATCTTGCCCGCCCGGAACTGCGCCTGCTTCTCATGCTCCTCGGCAAGCCTCCGAGCCCTGCCCAGGATCTTCTCCAGGTCGGCTTCCGCCTCGTCCACAGCCGCGTTCGCGCGGGTCAGAGCCTTCTCCGCGTCGTCGTGCGCGGCGCCCTTCTTCTTGTCCAGAGCCGGATCGTCGCCCGCCGTGGCCGCTTTGCCCTTGGCGGTGTCGATCGCGTCACGCGCGTCCTTCGCCTCGTCGTCCAGCCGCTTGGCCCGCCGCTGAAAGTCGTCGAGTTCGCCCTCCCAGAGCTTCAACTGCTTGGCGGCCTTGCGAAGGGAGCGCGCGGCGTTCTTCAGGTTCAGCGGCAGCGGGCCACCGTCGATCTGCTCTCGGAAGGCGACGGCGGCGTCGCCCTTCCAGTAACTGCCGTCCATCAACTTGGTGACGAGGTCAAGCGTGTCTTCGAGGACCTTCGCACAGCCGGCGAGCTTCCTGTGCAGTCCACTTACGGTATCGGTGCTGCCCGGCACAGGGTTGAAACCCAAGTGGGGATACTCAGGGTTCGGAATGTGCGGGGCGGACTTGAGTCCTTGGGGCTTGCCGCGGTCAGCCACGTACTGGGGGTCGAGGGGCGCACCCGGCTGCGGTTCGAGACCGGGGGTGTTCGTCACTTCTTGCCCCCGCTCTTACCGTCCTTGGCCTTCTTCAGCGCCTCTTCAAGCGCCTTGTCGACCTCGCGGTAACTGTCCCGACTCTTGCCGATGATCTTCGCGAGGTCCTCGGTCTGTTTACCGATCTCCTCCGAGCCGTACTTCCAGTCCTCCTGGAACACTTCACACGCGGAGTCGAGGTTGTCCGTGCCCAGCCCGGTGATGGTCGCATCGGACAACGCCTTGCGAACGCCCTTGAGCGAATCGGTCGACTTGTTCAGCATCTTCATGAAACGCCCGAGCTCATCGCCGTCAACAGCTAACCGCTCCGCCACGCGCCCCGTCTCCCGCTCGCCTGCCGTTCCCGAACCGGAATGAGGCTATCCGCTCATTGCCCCGCCCGGCCAACCGTCCCCTCGGAGAGGACAGTTGGCCACGGCATGGACCCGTCACCGCGGTCAGCGATTGACGGCCTGGATCTCCTGCACGATCACGTCCTGCTCAGCACCGAACTCGCCGTTCGGGAGAGGCTGTTCCGCATCGACACCCGTGCCGACCCAGGAGATCTCCCACGTGACCGTGGCCGTGAGCGGGTACGAGCCATCGCCCGAAGAGCGCAGATACTTCACGCCGCAGGGAGGCGTCTCGTCGGACTTGCCCTTGGCGTACGGTTCGCCAATCTTGCCGTTGTTGATCTCGCACACGCCGGAGGCCGGGTAGGTCTCCGCATCCTCGGTACCCGGGTCGATCTTCAGGGAGACCGGCTCGGCGGTCGTGGTGGCCTGGATATCAAGCACCGGAACGGACGCGGTGACCGAGACCGGCTTGAAGTCGGCACCATCCAGCCAGGCCCAAGTCGGCAGATTGACCTTGGTCGTCCCCTCGGGCGCCAGTGTCACCTCAGTGCCGGGCACCTGGATTTCCTTGTACGCGAGTTGGGCGAGGATCTCGGGAGTGACGGCGTTCTCGATGTTGGCCGGCGGAGGGTCGCCCTCGTCCACCCAGAAGGGCGGTTCCTGGCACTTGTCCCAGCCGGGCGGGTAGTCGTCGTCGACGTACGAGTCCCAGAAATAGCCCTTGCCGGTCTTGTCTTTGTTGAAGTCCTTGTACGGCTCGCCGTTGACGTACCGGTTGCGCTGTTCGGCATCCCACTGGCCGCCGGTCGAACTGGCTTCCCAGATCGGCTCCATTTCCTTCTGGAGCTGCTCCGGTGTGTACTTCGGGGCGTACCAGCAGGGTGGCGGGGTCCAGGACGTGGTGGAGGTGACAGGTCCGACCGAACTGCCGCTGCCGTTCTTGGACCGGTCGAAGACGATCCCGCCAGCGGTCGCGGAGATGGTTCCATCACCGTCGGCGTCGCCCCGCTGTTCCGTCTCACCCTGGTTTCCGTTGCTGTCACGCCCACCCGCAAAGGCCGGGTGGGATGCGAACATCGGCGTACCAACGAGCGCCAGAATTACTGCAGTCCTCGCCAACTTCTTTATGGCTGGCATGCCTTGTGCCCCCGAGTCGATACTACGTCCGTCGTCTGCCAGACACCTTCGGCGTTCTTGGCGAGTTTTGTGTTGTAGAGGACGTAGCTGTCTTTTGTCGTCGGTGTTTTCTGAATCTTCCCAGTTTTCTTGTTCTTGATGAAGGATTTACTCTCATCAGAGCAGTAGGTCACGTATGCCTCATCGTTTCCGGAGAGGGTGACCTTGCGGTCGAAGTACCGGGTTTCACCGGTCCAGGTTTCGTTGTCGTTGATGTAACGGTTCGCGTACGTGATCGCCGAGCTCAAGGCCTTCCCGGCGTTGTAGAAACCGAGTGCCTTCGTGTCTACACTGCTCTGGAAGATCGCATCGTCCACGGAGTTGACGCTAAGCGCACTGTCCGCGAGAACGGCGTCCTTCGTTGCGTCGCCCGTCTTCTGGTCCTCGAAGACGTTCTCGGCTCCGGACGGGAACGTGATCTTGGGGCGGGCGGCATCAGCGGACGGACTCGCGCTCGGCGAGGGCGACTTCTCCGCATCGCCCACGTCCGCGCCCGCGATCTTGTCATTGTCCTTGGAACTGTCGCTGTCGCCGCCACCACAGGCGGACAGCGTCAAGGCCGCTGCGGCGGTCAGCGTGATCGCTGCGAGCAGGGTGGGGCGGCGGTTCACTGACGACTCCCGGTGGGGCGAGGGTTGACATGAGCGGAGTAACGCTATCGATGCGACGGTGGTGACACCAGAGCGAATTACGTCGAAGACGGCTCCGCACTGACCTCAAAAGCGGCCATAAGCCCATCAACCGCCAGCCAGGAACCTTCTATTGAGTGATCCCCGGGACGCGGCACCGCGCCGCCTTGGCCGACGCAAACCGTCGGATGGCGTCGTCCGTACCTGGCTCGGTCTTCAACCAAGCGGACACGTGGTGTACGGCGGCTTCCTACACCCAAGGCAGATCTGCGGGTGTTACAGATTGCCCAGCAGGTGTGGGAACCGTGCGAGCATCTGCTGAGGAGCCTTCGCAACGTGCGGGAGTCCAGCTGCTCTCAGGGCTGGCATTTGTCACTCCCCCGCTGAGAGACCAGCTTCTGAATCACCCAGACACCCTTGTCATTCTTCTTGAGTGACGTGTGGTAGATGACGTAGCTCTGTGCAGTGACCTTGGTCTTCTCAACCTTGTTCGTCTTGAGGTCCTTGCCGTACGCCTTGCCCTGGTCCTCGCAGTAGCTGAAGGCGGCGGTCCCGTCGTCGTCGACGTTCAGGACTGGTTCATAGAAGCGGTAGACACCGGTGGTCCGGACCTTGCTATCCACAAAGTCCTGGATGTACTTCTGTGTCCCGAAAGCCGCCTCCTCCTCGTAATAGAAGAGATACGCCTTGTCGAGAGCGTCCTGTTTGGCAATGGCCATGTCCACAGCCTTGATGGACTGCTCGGCATCGGACAGGATCGCATCCTTGTCCTTGTCGCCGGTCTTCGGCCAGTCAAAGGTGTAGGAGAGGTCCGACGGCAGTTCGATCTTCGGGCGGCCCGCCTCAGAAGCCGACGCACTCGGCGAAGCCGACTCCTTGTCGGCCCCTACATCGGCACCCGCGACCTTGTCGTTGTCCTTGGAACTGTCGCTGTCGGCACCGCCACAGGCGGACAGCGTCAAAGCCGCTGCGGCGGTCAGCGTGATCGCTGCGAGCAGGGTGGGGCGGCGGTTCACTGACAACTCCCGGTGTGGCGAGGGTTTATAAGAGCGCGGCAACGCTACCGATGAGGCGGTGCCGACACCACTGGCTCCATCAAATGACCACCTGGGCCCGTCGATTGAGCAACCTCAAGGAAGCGGCATCGCCGCCGCTTCGGGCCGCTGCAAAGCCTTCCGCCCAAGCCTGCGGCGCCAATCCAGGTCAGCCGATCGAGTATCCGCGCCGTGTGAGCGTGAGAAGCGTCAGGCGTCCAGCAGTTCTTCCAGCGCCCGGGCGTAGGCCCGGAAACCCGCCCTGCCGCTCTCCGGCGCGCTCGATTCGGGGCGGAGGATGCCCGGCAGGTGGGCGACGCGCCAGGTCCTGAAGACTCCTGCCGGCGTGCTGTACCCGGTTCCGTCCGCCAAGGCGACCGCGATCCCGAGGACTTCGGCGACCGTCTCCGCTCCCTGTTGCGCCTCCGTTCCCGCGGCGATGGCCCCGGTGACCAACGCTTGTAGGAAGTACGTCAGTTGCAGGTCAGCACCCATGCGGCACATACGTCGTACGGTCAGGGGTTCTTCGAGTTCTTCGCGGCGCTCCGGAACGCCCTCCACTGCACCCGACCACATCAGGAGGAAAGGGGCGGCCACTTCGTGGTCGCGGAACCAGCCCACCTCTTCGAAGGTCGCCATTGAGGCGTCACTGAAACCGCAGACAGTGCGGACACCGTTCAGTAGACGCTGCACTTCGTCCTGTCGACGGGCCAGAAAAGCTCCCACCGATACGTCCGGAAGCGCCCAGGATCCGGTGGCGCGCACAGCCCCGATCTCGACGACGCCGCCGAGCGGTCCGAAGATCTCGCGCGCGAGCATCGACTCCGGAACGGGGGTGACCTGTCCTGACGTGTTCACACGCCTCGCATTTCCTTACCGTCGACGCACTCAATGCCATTCCTCGAGATTGAGGGCGGCCGCGACAAACCCCTCCCCTGTGGTGACGGTCAGGTCAGGTTGCCCAACCCTGAGTGCGATCTTCTCACGATCGAATTCACGGAACTCAAGAACGAAATGTTCGGCAATGGCGGGTCGATCCAGGGGGAATCCATCCAGGTCTACCGCAGAATTCGCACGGTCCGCCCCTTGACAGAGGACTGATACGAACAAGAGGAAGTGTTCCACTTCCAGTAGTCGATCCGCATCATGGATGATGCCCACGATCCCGACTCCACCCGTGACCGCACCGCACAAGTCGTCCAGGCAGTCCACCAAGGCGTCCCAGTTCCTTCCGAAGTAGTCGGGGAATTGCAGGACTTCCGCGAGGTAAGCACAGCGAAGCTCCTGGTGGACAACGGGTGATCTTGGCCGTCAATCCGTCTCCCAGGAGCTTCGCTACCACGGACTCGCCGTTCATGCGGTCCGGGTGCCGCGGTCAGGCAGCCGCCAGCAGTTCCTCCAACGCCTCGTCGTATGCCCGGAAACCTGCTTTGCCGGTCTCCGGTGCGTCGGACTCGGGGCGAAGGATGCCTGGCAGATGGGCGACTCGCCACATCCTGAAGACGCTCTCTGGGGCGCTTCTGCCTGTCGTGTCCGCCAAGTCGGCCGCGATCCCGAGAACTGCGGCAACCTGGCCCGCACCATGCCGCGCTTCCGTTCCGGCCTCAAGAGCAGCAGTGATCAAAGCCTGCAGGAATTCCGTCAGTTGCAGGTCCGCGGCCATGCGGCACATGCGCCGCACCACGGGCGGCTCTTCAAGCCTTTCAATCGGCTGCGGAACGCCCGTGATACCCCCGGACCACAGCAGCAAGAACGCCGCGGGCACCTCGTGGTGACGGAACCTGCCCAACTCGTCGACGATCGCCATCGCCGCGGTGCTGAACCGACAAACCGATCGAATGCCGTCCAGCAGGCGTTCGACGTCACCTTGTCTGTGCGCCAGAAAATCACCCACCGAGACATCGGCGATCTCCCAAGTGCCGGTGAAGTTCACCGCTCCGATTTCCACCACGCCGCCGAGCGGCCCGAACACCGCGCGGGCGAGCCTTGCTTCGGGAACGGGAGTTGCATGGTCGGACATATTGTGCAGCCTCAAATCTTCGAACTAGAACTGGCCCATCATGTGCTGGATGATCGCATCCCGCTGGGGCAGGACACGTGGTGACCCTGCATTCAGAGTGTCCACGCCCGCTTGAGTGTCCACCAAGTATTCCGGTTCATTGCCGCCGACTCCGCCATGCCTCCGGTAGATGGATTCCGCGAACGACCTCGGAACTTCGACTCGAACCACGGCCCCATCGGGAGTTGCATACTGCGTCGCGGCCCGGCTGAAGTCATCCGTCAGGTAAACCCCGGTATCAGGCGTATAGTCTCGCTGCAAATCACTGGACTGTCCCAGCGAGAATTCATTTCCGGTCCAATTGCGTGAGCCGTGATAGAGGACCACGGTGTCCTCGTCGCAGGACATCAGACCAAAGGGGTCGATCTGTCGCAGAGGATTGTTGACGTAGCCGTATGGATTGGGGGCCGGGGCCAGGCCGAGTGGGTCGAGCGACGTGTAGCGGGCGGTTTCCGGGTCGTAGTAGCGCTGGTAGTTGTAGTGCAGACCGGTTTCCGGGTCGTGGTACTGGCCGGGGAACCGCAGGGGTGTGTAGGCCTGGCTCTGCTTCGGCCAGGCGGTCAGTCCCCAGGCCGTCCGCCGCGCACGCCATGCCACGGTGCCCTGCTCGTCGATCAGTTCGGTGGGCGTGCCGACCATGTCGGTGACGACCGCGAAGAAGCGGGAGTCGATCTCCTCCTGCGTGGCCGCGTTCGTGAGCCGCTCCGTCTGAGCGATGGGGCGATGGCCCTCATGATCCCAGGTGAGAGTGACCGGATGGGGCAGGCCGGGTGCGGTGGAGGTCTGCTCGGCGAGAGTGGGCCCGTCCCACGTGAAGTCGGTCCGCTCCACCACGGTTCGTCCGTCGTCAGCGAGACGCTCTTTGGCGATGCGGCGGCCCAAAGGGTCGTACAGGTAGCGCCAGAGGGTTCCGTCCGGTGTGATGACGGACGTCAACCGGTCTTCGGCGTCCCACGTGTACTGCCAGGCATCTGGCTTCCGTGACAGTCGCTTCTTACGCCGGACGATGACACGGCCCGCAGCGTCGTACTCGTAGTGCACGGAGCCGGCCCGGTCGAGCCGGGTCCCGGAGTACGCCCGGTCCCCTTCGGCCTCGCTGGAGTCCTGCCGACCGGACCACACGGCCGACTTGATATGCCCGGCCTCGTCGTAGACGTAGCGCTCCGACGAGTTGGGACTTTGGACGGCGGAGATGCGCCCCACCGTGTCGAGTTCGAAGTTCGTCGAACCGTCGAGGGTGTCATCGACGTGCACGAGGTGGTGATCCGCGCGGTAACCGTACGTGCGTCGTTGCACCTGCTCCCCCGCCGCTGTCACCCGCTGCTCCAGGGGGCGGCCGACCGCGTCCCACGTCTGGACGAGCGCCAGGGACTCGTCGATCAGGCGGCTGATCTCCTGCCCGGCGGCGTCATGGGTGAAGTCGAGTGTGTGACCCGAGGTGCTCAAGGACGTGGGTCGCCCGACCAGGTCGTACTGATAGCTCGCCCGGGCACCGGATGGTGTGGTTCGTTCAACGCGGCGGCCTATCGCGTCATACGACGAGGCCAGCGTGCGTCCGTTGATCCGTTCCGCCACGATCCGTCCGGCGCGGTCTCGCTCCCACTCGATATCGCAGCCGGGATTCGCGGCATGGATCAGCCTGCCCACCGGGTCGTACTCGTACGAGGAGATCTGGCCGTCCACGGACTTGGCTACGGGGCGTCCCATGGCGTCGTAGGTGTAACGGATGCTCTGCCCGGCTGGGTTGACGCACCGCTCCACACGGCCGACCGCATCACGCTCGTACGTGATCCGCTGTTCGTCGAAGTCGGTCTCGGCTACGAGGTGACCCGCGGAGTCGTAGGTGTACTGCCAGGTGAGGCCAAGGGGGTTGGTCACCTGGATGAGTCGAAGCGAGGGGTCGTAGGTGAACTCGTGGCGGCCACCGTCGGGCCCGGTCTCAGCCGCCAGGAGGTCGAAGTGGGTGTACTCGAAGGTCGTCCGCGCGCCGGTCGAGTTCGTGTGTGCCGTGCAGTTGCCCTCGCCGTCGTAGGACCACGTCTCCTCTGAGCCGTCGGGACTGAGCACACGCGCGATCTTGCCCTCGACCGTCCACCACAAGTGCGTCTCGCGTCCCAGTGGATCCGTGCTCCTGCTGAGGCGGCCGAAAGAGTCGTACGCACGCGTCGACCGGTCGCCCAAGGCACTCATGGTCTCGACCCGGAGCCCTGCGGCATTACATCGCACGTGTGTTGTGGCGCCCAGGGGGTCGGTGACCGACTTGAGGTTGCCCTGCGCGTCGTACGCGAACCGCGTGAGCGCACCGTCCGGGTGGGACAGGGAAACACGGTTTCCGCGGTCGTCGTATGTGTGCTCCCAGAAGGCGCCGTCCGGCTCGGTGATGCGGACCGGCAGACCAATCGCATCGTATTCGACCGTGATCACGCCGCCATCCGGCCGACGGATCATGGTCGGGCGGCCCAGCGCGTTGTTCTCGATCGACGTCGTTTTCCCGAGAGCGTCGGTTCGCGACAAGAGGTGGTGATGTTCGTCGTACTCGGTGCGGGTGACGGCGCCGAGAGGGCCGATTTCGGCGATGACCTGGCTGTTGTCATTGATGACGAATCGCGACCGAGCGCCCTCGGCCGTGGTCACGGTGGTGATGCGGCAGTTGGGCCACTCGGGGGCGGCACCGTCGTAAGTGAAGGTGTTGGCGAGGTGTCCGGCATCGCCACTCTGGGCGGTGCACCGGTCCTGATCGTCGTAGGTGTAGACGTAGCGGCTGTTGTTGGTGTCGGTCCAGGAGGTGACACGCAGGCGCTCGTCGTACGTGAAACGTATGGGCAGGCCGGAAGAGTTGGTGACCTCCGTCAGGTTGCCGTCGGTGTAGCCGTACCGCTTGATGAGGACGTCCGAACCGTCCTCCGCCGCTTCTGCCAGGCTCAGTGCGGTGACGCGGCCTTCAGCGGTGGTCAGTCTCAGGTGATAGCCCGCGGAGTGGCGGATAGCGAGTGGGGCGCCCCGTTCGTCGTAGTCGAAGTCGATCGCATTGCCGTTGCGGTCGGTGATGCGAATGAGCGGGGCAAGCCCGTCGATGGGCTGGGCGAAATGTCGGGTGTGGCCGCTGAGGGGGTCATCTAGGCGGTACCGGCCGTCGTCCAGGCGGACAAGAGCTACTCGAGGACCCGCGTCCGGCAGCACCGGTGCCTGCGCAGCTGTGGGATGCGGGTAGGCGAGTAGCAGGCCGTCCTCGGTGACGAAGACGATTCCATCCTTGTCGACCTCAAGGCGCTGGTCGATGGTGGAAGCCCAGGTGGGCCCGAACCACCAGCCGGTTCGGTAGTCGGAGGCGACTCGGCGGCTGAACGACAGGGGCAGGGCTCCGGGCAGAGTGACATCGGTTGTGGCCAGGAACATCTGTCCCGTGGCGACATCGACCGGGTCGCCACAGCCCTTGACCTTGGTCTTGAGGCGGTTGTAGGCACCCTTGGCACCGTCAGCGATGGCTGTCTTGGCGTTCTTCGCCAGGCCGCCCACGCTCTTGGCCATGCCCTTGAGGCCCATCGCACCTACGGACTTCATGCCTTTGGCGAGGCCGCCGAGGGTGGTCAGGCCCTTCATGCCCGGGATACAGTCCAGCGCCGCAAACGCCACATCCCATAGCGAGGCTTGGCCTTTGGCGTATTTGTTGAGCGTGTCCGCAAGGACCACCAGCGCGGCGACCAGAACGATCGCGCCCAGGATCGGCCCACCGATGATCATCGCGACGATGCCGAGGACCGCGACGACGACCTTGCAGACCGTGACGATGGTGTCCCAGTTGTCGGAGACCCAGTCGCCGACCTCCTCATACCATTTGCGGTTCTGGATACCCGCGTCGGAGGCCTCCTCCAGCTTGTTCTTGGCCTCCCGCGCGGCGTCCTCGCGCATCTGCCGCGCGTCCGCGGCCATCTTCTTCGCCGCGTCCAGGGCGCTCTGCGCGGAGGTGACATCCGTCTGGGCGGACGTCTGGGCCGACTTGGCGTTGGTCGCATCCCGGGTGGCGGCGCGGACCTTGGACTCGTCCGGCTTCGGGACGTCCTTGCCCGCCGACCCGGGATCGTCCTTGTACTTGTCCGCTTCCTTGGTCGCCCGTGTCACCCACGAATCGGCCGTGGACAGCCGGGACTTGGCCGAGGCGAGATCCGCCTGTGCCTCCCGGCCCTTGACCAGGGCCTTGTCCGCCAGCGCCTGGGCGCGCTCCAGCTTCGGCCAGTACGCCGCCAAAGCGTCCCCGGCCAGGTCGTAGGACTTCTTGAGCTTCTTCAGGTTCTTCGGGACCCCGGAGAACTCGTCGCGGAAGACATCGGCCGTCTTGCCCACCATCGACAGGACGGCATCCTCCTCCGCCATCCCCTTCACCAGACGGAGCGCGTCCTGCACGTCGTCGGCGAAGTCATGCAGGCTCTTCGCCAGCGACCGCACCCGCTGCGGGTCCCCCGGCGTCGGGTCCTTGTCCAGGTCCAGGACGTGCCAGTCCGTCGGCCGATACCCCGCCACTCCGCAACCCCCGTCACGCCAGCCTCAGCAATTACCGTACGCGTTAGCGAAGTTATCGCACGACGGGGCGGCCAGGCGATGGCGAACAGAGGTGTAAGCGGGGCCAGCCTGTTCAGGTGCGTCGGCAGGGCCTGGACCTGTGTCCTGTCCTGGATGTCACTGGCTGCTCCGTGGGGTGTAGGGCGTAAGGAGCTGGTCTACGGGTGCGTAGTCGTCGGTGAGTTGTTGGGCGTCGGCGGTCCAGGAGGTGAGGTCGTTGCCGGTGGCGATCTTCCAGCCGGTTTGGCGGGCGTCCAGGGCTTGCTGGGTCGCGCGTAGGTCGACTGGTCGGTTGGAGGCGAGCACCACCAGGTTGCCGCCCTCGGGGGTGGCGGTCGGGTTGAGGCCGATGTCTGCGGGTTCGCCGATGACGGCGACGTGCTCGAAGGTCTCGCTGAGGGTGGCTACTTCGGCACGTGCGAAGGACATGGCGCCGTGATCGATGAGGTTGGCGACGTACAGGCCGTCCTTGTTGAGAACCCGCCGTACGTCACGCATCGCTTCCACCGTGGTGAGGTGCCACGGCACGCTGACTCCCCCGAAGGCGTCGCCGACGACGAGGTCACGACTGCCCGTGCCCAGTCGCCGCAGGCCGAGTCTGCCGTCTTCGGCGCGTACGTCGATACCGGCTGCTGAACTCAGACCGAGTTGCTCGCGGTTGATGCGTACGACCCCGCCGTCGATCTCGGATACCAGGCTGCGCGTCCCGGGCCGCGTGGCCGCGAGGTAACGGGGAAAGGTGAGCCCGCCGCCGCCCACGTGGTGGGCGGCGAGTGGCTCACCTTCGGGAAAGGCGGCATCGACCACCGACGCGATGGCGCGCACATACTCGAACTTCAGGTAGGTCGGGTCGTCGATGTCGACGTAGGAGTGCCGCAAGCCGTCCAGGATGAGGGTGCGGCCGCTGTCCCGGTCGGGGTCTGCGACGACCCGTGCGCAGTGGTACTTGGTCTCCGTGTCGCAGCCACCGGGCGCGACCGTGATGGCGAGGCCGCCGGCGACGACCACGAGTGTGAGGGCGGGGGTGCCGGTCCACCCGCGCGTTCGCCACTCGACCAGCGCCGCGCCGGCCACGAGCAGTGTTCCGAGGCCGATCAGTATGCCGCTGACCGGCAACCGCGATACGAGGACGAAGCCGGTGAGGACGGTGCCGACGATGGCGCCGACGGTGCCTACGCCGGACAGCCGGCCGACCACCGTTCCGGTCTCGGCGAGGGTGGTGAGACGCAACTTGGTCGCGATCGGCGTCACCGCGGAGAGCAGCGCGCCCGGCACGAGGATGGTCAGCGCCGCGATCAGCAAGAGCAGCGGTGCTGCCCACTCCGCGGTGGTGCGCAGCACGGCAGGGGTGAGCGCGATGACCGCTCCCGACACCCCGAGCGAGGGGCCTATGAGCCTGCGTGGATCGACCTGGTCGGCGAGGCGCCCGCCCAGCCAGGAACCGAGGGCGATCGCGGTGAGGGCGATGCCGATCACCATGGTGCTGGTCTCGAGGGTGAGGCCGAGGTAGGGAGCCAGCAGCCGCAGAGCGACGATCTCGACCACCAGGACTGCGGCCGAGGAGCCGAACACAAGCACGGCTGCGGCACGGGGACCCAGGCCCGAGTTGCGAGGCGTGCCCTCGGCGACAGGCGAGGAAGACGATCCGGTCACGGGCGACATCCTCGCATGCGGCTCATCGACCGAACCCGCGCCTTGGCCCGCCTCGCGACCGCCCCGGCTTCCCCCCCTTCTTCCCTTCTTCACCCCGTTCGGCCAAAGCCGAGGCCCCCGTCGCCCGTCGCCGGTCACCGGTCACCGGTCACGGGATCAACAGCAGTTTCCCAGTGGTCGTACGCGATTCGATGTCCGCGTGGGCCCTCGCCGCCTCCGCCAGCGGGTAGCGGCCGCCGATTCGGACGATCAGCTCGCCCTTCTCGACGAGCGCGAACAGTTCGGCTGTGCGCGCCGCGAGTTCCTCGGGGGTGCGGACATGGTCCTCGGTCACGGGGTAGGTGAGGCGGGTGCTGCGGGGGATGTCGTTCATCGCGATGGTCGGCACGTCACCGATCAGCGGCCCGTAGAACACCATCGTGCCGTGCGTGCGCAGTACTTGGAGCGATGCGGCGAACGTGGTCGCGCCCGCGCCGTCGAACACCACGTGCACTCCCTCGCCGTCGGTCAGCTCGCGCACCGGCTCGACGAATGCGTCACCGGTGGAGACCAGGACGTGGTCGGCACCCGCGTCGGTGGCATGCTCGGCCTTCTCCGGTCGCGACACCAGGCCGATCACGGTGCCGCCGCGGGCCTTGATGATCTGGGTGAGCATCATCCCGACCCCGCCGGCGGCGGCGTGCACGAGCGCGACGTCCCCCGCTCGCACCGGGTGGGACACGGTGGCGAAGTGGTGCGCGGTCAGCCCCTGCACGAGCAAGGCCGCGGCCGTCTCGTCGTCGACGGCGTCGGGTACCGGGACGACACCGCTCGCCGGGAGCACGATCTGCTCGGCGTAACTGCCGAGGTTGTTGATCGTCAACCACGCGACACGGTCACCCGGGGCGAACCCGTGCACACCCTCGCCCGTCTCCGCCACCACGCCGACGCCTTCCGCGCCCGGCACCTCGGCCAGGGCCTGTCTGCGGATGGCGGTGTCGAAGAAGTTCACACCCGCCACGCGGACGTCCACCAGGACTTCTCCCGGGCCCGGACGAGGTGCCGGCCGCTCGCGCAGCTGCAGCACCTCCGGTCCCCCTGCTTCGCTGACAACTATTGCTTTCATGCGGCCGAAGGTATGTATCAAAAAATGTACCTGCAAGTACACTCTGGGCGGTGACCACGAGGAAAGGCGCCGCGACCCGCCTGCGTATTGTCGAAGCCGCCGCAGCCGAGATCCGGGAACGCGGCACGAACGCCACCACGCTTGACGACGTGGGCCGGCGCAGCGGCACCGGCAAAGGGCAGATGTTCTATTACTTCCCGGAAGGCCGGGAACAGCTTCTGCTCGCGGTCGCCGAACTTGAAGCCGAGCGTGTTTTCGACGACCAGCAGCCGTACCTGAGCGAACTCACTTCACGCGCGGCCTGGGAGGCGTGGCGCGACCTCATTGTCGAGCGCTACCGCGACCAGGGGCTGCACTGCCCGCTCGGGGTGCTGATCGCCGACGTGGGCCGGTACAGCCCGGCCGCGCAGTCCGTCACGGCGCAACTGGTGCGGCGGTGGCAGGAGTGCGTCCGAGCCGGTATCGAGGCCACGCAGGCGACCGGCGAGGCCAACCCGGCCCTCGACGCCGACCGCACGGCCGCGGCCGTGATCGCCGCGGTCCAAGGCGGTGTCACCGTCCTGCTCTCCACCGGCTCCGCGGAACATCTGGAGGCCGGGCTGAACCTCTGCCTCGACCACCTGCTGTTGTGAACGCACGATCACCGGCAGTTCGTATGCGGCGCACCCGGCTCAGATGCCGATGAGCCGTACGCGGCACCTACCGCGCCCTGGCCCGCCCTCGTGACTTCGACCGTGACTGCGGCCGTGACTGCGGCCGCGACCGCCCCCGGCTTCCGCCCTTCTTCGACCCGTCCGGCCAAAGCCGGGGACGACGCTGTGCCGCCAGGTCCTCGAGCCACCCCACGCCCATGATCGCCAGGCCGATCAGGGGCCAGACGAGGACGAACATCCACAGCAGATACGTCGTGTCCAGGGCGCCGGTCAGGCGGTCGTCCATGAAGGGGAGTTCGTAGAGGCGGTCGAGGATGGGGACCGTGGCCATGATGAGGAGGTTGTGCCAGAGGTAGATCGTCACGGCACGGTTGTTGGAGAGGGTGATCAGTTTGTCCCAGCGGGCCAGGCGGCCGGGGAGTTCCTGCCAGGACGGGGAGTACTGGAGCAGGATGGCGACGAAACCGAAGGACCAGGTGGCCTGGGCCAGGGGGATGTCGTTCAGGTCCCAGCCGTCGGGGCCCAGATGGCCCGAGGCCCACCACAGGCCGAAGGCCATCACGAGGGCCGCGCAGGAGACCACCACATAGCGGGGGATCTCCTTCAGCACACCCTCGTGGTGGGCCATGCCAAGAATCCAGCAGCCGCCGTAGACCGCGAAGTCCGTGACGGCGTTGCCCGTTTCGCCGGGGATCGAGATCAGTCCCGTGCCGACCACGGCCGTCAGTGCCAGCGGAGCCAGCAGCGTTGCCCACGGGACGCGGCGGAACGCCCACAACAGCAGCGGCGAGGCGATCACGAACCAGAGGTACGCGCGCAGGTACCAGAGCGGGCCCGCCGCCTGGACCGCCCAAGTCTCTTCCAGCAGGCCCGACTTGGAGCCGATCTGCCAGGGGTAGGGCGGGGCGCCGATCGGGATGACGTAGTTGACCAGGCCCAGCCAGCCCAGGCCGTCCGCGTCCTTGGACGGGTTCCAGCCGCCGATGAACATCATCGCGAGCGCCACCGCGCTGAACGCCCAGAGCGGAGGCAGGAGCCGGCGGATACGACCGCGGATCACGCCCCATGCCGGGCGGCTCAGCGAGCGCGCCATCAGGGAGCCCGCCAGCGCGAACATCACGCCCATGGACGGGAAGAGAACCGTCAGCCAGGCCCAGCCGAAGAGGTGGTAGAAGACCACGCGGACCAGGGCCAGGGAGCGCAGGAGGTCGAGATAGCGGTCACGGCCCGGCCGTGACTGCGGCTTGGGGTCGGCCGCCGCCGAGGCCCGGGACCGGGCTGTGGCCGGGTCCGGGTCCGGGTCCGGGGTCCCGGGTGCGTGCGCAGGAGACGCCGTCTCGGGGTCGGGTACCGGCACCTCCGACAGAGGCTGGGTCTCATCGAACCGCTGCTGGGGAATGGCATGCGGGACCTGGGAGACCTGCGGGACCTGCGCATTCCCGTACGTCTGCCCGTACGTCTGCTCGTACGTCTGCTCGTACGACGTCCAGTACTCGTTCTCGGACGCGGACGCCGCCCCGTACGGCGACATCGACTCCGGCGGCACGGAACCCGGCACCGGCCCCGCCCCTGACGCCGCCGCGCCGGTCCCGGAGGGCACCGGCTCGTCCGTATACCCGTGATACCCGTGGGTCATCCCACCGGCCTCCGCTCATCCCCACTCGCCCGCTGTGCCGGGATCGCGCCGGGCGCCGACCCCACCACGCCCGTGCGCCGCAGCTTCTGCCAGCGCAGGCGGCCGCCGGTGAGGGCGGTGATCCAGGACTGGAGGAGGACGACGTACATGAGCTGGCGGTAGAGGAGCTGCTGCAACGGCAGGGAGATGAGGTGCGTCATGCGTTCGCGGTCGAGGCGGAAGGCGTACGCCGCGCAGACCGCCTGGATCGCGAGGACGCCCAGCCAGGCGACGACCGTCTTCCCGGTGGGGCCGAAGATGAGCCCGTACAAGAGGAACACGTCGATCAGGGGGGCCAGCAGCGGTGCCACCACCATGAACAGGGAGACCAGCGGCAGGCCCACGCGGCCGAAGCGGCCCGAGGGGCCCTTCTCGATGATCGCGCGGCGGTGCTTCCAGATCGCCTGCATCGTGCCGTACGACCAGCGGTAGCGCTGGGACCACAGTTGCTGGACCGACTCGGGGGCCTCGGTCCAGGCGCGGGCGTCCTCCGCGTACACGACGCGCCAGCCGTCCCGGTGCATCGCCATCGTGATGTCCGTGTCCTCGGCGAGCGTGTCGTCGCTCATGCCGCCGACGCGTTCCAGGGCCGAGCGCCGGAACGCCCCCACCGCGCCCGGAATCGTCGGCATGCAGCGCAGGATGTCGTACATGCGGCGGTCGAGGTTGAAGCCCATCACGTACTCGATGTGCTGCCAGGCGCCGATGAGGGAGTTCTTGTTGCCGACCTTCGCGTTGCCCGCGACGGCGCCCACGCTCGGGTCGGCGAAGGGCTGTACCAGCTCGCGGACCGTCGCCGGTTCGAAGACCGTGTCGCCGTCCATCATCACGATGAGGTCGTAACGGGCGTTCGCTATACCGCGGTTGAGCGCGGCCGGCTTGCCCGCGTTCATCTGGCGCACGACGCGTACGTTCGGCAGGCGCAGGCCCTCCACGATGCGGGCCGTGCCGTCGCTCGAACCGTCGTCGATGACGATGACCTCGATGGGATGCTCGCTGGCCATCAGCGAACGCACCGTGTTCTCGATGCACTTGGCTTCGTTGTACGCGGGAACCAGCACCGACACCGGTTCGGTGATGGGGCTGCGGCCCCAGCGGAAGTTGCGCCGGCGTACGCGGTGGGCGTGGACGGCGGAGAGCAGGAGCATCAGGCCGAAGCGGGCGAAGACGAGGACGCCGATGATCGCGAGGCCGACGACAAGGACGCTGGTCGTCTTCTCCGAGGCCTGGACCGCGTACACCCACGCCTTGCCCTTCCACAGCTCGAGGCCGGTGACCTTGGTGTGGGCGCTCTGCGCGCCGAGAGCCTCGGTGAGGTTCTCGAACTCGTAGTCCCTGTCCTTCATCTGCGGGATGAACTTGTCGAGCGCGGCCACGGTCTGCGAGCGGTCGCCACCGGAGTCGTGCATCAGGACGATCGCGCCCTTGTCGCCCTCGGGTGTGGCACGGCGGATGATCTCGTCGACGCCGGGCTTGCGCCAGTCCTCGCTGTCGGTGTTGTTGACGACGGTGATGTAGCCCTTGCTGCCGATGTACTCGGTGACCGGCCAGGACTTGTTGTCCATGGCGTCGGCGTGGGAGGAGTACGGCGGCCGGAAGAGCGAGGAACGGATACCCGCGGCACCCGCGAGCGCCAGCTGGTTCTGGGAGAGCTCCCAGTCGATGCGGCGCTGGGACTGGAGGGAGAGATCGGGGTGGTTGAAGGTGTGCAGGCCGATCTCGTGGCCCTCCTTGACCATCCGGTCGACGAGGTCCGGATAGCGCGAGGCCATGGTGCCGGTGATGAAGAAGACCGCGTTCGCGTCGTGCTTCTTCAGTACGTCGAGGACCTTGGGGGTCCACTCGGGGTGCGGGCCGTCGTCGAAGGTGAGGACGATACGGCGGTCCCGTACGTCCCGGCTGTCGGTGCTGCCGCGGCGCGTGTCGATGACCGGGCCGCCGTTCAGGACCTCCTCCGGGACCTTGTCGGAAGCCGCCGGCGAGTTGATGCGGTAGTCCGCGAGGATCTCGCTGTGGACGAAACCGCGCAGCATCAGCATCGCCATCAGCGCGACGAGGACGAGCGAGGGCAGCAGATAACGCAGGGGCAGGCGACGACGACGTACTGCGCCGGAGGCCGAACCGCGACGGCGGTTGCCAGATGCCATCAGAGGAAGTTCTCCGGAGTCGACGGGGCGGGGCTCTCATCAATGACGTCGACGACGCCGATCGGGTCGTCGATGACGCCGATCGGGTCGACGGGGATCGTGCCGCCCGTCGGCGCCGGGCCGGCGACGGGGTCGTCTCCGGCCGGGGGATCCGCGGGGTCGTCGGACAGGGTCGGGTCCGGATCCGGGTCCGGGTCCGTGCCCGGGTCTGGCGACGTCGTGGGATCCGCGGTGGGATCCTTCGTGGGGTCGGGCCCGGTCGGGCTCTTGGTCGGGGCCGGCTTCGAAGAGGTCGGCGAGGGATCGGCGTCGGTGGGCTTGCCCGAATCCGAGGGGCTGGCCGACGTGCTCGGCGAGGTGCCTGCGCCCGGCGCCCGCGACGTACCGGCGCCGGCCGACGGGACCAGCCCGGAGGAGGGGTTCGCCGAACCGGACGGACCCGCGGACTCGGGCGGCAGCGTCGGACTGTCGACCTTGCCGGCCGGCTTGTCCGCCTTGCCCGGCACCGGGAGCCAGGGCGCGCTGGAGTTACCCGACATGAGCGTGGCGACGATGATGACGGCGTAGACCGCGCAGGTGAGGCCGACGGCCATGCCGATACGGCGGTATCTGCGGCTGCGGCGTCCCGTCTCGTCGACGAACACCGGGCCGTCCGAACCCTCCTGGTCGCCCTGAGCACCCGGAGCACCCTTGGCCTGCTGGACCAGCCAGTCGTCCAGGTGACGCCCCACATTGTCGAGCTGGACCGTGACCTCGTGCGGGTCATGGGTGTGCTCGGGTTCCGCGCTCTCCGTGCTCTCCGCCCAGGAGGGCACGTCGGCGTCGGGGCGCGCGGGCTCCGGCCGGCCTATGTGATGTCCGTTGTTGTCACTGTCTCGCTGCTTTGGCATCGATATGTCGCCAGAACCACCATGGAACGACTCCCCCGCATCTCGGCGGGTCGACGGATATGCCCCGCCTCTGTCCGGCCGGTCGGTATGCTGCCGATCCGGTTGGGCGTCTTCCCGCCACTTCTCCACGCGCACGTTCATCCCCCCACGGGAACCGATCGGGCGCGTACGAGTCCGGGCACTTCGTACTTGATTGTCCGGACCGGGCCCCCACCCGATCCAGGCGCCCCCCTAATACCACAACGCACCCGGCCCATGAATGTAGCGCACGTAGGAGTTCCGTGTGTGCCACGTGTCAGGTGCGTTTCGCCATGATGAGCTCATCCGTGGCCGGAATCCATCCCTCCGCGGGGCGATGGAGCCATCCCTCCGCCGCCGCCAGCTCCGCGGCGGCGGCACGAAGTGCCTCCATTGCAGGGTGCATCCATCCCTTCCGCCACACCAGAGATACAGGTGATAACGGAACGGGGTCGACGAGGGGCCGCAGTAACGATTTCGGCATGGCCGGAAAATCCACCACGGCGAGGACGGGGTTTCGCTTCTTGGCCATGATCCGCTGGAACTCCTGGGCGCCGACGGCGAGCGGCGCGGGCGGGGCGACCTCGATGCCGCGTCCCTCGAAGAGCTGCCGGGCCAGGTCGGTCCACTCCGGCGTCCGGGGGTTGCCGGCACCGGCGTACACGTGCTCACCGGCCAGAGCGTCCAGCGGTACGGCGTCCAGGGCGGCCAGGCGGTGGTCCTCGGGCAGCACGATCGCCATCGGCTCGTACCGTACGGGCTGTTGCTCCAGGCGGTCGCGGATCGCCGGGTCCAGGCCCGCGAACCGGCCGAAGGACGCGTCGAGCCGCCCGGCGAGCAGTTCGGCCGCGGCGCCGGTGAGGCCGCTTTCGAAGCGGGCCATCAGTTCGCAGTCGGGAGCGAGTTCGCGGGCCCGGGCCAGGATGCGCTCGCCGATCAGGCCCGGGCTGTTCACATCCACGAGCAGGGGGCGCTGCTCGGCCTCCGTCCGCCCGAACGCGGCCAGCAGCGCGTCCTGCGCCTCCAGCACCCGGCGGGCGTACGGCAGCAGCCGCTCGCCGTCGGGCGTGAGCGCGACCCGCCGGGTATTGCGTACGAAGAGGTCCGCCTTCAACTCCCGTTCCAGGCGCCGGATGTCACGGCTCAGGGCCTGCTGGGCGACGTACAACCGGGCAGCCGCGCGCGTGAAGTGCAGCTCCTCGGCGACGGCGAGGAAGGCGCGCAGGAGGCGGGGGTCGACCGCACGGGGGACGGCTGCGGAGCCGGGACCAGGAGAGGACGGCATCCGGCGAACTTACAACTCGGGTGCGTGAATCGGTACGGAGTAGGTGTTGGACCGGTGGTCGGGCAGGGGGCAACGGTTGGTCCATGCCGCAACAGTCCCCTGATCGCCGTACGACCGTCCTCACCGTCACCGCCGACAGCCTGGTGGTCGCCGACTTCGGACCGCGGCGGAAGGTGCCAGGACCAGGACGGAAGTCCGACGCCCGCAACCCCTACCGCCGCCTCTTCACCATCCCCGGCACCCGTGCCTTCACCATCGGGAATCTGATCGCCCGTCTCCCCATGGGCATGTTCAGCGTCAGCGCCGTCATCATGATCGCGGGAGCGAGGGATTCGTACGCCCTCGCCGGTGCCGTCACCGCGACCGGCCTGGCGGCGACGGCGGTCGTCGCGCCCTGGACGGCGCGCCTGGTCGACCGCCACGGGCAGGCGCGGGTCGCCGTGCCCGCGACGGCGATCGCGGCGCTGGGCTCACTCGCGCTGCTGCTCTGTGTGCACCACGGGGCGCCCGACTGGACGCTCTTCGCCGCGTACGCCGCCACGGCCACGACGCCCAACACCGGGGGCATGTCCCGGGCTCGCTGGGCCCACCTGCTGAAGGACGACCCGGCGGGCCTGCACACCGCGAACTCCTTCGAACAGGCCGCCGACGAGCTGTGTTTCATGCTCGGTCCTGTGCTGGCCGCGTTCCTGTGCGGGGCGTTCTTCCCGGAGGCGGGGACGCTGGTCGGTGCGGTGCTGATGCTGACGGGCGTACTGGTCTTCGCGGCCCAGAGCGCCACGGAACCGCCCGTGCGGAGGCCGTCTCGTACGGCGGCGAAATCTCCTCTGCGCGCACCTGGCATGCCTTCTCTGCTGATCGGCTTCCTCGCGACCGGTACCGTCTTCGGCTCGATGGAGGTCGTCACGATCGCGTTCGCGGACGCACAGGGGCACAGGTCGGCGGCGGGTGTGATCCTCGCACTCCAGGCGGCCGGTTCGGGTGCGGCCGGTCTGCTGTACGGGGTGCTGAAGCCGGCCGGGCCTGCCGAGCGGCGCTACCCGTGGAGCGTCGCCGCGATGGCCCTCCTCATGTCGGGGCCCCTTCTGGCCGCCACGCTCACGGGTTCGCTGGTGGTCCTCGCCGGAGCGCTGCTGGTGGCCGGGACGGCCACGGCTCCGACGATGGTCACCGCCATGACGCTGGTCCAGCACCGCACGCCCGAGGGCCGGTTGAACGAGGGGATGACACTGGCGGTGACGGGATTGCTGGGCGGGATCGCATGCGGTTCCGCCGCCGGCGGGTGGGTCGTGGAGCAGGCGTCGGCCGCCGCGGGGTACGCCGTCCCGGTCACCGCGGCGGCGGTGGCCTTGCTGATCGCCCTCGCGACGGCGGAACCAGCAGCTCGGTGAAACGCGGGGGTCAACCCTTAGGGCGTGGGCGGCCAGCCCTGAGTGCTGCTCCGGTCGTTCCCGGGTTCCGTCCCTGATTCCGGCTCTGGACGATTGTGGCTGTGATCGGCTCGGTGCCAGGCTCGCCCGCAGTGACTGCACACGCGGCGCGGTGGACGACTGTCTCGCGGAGCTGAAGGTGTCCAGGTCGTCGGGGTGAGTTCCGCTCGGGCGCTACTCCGGCGACCGGGGCGTGATCCGGCAGTGCGCGGGCCCCAGTGCCATCAAGGTGACCCCCGCGCCGAGCGGAACGTCCTCCTCGTCGGCTGCCTCGAACTCGTAACGCTGGAGCAGCACGGCGAGCCCGAGCACCGATTCCAGCATCGACAGATGCTGCCCGATGCAGGCGCGCGGCCCTCCGCCGAACGGAAACCAGGCGTAGCGCGGGCGGCCCGCCTCCGCCTCTGGAGTGAAGCGCTCGGGGTCGAAGCGCTCCGGGTCGGGCCAGTAGTCGGGGTGGCGGTGGGTGACCCAGGGGCTGACGAGCAGGTCTGCGCCGGCCGGGATGCGTACGCCGTCGATCTCCGCGCCCGCCACCGCGCGACGACCGATGACGGGTGCGGAGGGATACAGCCGCATCGCTTCCTTCAGCACCATCGTCAGATAGGGCAGCGCCTCCATGTCCGCCGCTGTGGGCGCTCGTCCGCCGGGGCCGGGCCCGCCGAGCACGCGGTCCACCTCGTCCCGTACGCGCCGCTGCTGCTCGGGGTGGCGGGCGAGGAGGTGCAGGGCGAAGGCGAGCGCGGTGGCGGTGGTCTCGTGGCCGGCGAGCAGGAAGATCAGTACCTGCTCGCGGAGTTCGGCGGCGTCGAGACTGCCGTCCTCGGCGTTCTCGGCGTGGACCAGGAGGGTGACCAGGTCGTCGGTCCGGCCGGTGCCGTCCTGTGAGTCGTCGCCCCGCCGTCCGCGGCGGTTCTCGATGATGCCGTCGCAGAGCGCGAACAGCTCGGCCTGGTTGCGCTCGGCGCGGCGGTTGGCGGGCGTGGGCCACGAACGCGGCGTCCTGACCGGCGAGAAGCCCCGCTTCATCGAGTACTCCTGGAGCTGGGGCATCGTGCGCTCGATCACCTCGAACGCCTTCTCCCCGTCCGTACCGAAGAGAATCCGGCCGACCATGCGGAGCGCGAACTGGCGCATTTCGCCGATCAGTTCCACCGTTGCGTCTGTTGTTGCGCCTGTCGTCGCGCCTGTTCCCGCTGTTCGCCAGGTGTCGGCCAAGGCGGCCGCCTCTTGCGCGACCTGGTCCGCGTAGCCGTTCACCCGGCGCCGGGTGAACAGCGGCTGGACGAGGCGGCGCTGGCGGAGGTAGGTGGCGTCCTGGCTGGTGAGCAGCCCGTTGCCGACCGTCACCCGCAGTTCCTCGTAGAAGACGTTGTCCTTACGGAAGTTGGCGGCCTCCGTCGCCAGGACCTGCTGCGCGCCCTCGGCCGAGAAGACGGCGTAGAGGTTCGCACGCAGGCCGGGCGGACCGGCTCGGAAGCGCACCACGTCGCCGTACTCGCTCCGCGCCCACAGATACGCTCCCAGCGGATCGCTCAGGAGGTTGCTCATCGACCCGAGCAGTGGCGTCCCCGCCACGATCGGCGCCTGTACGCTCGCGGTCGCCGTCGCCATGGTCCGCCGCCTCCCGTGGATCGTACGGATGTCCGAGCCACAGTAGCCTTGTGAGCCAGGAGAGTTGAAGGGTCGAACCGACTGGTTCGACCCCGGCCGTTCTCGGGGAATGGCCGACGCGGGCTTCGTTGCCGCGGTGTTCTGCTGTCGGCCGACACGGTCGCGAGCGCCGGCGGCGTGAGGACAGAATGCCCGCATGCGGCCAGTCTTCGTTCTCGTGCACAGTCCGTCCGTGGGCCCCTCCACCTGGCAGCCGGTGGCCGAACAGCTGACCGCCGCGGGACACCAGGTGCGGGTGCCGTCCTTGCTGCACGTGGGCACCGGCGAGCCACCGTTCTGGCCCCGCGTCGTCGACGCCGTCCGTGACAGCATCGGGAAGATCCCGGCGGACCAACCGCTCGTTCTTGTCGCGCACAGCAACGCGGGGCTGTTCCTCCCGGTGATCCGCTCGGGCCTCGACCATCCGGTGACCGGCTCGGTCTTCGTCGACGCCGCGCTGCCGGCCCGTACGGCATCGACGCCTGTCGTCCCACCCGAGCTGCTGAAGGTCCTCCGCTCCATGGCGGTGAACGGCATGCTGCCCCGCTGGACCGACTGGTGGGACGAGGCCGACATCGCGCCCATGTTCCCCGATCCCACGATGCGCCAGAGGGTCGTCGCCGAGCAGCCCGCGCTGCCCCTGTCCTACTACGAGCAGCACATCCCGGTCCCCGACGGCTGGGACGACCACCCCTGCTCCTACCTGCTGTTCGGCCCTCCGTACGATGCCGTGGCCGCCGACGCACGCGAACGCGGCTGGCGTGTCGCCCACCTGCCCGGCACGCACCTGCACCAGATCGTCGATCCCGCCGGCACAGCCCGGAAGATCGTCGAACTCGCCATCGGTCAAGCGCGCCCTGCCGTTGTCAGACCTCCGTCCTAGTGTGGCCGCCATGGACTCGACCATGGACACCACGGACGCGCGGCAGGTGAAGCTGGAGCCCTGGGCCGAAGGCGACTTCTGGCTGCTCCAGAGGGTCAACAGCCCTGAGATGACGGCCCACTTGGGTGGTCCGGAGACCGAAGAGAAGCTGGTGTCACGGCATCAGCGCTACGTCGGCCTCGAGCGCGGTCGGATGTACCGGGTCACGCTGGCGGACACCGGCGACACCGTCGGCTCGATCGGCTACTGGGAGCGGGTGTGGCGTGACAGGGAGGTGTGGGAGACGGGCTGGGGCGTGTTGCCCGAGTTCCAGGGACGGGGCCTCGCCGCGAAGGCCGCCCGTGCGGTCATCGAAGCAGCGCGGGCTGCCGGAGAGCATCAGTACCTTCATGCGTTTCCGAGCGTGGACCATTCCGCGTCGAACGCCGTCTGTCGCAAGGCCGGGTTCGAGCTGCTCGGTGCGGTCGAATTCGAGTACCCGAAGGGCCACTGGATCATGTCGAACGACTGGCGAGTGGATCTCGGCAGAGGCTGACGTGGGGACCACCCACGGAACGGCCCGGGGAACGGCCCAGGGAACCGCGCGGCCGACCCGGCAGCTCCCTGGGCAGCAAGAACCGTGAGTCCTGCTGGACGATGACCGTGAGTCCTGCTGGACGAGGACCGTCAGTCCTGCTCGACGGTCACCGTCAGTCCTGCACGACGATGTTCCTGCCGGCGCCGCCGGAGAGCGTGTCCGTGTCGGGACCGCCGTACAGCTCGTCGTCGCCGGTGTTGCCCCAGATCTGGTCGAAACCGCTGTCGCCGTAAAGGATGTCGTTGCCCCTGCCGCCGTACAGCAAGTCGTCGCCGTCCCCGCCGCGGAGCGTGTCGTTGCCGTCGTCGCCGTACAGGAACTGGGTGTCCGGGCCACCCTGGATCAGGTCGTTGCCCGCGCCGCCTTGCGTGATGTCGCCGTTGGTGGTGATCGTGTCGTTGCCGTCGTCGCCGAAGACCATCGCGGCCACGCCCGCCGTGATGATGTCGTCACCCGCCCCGCCCCGGACGGCATTGCCGTCGACAGGGCCGGTGTGGGTCAGCCGGTCGTTGCCGGGGCCCAGGTCGATCGCGTTGGTGTGGAAGGCCTGGTCGGTGGAGTTGGTGATGGCAACGCTGTCCCAGACGTCGCCGAGGTCCATGCGCATGGTGGCGTACGGGGACTGGCTGTCCAGGGCGGCGACCGTACAGGAGACCTTGGCCCGGTCCGCGGGGTCGGGGTGGACGCAGCCGTTCCCCGCGCTGATCGGGACGACGTCCTCGATCACGTAGGTGATGGTTTCCTTGGAGCCGTCGGTGAACGACTCGTCGACGAGCACGTTGTTCATCTGGCCGGCGGCGGCCGTGTAGGAAAGCTCCCAGCCGCTGGAGTTGACCTCGGCGGTGGCCGACGACTCCGCGGCGCCGGCTGTCGTGGCCAGGGCTGTCGGCAGGGCAAGGCCCGCGCCGAGAGCCAGCGTCAGCGTCGAAGCGGTGCGTAACATGCGGCGGCTGACGAGGTGAGAACGCATTACATGACCTCCATGAGGCAGTTGTGGTCTGTGCAGCAGGTGTGACTTGTGAGGCCAGGTAGTTAGTTGCCTCTGGCACCGAACAGTTCAGCGGCTGTTGCGGCACCGTTCACCTGGGAAGAGCCGCCCACCCCGGCCGGCCCCCACCACAGACCCGCTCCCCAATTCACCCAATCCGCGCGCACCCCATTGACTCGTTCACAGCCGCCACATACCTTCCCCCGTCGAAGCGCTTCGACATCACGTATCGAATCGATTCGATGGACGCTGCGTGACGTCCCCCCACTACGAGCGTGACCTGCACGACGCACAACGTGATGAGCGACGACTCACCGGGACAGTGAGCCATCCGACTCCCCTGGAGGCACTGGATGTTGACGGCACGAAGGCGTGTGGTGGCGGTAGCCGCGGCGGCTCTGAGCGGAGCCCTGCTGCTGGCCTCCTGCGGCGACTCGGACAGTGGGTCTTCCGATGGGAAGACGCTGAAGCTGTGGCACTACGAAGCACCGAACAGCGCGATGGGCGTGGCCTGGGCCGAGGCCATCAAGGAGTTCGAGAAGACGCATCCGGGCGTCAAGGTGAAGTTCGAGGAGAAGGGCTTCGAACAGATCCAGAAGACGGCCCCGATGGTCCTCAACTCGGACGACGCCCCCGATGTCATGGAGTACAACAAGGGCAACGCGACGGCCGGACTCCTCTCCAAGCAGGGGCTCCTCACCGATCTCACCGGCGAAGCCACCAAGCGCGGCTGGGACAAGAAGATCAGCGCCGGTGTGCGCACCACCAGCCAGTACAGCGCCGACGGCGTGATGGGTTCCGGCAACTGGTACGGGATTCCCAACTACGCCGAGTACGCGACGGTGTTCTACAACAAGGACCTCTTCAAGAAGCACGGCATCGCGGAGCCCACGTCCTTCGAAGAACTCACGGCCGCCATGGACAAGTTCGCCGACGAGGGCGTCACCCCGCTCGCCAACTCCGGCGCCGAGTACATAGCCCACCAGTACCTCTACCAGCTGGCGCTCTCCAAGGCGGACCGCGCCTGGGTCGACAGTCTGCAGCTCTACAAGGGCAAGACGGACTTCCACGACGCGGCCTGGACGTACGGCGCGGAGACCTTCGCGGACTGGGTGAAGAAGGGATACATCAGCAAGGACTCCACCAGCGCGAAGGCCGAGGACGCGGGCACCGCCTTCATCGGCGGCAAGAACCCGATCCTCTTCTCCGGCAGTTGGTGGTACGGCCGCTTCGCCGAGGAGAACAAGTTCGACTGGGGCACCTTCCTGTGGCCGGGCTCGGACCTGACCCTCGGCTCCGGCGGCAACCTCTGGGTCGTGCCCAAGGGCGCCAAGAACAAGGAACTCGCGTACGACTTCATCGACATCACCATGTCGAAGAAGATCCAGAACCTGCTCGGCAACAAGGGCGGTGTACCGGTCGCCGCCGACGCGTCCGCCATCACGGACCCGAAGGCCAAGCCGCTCATCGCGAACTTCGACACCCTGACGGGCAGGGAGGGTCTGGCCTTCTATCCCGACTGGCCCGTCCCCGGCTTCTACGACGTCCTCGTCTCCGAGACGCAGAAGCTGATCACGGGAAGCGCTTCACCGGACGACTACCTCACGGCGCTCCAGGAGGCGTACGACAAGGACGTACCGAAGCAATGACGGTGACCGTCGAACGGGGCGGGCGGGTCGTCGAAAAGCACTCCGGAACCCGGCGCCCGCGCCGCCCCCGTGACTCGTACGCCCTGTTCCTGCTCCCCGGAGTGCTCGCCTTCCTCGTGGTCGTCGTCGTGCCGTTCCTGATGAACACGGGGGTGAGCTTCACCGACTGGCAGGGCGTGGGTACCCCGGAGTGGTCCGGCCTCGCCAACTACCGCGAGCTGATGGACGACAGCGAGTTCTGGGCCTCGTTCCGGCACAGCCTCTTCATGGTCGTCGCCATGGCCGCCGTACCGACCGCCGTCGGACTCGTCCTCGCCGCCGCGCTGTTCGACTTCGTCGGCAAGCACTTCGGGACGAGGACGGCGGCCGTCCTGCGCGCCTGTTTCTACCTTCCGCAGGTGCTGCCCATCGCGGTCGCGGGCATCGTGTGGAGCTGGATCCTGGCGCCGGAGAACGGCTCGCTGAACGAGCTCCTGAAGGCCGTCGGTCTCGAAGGCTTCCAGCAGGACTGGCTCGGCGACCCCGACTTCGCGCTCTACAGCGTCATGGGCGTCATGGTCTGGGTGCAGATCGGCTTCCCGCTGGTCGTCTTCATGTCCGGACTCCAGCGCGTGGACCCGCAGTTGTACGAGGCCGCCGAGCTGGACGGCGCCGGATGGTGGCGGCGGTTCTGGCACATCACGCTGCCGCAGATCCGCCCCGAGATCTACGTCGTCCTCCTGTGGTGCACGATCGCCGCGCTCAAGGTGTTCGGCGCGGTGTACGTGCTCACCAAGGGCGGTCCCGGCGGGGAGACCAATGTGCCGT
The DNA here is from genome assembly GCF_011045015.1 of Streptomyces scabichelini. Taxonomy (GTDB): domain Bacteria; phylum Actinomycetota; class Actinomycetes; order Streptomycetales; family Streptomycetaceae; genus Streptomyces; species Streptomyces scabichelini. Next base: position 11,797 of record NZ_JAAKZY010000072.1, on the reverse strand, counting down.
CGTACTTCTCCTTCACCACGTTCTTCGAGAAGACGCAGGTCGGCTACGGCGCGGCGATCTCCACCGTGCTGACCGTGATCATTCTGGCGCTGGCCCTGGTCGGCCTGAAGCTCCAGACCCGCGCGGAGGACGCCGAGGAAGGGCTTCGAGTATGACCGCCGTACGCCGTTATCCCATCCTCGTCGCCCTGGTCATCGGCGCCCTGTTCATGGTCCTGCCCTTTCTGATCGTCGCGGTCAACGCGGTGAAGTCGCCCGCCGAGTACTCGGCGAACGGCCCGCTCAGCCTGCCCGAAGGGCTCTACCTCGACGGCCTGAAGGACTTCTGGGAACGCGTCGACTTCGGGCAGAAGCTCATCAACTCGGTCCTCATCAGCGGGTCCGTCGCGCTCGGCGCCGTCGTCCTGTCCGTCCTCAACGCGTACGCGATCGGCATCGGCCGGATCAAGGGCCGCACCTGGGTCCTCGCGTTCTTCGTGCTGGCGAACATGCTGCCGCAGGAGGCGCTGGTCTACCCGATCTACTACCTGAGCAAGGAAGCCGGCATCTACGACACCCGGCTGAGCGTGATCATCGTGTTCACGGTGATCCAGGCGGCCTTCGGTACGTATCTGCTGTCGTCCATTCTCGGGCAGTTCCCGCGCGAGATCATCGAGGCCGCCCGGATCGACGGGGCGAACAAGTGGCAGGTGCTGTGGCGGATCGTCGTCCCCGTCAGCCGCCCGACCATCGGGGTGCTGCTGGTCCTCTTCTTCATCTGGACCTGGAACGAGTTCCTGCTGCCGCTGGTCATGTTGATCTCCAACGACAACCAGACCGTGTCGGTGGCACTCGGTGTGCTCCAGGGCCAGCGCCTGATGGACGCGACGATGACCAACGCGGCCGCCCTGCTCGGTGTGCTCCCGGCGATCGTCTTCTTCCTCCTCTTCCAGCGGACGCTCACCCGCGGCATCGCCGTGGGTGCCGTCAAGTGACCGCCAAGTGACCGTCAAACAAGGGGTGTGCCAGTGAAGTTCAGCGACGGCTACTGGCTGCTGCGCGAGGGTGTGACCGCGGCCCATCCGGTCGAGGTCCTCGATGTCGCCGCCGAGCAGGGCACGTTGGAGATCCACGCGCCGACCCAGCCCATCCGCCACCGCGGCGACCTGCTGAAGGGACCGGTCGTGACGATCAGCGCGCACGCGCCGATGCCCGATGTCATCGGCGTGACGTTCACACACTTCGAGGGCGAGGAGCCGCGCGGGCCCCGATTCGAGGTCAGCAAGGAGGAGTTCGCGGCCGTGGCGTCGTACGACGACGAGTACGCGACCCTCACCGCGGGCGCCCTCTCCGTCAAGGTCTCGCGCGGCGGCCCCTGGCACATCGACTTCCTCGCCGACGGCCGCAGCCTCACCAGCAGCGGCCGTAAGGGCATGGGCATCATGCGGGACGCCGAGGGCGGCCACTATCTGCGGGAGCAGCTGAACCTGGGCGTGGGCACGAACGTCTTCGGTCTCGGCGAACGCTTCGGGCCGCTGGTCAAGAACGGCCAGGTCGTCGACATGTGGAACGCCGACGGCGGCACGGCCACGGAACAGGCGTACAAGAACGTGCCGTTCTATCTGACGGACGCGGGCTACGGCGTCTTCGTCGACCATCCGGGGCGGGTGTCGTTCGAGGTCGGCTCGGAGACGGTCTCGCGGGTGCAGTTCAGCGCCGAGACACAGCAGTTGACGTACTACGTCATCTACGGCCCGACCCCGAAGGACATCCTCCGCAAGTACACGGCGCTCACCGGCCGTCCGGCCCTCCCGCCCGCCTGGTCGTTCGGGCTGTGGCTGTCGACGTCCTTCACCACCTCGTACGACGAGGCCACCGTCACGTCCTTCATCGAGGGCATGAAGGAGCGCGAACTCCCCCTCTCCGTCTTCCACTTCGACTGCTTCTGGATGCGCGAGTTCAACTGGTGCGACTTCGAGTGGGACCCGCGGGTCTTCCCCGACCCGGAGGGCATGCTCAAGCGGCTCAAGGAACGCGGACTGCACATCTCCGTGTGGATCAACCCGTACATCGCGCAGCGCTCGCCGCTGTTCGCGGAGGGACGGGCCCTCGGCCATCTGCTCAAGAGGCCGGACGGCAGTGTCTGGCAGTGGGACCTGTGGCAGCCGGGGATGGCACTGGTCGACTTCACGAGCCCGGCCGCCCGCGACTGGTACGCCTCGAAACTGGAGGCACTGCTCGCGCAGGGCGTCGACTGCTTCAAGACCGACTTCGGCGAGCGGGTCCCGGTCGACGTGGCGTACGCGGACGGCGGCGACCCGGAGCGGATGCACAACTACTACACGTACCTCTACAACCGCACCGTCTTCGACGTGCTGCGCAAGCACCGGGGAGAGTCCGAAGCCGTCGTCTTCGCGCGGTCGGCGACCGCCGGCAGCCAGAAGTTCCCCGTGCACTGGGGCGGCGACTGCGAGGCGACGTACGAGTCGATGGCCGAGTCGCTGCGCGGCGGGCTGTCCCTCGGCCTTTCCGGCTTCGGCTACTGGAGCCATGACATCGGCGGCTTCGAGGGCACGCCGACACCCGCCCTCTTCAAACGGTGGCTCGCCTTCGGACTGCTGTCCTCGCACAGCCGCCTGCACGGGTCGTCGTCGTACCGCGTGCCGTGGCTCTTCGACGAGGAGGCCGTCGACGTCCTGCGGCTGTTCACCCGGCTGAAGCTCCGCCTCATGCCCTATCTGTACGAGGCTGCCCGCGCCGCCCACGCGGAGGGGGTGCCGATGATGCGGGCGATGGTCCTGGAGTTCCCGGACGACCCCGGGTGTGCGCATCTGGAGCGGCAGTACATGCTCGGGCCCGATCTGCTGGTCGCGCCCGTGTTCTCCGACGACGGGGATGTGTCGTACTACGTCCCCGAGGGCACCTGGACCCACTTCCTCAGCGGGCAGACGGTGACCGGGCCGCGCTGGGTGCGCGAGAAGCACGGGTTCTCCAGCGTGCCGCTGCTGGTCAGACCCGGTGCGGTGATTCCGGTCGGCGCCGTCGAGGACCGGCCCGACTATCCGTACGCGGACGGGGTCACCCTGCACGCTTACGGTCTGGAACGCGGCGCCCAGGTCACGGTGCCGGTGGACGGCGTGACCTTCACCGTCGTCCGCGAAGGGGACACCCTGCGGGCCTCGTCGAGTGATCCTTCGGCGCCCTGGGGACTGGCCGCCGGCGGACGGACGGTGCGGGCGAAGGCCGGGACCGGCTTCCTCTCCCTCGAGCTGGCAGCCGAGCAGGAGCGGGGCTGATCATGGTGAAGATCACCGACGTGGCCCGGCACGCGGGCGTGTCCCCCAGCACCGTCTCGTACGCCCTGAGCGGCAAGCGCCCGATCTCCGAGGAGACCCGGCAGCGGATCGAGGCCAGCATCCGCGAGCTGGGCTACCGGCCGCACGCGGGCGCGCGGGCACTGGCCAGCAGCCGGTCCAATGTGCTCGCGCTGGTCGTGCCGTTACGGGCGGGCATCCATGTGCCGGTCGTGATGCAGTTCGCGGTGTCCGTGGTGACGACCGCACGCCGCCACGACCACGACGTGCTGCTGCTCACCCAGGAGGAGGGCGAGGACGGCTTGCGCCGGGTCGCGGACACCGCGCTCGTGGACGCGCTGATCGTGATGGACGTCCAGCTCCACGACCGGCGGCTGCCGTTGCTGCGCGCCCTCGACCGGCCCTCGGTGCTGATCGGTTTCCCGTCCGAGCCCAAGGGCCTCACCTGCATCGACCTGGACTTCCAGGCGGCGGGCGAGGTCTGCGTCGAGCACCTGGCGGCCCTCGGCCACCGGGTGATCGCACTCGTGGGCTCGCCGCCGGAGGTGTACGTACGGGAGACCGGCTTCGCCCAGCGCGTCGTACGGGGCTTCACCGCGGCGGCCGACCGGCACGGGCTGTCCTCCTCGGTGCACCCGTGCGAGGCGGTGCCCGCGGCGGCCCGGCAGGTCGCCGAGCAGCTCCTGCGTGAGCAGCCGGCGCTGACCGGCGTCGTCGTCCACAACGAGCCGATCGTCGAACCCCTCATCGACGCCTTCGAGCAGCTCGGCCTGCGCGTGCCCGGCGATCTGTCCGTCACCGCGATCTGCCCGGACGAGCTGGCCGGTGGTCTCCGGGTCCCCGTCACCTCGGTGGCCATACCGTCCGCCGAGGTGGGCACCGGGGCGGTCGAGCTGCTGATGAAGAAGCTGGGCGGCGCGACCGTACCGGAGGCCACGCTGCTGCCGCCGCGGCTGACGGTACGGGAGAGCACGGCCCGGCGGCCCTGAAGAGGCCCACGACAGCCGCGCCCCTTAGGGGCGCGGGGAACTGCGCGACCAGCCACAGACGGCCCGCAGCTTCCGAACCCCCTTCCAGCGAATGCTTAGTTGAAGGAGCGGTTTCATGAAACGCAAGAGAAGCCACAGAACCACCGTCAGCCGGGCCGTCCCCGTCCTGGCACTGACACTGATCGCAGGACTCGGCGTCACCGCCACCGGAACGGCCGCGGCGGACGACCCCGCATACGCCTTCCGCAATCCGAAGCTCCCCGTGGACCGACGCGTGGACGACCTCCTCGGCCGGCTCACGCTCGACGAGAAGATCTCCCTGCTCCACCAGTACCAGCCCGCGATCCCGCGCCTCGGCATCAAGTCGTTCAAGACCGGCACCGAGGCCCTGCACGGGGTCGCCTGGCTCGGCGAGGCCACCGTCTTCCCGCAGGCCGTGGGGCTCGCGTCGACCTGGGACCCGTCGCTGATCAAGCGCGTGGGCTCGGCGGTCGGCGACGAGACGCGCGGCTTCCAGCAGGAGCGGCCGGCCGGCTGGGGCCTCAACCTCTGGGCGCCCGTGGTGAACCCGCTGCGCGACCCGCGCTGGGGGCGCAACGAGGAGGGCTACTCCGAGGACCCGCATCTGACGAGTTCGTTGGCCACCGCGTACGGCACGGGCCTGACCGGCGGCGACCCCGACCACCTCAAGACGGCTCCGACGCTGAAGCACTTCCTCGGCAACAACAACGAGGTCGACCGCACGACCACGTCGTCCGACCTGCGCCCGCGCGTGTTGAAGGAGTACGAGGAGCAGGCGTACAGGCCGGCGATCGAGGCGGACGCGGCCACGGGCGTGATGTCCTCGTACAACCTGGTCAACGGCCGCCCGACGACGGTCAATCCGGCCCTCGACGACGACGTGCGGACCTGGTCCTCGTACGACCTGCTGAACGTCACCGACGCCTACGCGCCCAACAACCTGACCGGCACGGGCAGCCAGAAGTACTACGACACCCTGGCCGAGGGGAACGCGGCCGCGCTGAAGGCGGGCATCGACAGCTTCACGACGGACGACGCGAACTCCGTACCGACGACTTCGGCGATCAAGTCTGCTGTTTCTGCAGGCCAGTTGAAGGAGTCGGACGTCGATACGGCGGCCGGGCACATCCTGAGCATCCGCGTCCGGCTCGGCGAGTTCGACCCGGGCGGCGGCAAGTACGGCTCCATCGACAAGTCGGTCGTGAACAGCCCGGCGCATCAGAAGCTCGCGCGGAAGACGGCGGCCGATGCCACTGTGCTGCTGAAGAACTCGGGCGGCGCCCTGCCCCTGAAGACATCGGCGAAGAACGTGGCCGTGGTCGGCCCGCTCGCCGACACTCTCTACACCGACTGGTACTCCGGCACGCTGCCGTACGCGGTCACCCCCAAGGAGGGCATCGCCGCGAAGCTCGGTGCCCCGGTGGCCGGCAGCGAGGGCGTGGACCGGATCGCGCTGAAGAACGCGGAGAACGGCAAGTACGTGACGGCGGGATCGGACGCCGACGGCGAGCCCTTGAAGGAGACCGCGTCCGGTGGGGCCGAGACCCAGGCTCAGTTCGACGTCTTCGACTGGGGTGCCGGCATCGTGACGCTGAGGTCGGCGGCGAACGGCAAGTACGTCGGCGCCAAGGGGTCGGGATTCGTCAACGACCAGGTGCAGCCAGGTGGTTGGTTCGTGCAGCAGCAGTTCGCGCTGGAGGAGCAGGCCGACGGCACGTACCTGCTCCGCTACGCGGGCTACGAGACCAGGGAACCCTGGTGGTCGAACCCGGTCTACCTCGGCCCGGCCGGCGCTGACGGCACCCTCGGTCTCGTGTCCAAGGAGGAGGCCGCCCGCTACACCAAGGACGTCGTCCGCAGCGGTACGGAGGAGGCCGTGGCGGCGGTGAAGGGCAAGGACACGGCGGTCGTGGTGGTCGGGTCCATGCCGGCGATCAACGGCCGCGAGAACGACGACCGCGAGGACATGAGCCTGGCGCCGGCCCAGGAAGCCCTGGTCAAGGCGGTCCGCGCGGCCAACCCGAACACGGTCGTGGTCGTCGAGAACAGCTACCCGACCACCATCGGCGACCTCCAGAAGGAGGTCCCGGCTCTGCTGTGGACCACCCACGCGGGCCAGGAGACCGGCAACGCCCTCGCCGACGTCCTCTTCGGCGACGTGAACCCGGCGGGCCGTCTCACCCAGACCTGGTACCGGTCGGAGTCCGACCTCCCCTCCATCCTTGAGTACGACAACATCAAGCACGACCGCACGTACCAGTACTTCAAGGGCGATCCGCTGTACGAGTTCGGCTATGGGCTCTCGTACACCTCTTTCCGCTACGGGGAGTTGAAGCGAGTCTCCGACGGCTACGAGGTCGCCGTCACGAACACCGGGCGGCGGACCGGGGACGAGGTCGTGCAGCTCTACACCCATCAGCGTGCCTCGCGCGACAAGCAGCCGCTGAAGCAGCTGGAGGCCTTCCAGCGGCTCTCGCTGAAGCCCGGCCAGACGAAGACGGTCAAGCTGAAGCTCGCTGCGGACGACCTCGCGCACTGGGATGTCACGCGGTCCAAGTGGGTGGTGGAAAGCGGGACTTACGACGTTCTCGTCGGCGCATCCTCCGAGGACATCCGCTCTCGTACGTCGCTGAAGGTGCGGGGCGAGACGATTCCGGCGCGGGATCTTTCGCGGGTCACCCGAGCGGAGAACTTCGACGACTATGAGGGCGTGCGGCTCGTGGACGAGTCGAAGGTCCGCGGGACCGCTGTGGGCGCGACGTCGGGTGGGGCCTGGCTGAAGTTCAAGGACAGCCAACTCGGTTCGGGGGCCGCCAAGTTCAGCGCGCGGGTGGCGGGCGCGGCCGGGAAGGTCGAGGTCCGGCTGGGGTCGCCGACGGGCACCCTGGTGGGTACAGCCCAGGCCGGCGGCACCGGATCTCCGTACACCTACGAGACCGTGACCGCCGACCTCACGAGCGCGGCCAAGGGACGCCAGGACGTGTACCTGGTACTCGGCGACGGCATCCGTCTGTCCACCTTCTCAGTGCGCTGACCGGGGTGAGAAGCGACTGAGCCGCGGCCCGGGGCATCCGGAAGGCTGCCCCGGGCAGGCACCCGGGCCGCAGCTTTCCCAGGAGTTGACACCTCTCCCGGGACACTCGGCGTGTCTTCTCCTGGCCCCTTTTGTACAGCGCTGGACCCTTCTGTACGGAGCTCAGGCTGGCCATACTGCGAGCGAAGGCAGACCGGCACGGTCCGGGGGGTGCGGCATGGCGCTGCGAACGGCGCGGGAACTGCTCGGCCGCGAGACCGAGTTGGATGCCGTGCGCGCGCTGCTCGCCCGGAGCCCGGTGGTCACCGTCACGGGGGTCGGCGGCGTCGGCAAGACGCGGCTCGCGCAGGCGGTGGCCGCCTCCGAACAGACGCGACCGGTCGTGATGTGCGACCTCGGAGCCGTCGACGACCCGGCGGCCGTGGAGTTCGCCTTGGCCGACACGCTGGGGTTCCCTTCGCTGGACACGGCGCTCATCGGCATCGGTGAGGCGGTCCGCGTGCTCCTCGTCGACAACTGCGAGCACCTGCTCGACGCGGCGGCCGACGCCGTCTCCCGGTTGGTGGACCGCTGCCACGGGATCTGCGTACTGGCCACGAGCCGGGAGGCACTGGGCATCCCCGGCGAGCACGTACTGCCCCTGGGCCCGCTGGCACTCCCGGCGTCCGGCGCCACCGCCGACGACGCGGCACGATCGCCCGCCGTACGCCTGCTCCTTGAGCGGGCGGCGGCCGCCGGTGCGGACGTGGATCTCACGGCCGACCCGGACGCGATCGTCACCCTGTGCCGCCATCTCGACGGGCTGCCCCTGGCCATCGAGCTGGCCGCGGCCCGACTACGCAGCCTGACGCCGCGTGAGGTGCTCGGCCACCTCGACGACCGGCTCGACCTGCTCAGCCGCGGCCGGGACCGGGGCCCGGAGCGCCACCGCAGCCTGGAGGCGGCCATCGAGTGGTCGTACGGCCGCCTGCCGGATCCCGCCAAGCGGGTGTTCGAGCGTCTCTCGGTGTTCTCCGGGCGGTTCACCGCCGAGCACGCGCACGCGGTCGCGGGCGAGCCGGGTGACGACCTCCTCGCCACGGTCGAGCAGCTCGACCAGCTGGTCGCCCAGTCGCTTGTGACGGTACGTCAGCAGAGCGGCCGGAGCTGGTACAGGATGCTGCGGACGCTGCGCGGCTTCGCCCGGGAGCGGCTGGCCGAGCGCGGTGAACTGCACCGGGTCCGGGGCCGCTGGGTGGACTCGTTCGTCGGGACAGCCGTCGAGATACGCGAGCGCATGCTCCGGGGGTGGCCGGTCGACCTGATGATCACGCTCCAGAACACCCATAGCGACGTGGCCGACGCGCTGCGCTGGTGCGTGGCGAACGACAACGCGCCCGACCGGGCGCGCCCGCTGTTCATCCCGCTGTGCTCGCTGCTCAAGAGCCGCAGGGCGATGCCGATCGCGGAGCTCGGCGACCTCGTCCTTGACCGGTGGCCCGAACCCCGGCACGACACCTGGGCGGAGGTCGCGGCCGCCGCGTCGGTCGCGCATGTCCTGCGCGGTTCGTCGGAGCGGGGCGTCGCGCTGGCCCGGCAGGCCATCGACGGCACCTCGTCGGGACTCGCCGCCGTGAACGCCCGGCGCGCGCTGTACTTCCACGAGCGCAGGGCCGGACGGTACGAGGCGGCGCTGCGCTGGATCGAGGAGGCCATCGACATCGCTGCCGCGCACGACATGGCGCCGTGGCACAACGAGCTGCTCACGTTCCGGGCGATCGCGCTGGCCTCGCTCGGCCGGGTCCAGGAGGCGATCAAACAGGCCGGCGCCGCCCACCGGGCCGCCTCCGGCATCGGCAGTCCGGCCCTGGAAGCCTGGGCGGGCGCGATCCAGGGCAGCCTCATCGCGCTGCTTGACCCGGTCGCCGGGCGGGCGATGTGCGCGCACGCGGCGCAGTACTGCGAGGAGGTCGACTACCCGATCGGCGCCGGGATCAGCCTGCGCACGCTCGGCGCGCTCGCCGCGCCGGCGGGCGAGTTCCCGCAGTCCGCCGAGTATCTGGGTCGGGCCCTGGACGCCTTCCTCGGCTTCGGGTACGTGACCGAGACCGCGCTCACCCTGCGCTGGATCGCCCGGCTCACCCACCTGACCGGCCGGGAACGGGCCGCGGCCACACTGTGGCACTCGGCCGGCTCGGACCACGGCGACATCGTCGACGACGTACTCGGCCCACCCGAGGTGGACACCCGTCTCACGGCGACCGACGCACCCGCGCTACCACTGTCGGACGCGGTGACACTGGCGCGACGCGAGCTGACCGCGATCACCGCATCCGCTGCGGACCGGGGGCAGGGGAGCCCGGTGGCGATGAGCCTGGAGTCGGCGGGCCCGGGATCGATGGGCTCGGGATCGATGGGCCCGGGATCGATGGGCCCGGGATCGATGGGCCCGGAATCGGCAAGCCCGGAATCGGCGGGCCCGGTGGCGACGAGCCCGGTGGCGATGAACCCGGAATCAGCTAGCCCGGGATCGATGGGCCCGGGGCCGACAAGCCCGGTGGCGACGAGCCCGGAATCGGCAAGCCCGGGACCGACGAGCCCCGAGCCGACGAGCCCGGGACCGACGAGCCCGGGATCGGCAGACCCGGAATCGGCGAGCCCAGACTCCGCCGAGAACGTCTTCCGGTTGGAAGGCGCCGTGTGGACCGTCGCCTTCGACGGCGTCACCGTTCGCCTGCCCGGTGCGAAGGGGCTGCGCGATCTCGCCGTACTGCTCTCCCGCCCGGGCCGCGAGGTGCACTGCACAGAGCTGATGGGGGCGGCCGTCGAGCAGTCCGACACGGGTCCGGTGATCGACGCGCAGGCGCGGCGCATGTACGAGGCCAGGGCCGTCGAGCTCCAGGAGGACCTGAAGGAGGCCGAGGACTTCGGGGACACCGGCCGCGCCGAAGCGGCCCGCACCGAGATGGAGTTCCTGCTCGCGGAGATCACCGCCGCCACCGGCCTCGGCGGCCGCACCCGCCGCGCGGGCGGCAGTGCCGACCGCTCGCGCTCCGCGGTCACCCAGCGCATCCGTTCGGTCCTGCGCCGGCTCGACGAACTGCACCCCGCGCTGGCCCGGCATCTCCGCGCCGCCGTCAGCACGGGCACCTGGTGCGCCTACCGGCCGGACGCTCCGGTCCGCTGGGGCACGTAAGACGCGTAAGGCCACCTTCACCGAGCCCGTAACGGCCGATCTTCCGGCGTACGGCGGCATCTCACGCCTCATCGGGTGACAGAGCAAGCGCCCGACGGGGAGACCACCATGACCACCACGACAGACACGACCACCACGACAGACACAGGCACAGGTACAGGTACAGCCACCGCCGTCGACCCCGCCCGCCTCGAGCAGTTGCTGGCCGCCGCCATCACCGACTACGGCGCGACGATGGCCGCAGGGCTCGTCGTGATCGGCGGCCGGCTCGGCCTCTACGAGGCGCTCGTCGACGGCCCGCTCACCTCGGCCGAACTCGCCGCCCGCACCGGCACCCACGAGCGGTACGTACGGGAGTGGGCCCGCTCGCAGGCCGCGGGCGGCTACCTGACCCACCACGCGGGAGCCACGGCCGCCGAGGACCGCTTCGGCCTCGGGCCGGAGCAGGCGCTCGCCTTCGACACCGACGGCCCGGTCAACGCGGGCGCGTTGTTCGGTCTGGCCGTCAGCGCGCTGCGCGGCCTCGACCGCCTCGAGTCGGTCATGCGTTCCGGACACGGCATCGGCTACGGCGAGCAGGACGAGGGCGTGATCCACGGGATCGCGGACGTCTTCCGCGCCGCCTACGGCACCTACCTGCTCGACGACTGGATCCCCGCACTGGACGGCGTGCCCGAGCGCCTCTCCGCGGGCGCCCGCGTCGCCGACGTCGGTTGCGGGCACGGGGTCAGCACGATCCTCATGGCTCAGCGCTTCCCCGCCTCCACCTTCCACGGATTCGACTACGACACCGGGTCGATCGAGCGGGCCCGGGCGGCGGCCGTCGAGGCGGGCGTCGCGGACCGTGTCCATTTCGATGTGTGCGACGCCACGGAGTTCCCGGCACTCGGCTACGACCTGATCTGCACGTTCGACGCCCTGCACGACTACGGCAACCCGGGGGCCGCCGCCCGCCGGGTCCGCGAGTGCCTGGTACCCGGCGGCAGCTGGATGATCGTCGAACCGCAGGCCGGCGACACCGTGACGGAGAACCTGAACCCCGTCGGCCGGATGTACTACAGCGCGTCCACCTACATGTGCGTGCCCAACGCGGTCTCCCAGGGCGGCGAAGCCCTCGGCGCCCAGGCCGGCGCACGAACCCTGCGGGCCCTGCTGTCCGAAGCGGGCTTCAGCGACATCCGCACCGCCGCCGGAACCCCGCTCAACACGGTCCTGCACGCCCGGGTCTGACCGGACACGACGGGGGAACGGGTGGGGGCCGGTGGTCGCGACCACCGGCCCCCACC
>NZ_JAAKZY010000071.1 GCF_011045015.1 Streptomyces scabichelini | reverse complement strand
CCCCCGCACCCACCACCCACCCAAGGGGCGCGGGGAACTGCGCGACCAGCCACCAACCAACCCGCACCCGACAGCGAAGAAGCGACCACCCCCATGCTCTACCGCAATCCCACCGCCCCCATAGAAGAGCGCACCCGCGACCTGCTCAGCAGAATGACGCTGCGAGAGAAGGCCGGACAGCTCAACCAGCGGATGTACGGCTGGGACGCCTACCGGCGCACCCCGTCAGGGTTCGAACTGACCGCGGCGCTACGCGCCGAGACCACCCGCTTCGGCGGTCTCGGCGCCCTCTACGGACTACTGCGAGCCGACGCGTGGTCGGGCGTGGATCACACCACGGGAGCCGGCGCGGCGGACAGCGCCGCGCTCGCCGACCAAGTGCAGCGCCACGTCATAGAACAAAGCCGGCTCGGCATACCCGCCCTGTTCGTCGAGGAGGTACCCCACGGCCACATGGCCCTGGACGGCACGGTCCTCCCGGTGAACCTGGCCGTCGGCGCCACCTGGGACCCCGAGCTGTACGAGCAGGCCGCCGCCCACGCCGCGGCCGAACTCCGTTCCCGCGGCGCCCACGTGGCGCTCGTCTCCGCACTGGACATCGCCCGCGACCCCCGCTGGGGCCGTACGGAGGAGTGCTTCGGCGAGGACCCGTACCTCGCGTCGCGTCTCACCGAGGCGCTCGTACGCGGCATGCAGGGGAACCCCGGCGATCTCTTCGCCCCCGACAAGGCCCCCGTCGTGCTGAAGCACTTCGCCGGCCAGGGCGCCACCGTCGGCGGCCGCAACTCCGCGGAGTCGGAGCTCGGCCCGCGCGAACTCCACGAGATCCACCTCCCCGCCGCCCGCGCCGGCGTCCGTGCCGGGGCCGCCGCCGTCATGGCCGCGTACAACGAGGTCGACGGCATCCCCTGCTCCGGCAACCGCGCCCTGCTCGACGGACTGCTGCGCCGCCGCTGGGGATTCGAGGGGCTGGTCATGGCGGACGGCCTGGCGGTGGACCGGCTGGCCCGGATCACCGGCGACCCGGTCTCGGCGGGCGCCCTCGCCCTGAACTCGGGCGTGGACCTGAGCCTGTGGGACGAGGGCTTCACGCACCTGGAGGAGGCGGTGGAGCGAGGCCTCGTACGCGAGGACACCCTCGACGCCGCGGTCGCCCGCGTCCTCCGCCTCAAGTTCCGCCTCGGCCTGTTCGAACGGCCGTATGCTGCAGACCAGTTGGCAACCCCTCCCGCAGCCCCCGGCCGCGACCTGAGCACCGCCCTCGCCCGAGCCGCGGTCACCCTCCTCCACAACGACGGCGGTGTCCTCCCCATCCCGCCGACGACATCCCGTATCGCCGTCCTGGGCCCGCACGCCGCCACCACCGCGCATCAACTCGGCGACTACACGGCCCCACAACGCCCCGGCACCGGCGCAAGCGTGCTGGACGGGATGCGACGGCTCGCCCCACCGGAAGTGGAGATCAGCCACGCGCGCGGCTGTGCCCTCACCGGCGGCGACACCTCCGGCATCCCCGAGGCCGTGGCCCTGGCCGACGCCGCCGACCTGGCCGTGCTCGTGCTCGGCGGCAGCAGCGCCCGTACCCCGGAGACCGGTTTCGCCGCCAACGGAGCCGCGCTCAGGACGGTCTCCGAGATGACCTGCGGCGAGGGAGTCGACCTCGCCGGATTGCGGCTCGGCGAGGCGCAGTACGAGCTGCTGCGGGCCGTCTCGGCGACGGGCACCCCCGTCGTGGTGGTCCTGGTGCAGGGCCGCCCGCACGCCGTCCCGGAGGCGGCGGACCTCGCGGCGGCGCTGCTGACCGCCTGGTACCCGGGCCCGTGGGGCGGCGACGCGATCGCCGAGGTGCTGTTCGGGCACGCGGAACCGGTCGGCAGGCTTCCCGTCTCCGTCCCCCGGTCGGCGGGCCAACTGCCCGTCTACTACAACCACAAGGACACCGAGTACGGGTCCTACGCGGACGAAAGCGCCGAGCCGCTCTACTCCTTCGGGCACGGGCTGTCGTACACGACCTTCGAGTACGGCCCGCCGCGCCTGTCACAGGACACGGTCGAGGTCGACGTCACCAACACGGGGGAGCGGTACGGCCGTACCGTCGTCCAGCTCTACATCCGCCGTCTGCTCACGCCCGTCTGGCCGCGCACCCTCGAACTGCGCGCGTTCCAGGGAGCCGGTCTCGCGCCGGGCGAGCGCCGCACGGTCGCCTTCTCCCTCGGCGCCGACCAACTGGCCCAGGTCGGCGCCGACTTGGAGACACGGGAGACATCCGTACTTCCCGGTACGCTGGAGATCCGGGTCGCCGAGTCGGCGAAGGCCGCGCTCACCGCCGTACCCGTCGTGCTGCGGACAGACGGGGATCAGAGCTTCACGGCCCCCGACGAGACACCCTTGTAGAACCACCGCTGTGTGATGACGAACAGCACCAGCACCGGGATGACGGAGATCACCGCTCCCGCCATGACCACCCGCTGGTCGTAGCCGAACGACGAGCTCTGCAGCCGCGAAAGACCCAGCGTCAGCGTCATGCTGCTCTCGGAGCGCAGCACGATCAGCGGCCAGAGGAAGTCGTCCCAGGCGGCGATGAAGGTGTTGATGACGACCACCAGGATCGCGCCCCACGCGGACGGCAGGTAGAGGTGCCTAAAGCGCTGCCACTCGCCCGCACCGTCGATCATCGCCGCGTCCTCGATCTCGCGCGGCACCGCCATGAACGCGGCACGCATCAGCAGGACGTTGATGGCACCGACGAACCCGGGCAGCCAGACGCCCACCAGGCTGTCGACCAGGCCGAGGTCACGGATGCTCAGGAACAGCGACACCATGATCGACTCGAAGGGGAACATCATGGAGGCGGCCAGCAGCACCCAGACCGTCTTGCGGCCCTTCCAGCCGGGCTTGGAGAGCATGTAGCCGGCCGTGGTGGAGAACAGCAGCTGGCTGCCGACGGACAGGACGACCACGATCATGCTGTTCCTGATGTACGTGGCCACCGGTACCTGCTCGAAGACCTGCCGGTAGGCCCGCAGGGTCGGGTCGTGCGGCAGCAGCGTGGCGTTCGCCCCGAACACGTCCTCGCCGGTGCTCTTCAGCGACGCCAGGAGCTGCCAGATCAGCGGCCCGACGGTGATGGCGAGCACGAAGAGCAGCAGCAGGTAGCGGACGATCAGTTCCCGGGGGCGGCCGTAGTCGCGCCAGCGAGGGAGTCGCGGGAGTCGCGGGCGGCGCGGGCGACGAGTGCCGGGGGTCTGGGGAGTCCGGGGTGCCTCGGCGGTGGTGAGGCTCGTCATGACTCGTCCTCCTTCGTCAGGCGCTGGGCCAGCAGGGTCAGCCCCAGCGTCAGCAGGAACAGCGCCACGCTGACCGCCGATCCGTAGCCGGCGTTGCCGGTCAACGGGTCCAGGCCGACGTCGCGGATGTAGAAGGGCAGGGTGCGGTCGGCGCCGCCGGGGCCACCGGTGGAGCTGCCGAGCATGTAGATCTCGGTGAACACCCGCAGCGAGCCGATGCCGGTGAGTGTGCCGACCAGCATCATGGCCTGCCGCACGCCCGGCACGGTGATGTGCCAGAAGCGCCGGATCGCACCGGCGCCGTCCATGGACGCCGCCTCGTGCAGCTCCCGGGGCACGTTCCCCAGCGCGGCCAGGTAGAAGATCATGTACCAGCCGAGCCCCTTCCACAACGTCAGGCCCATCGCGGAGAACAGGATCAGCCACGAGTCGGACAGGAACGGAATGGCGTCCTTGATCAGATGGGCCTTCTCCAGTGAGGTGTTGATCAGCCCCTCGTCGGCCAGCAGCCACTGCCAGCTCAGACCCACGACCACACTGGAGGCGAGTACCGGTGTGTAGAAGGCCGACCGGAAGAACCCGATGCCGGGCAGGTTCTTCTCCACCAGGACGGCCAGCAGCAGCGGCAGCAGCACCATCAGCGGCACCACGATCAGCGCGTACAGCAGGCTGTTGCGGGTCGCCAGCCAGAAGTCGGAGTCGTCCAGCATCCGCGTGTAGTTGGACCACCCGACGAAGTTCGCGGCGCCGCCGAGCGGCTTGGCGTCGGTGAACGACAGCAGGAGGGTGTTGAGGAACGGGAACACGCCGAAGACCGCCGCGCAGAAGATGGCGGGCGCCGCCCACAGCCAGGGCTGCCACCAACGGCGGTACAGCGCCGCGCCGTTGGCGCCGGGAACGGGGCCAGGCCGCAGGGCCCGGCCCAGTCGGCGTATGCGGGACGGGGCCGTGCCCGGCACGGAGGCTGTGCGCTCCGTACCGGGCACGGACACCGGTTTCGCGGTGTCGGTCACCACCGTCAGCCGCCCTGCTTCAGCAGTTCGTTCGCCTTCTCCTGGGCGTCCTTCACCGCCTGCTCGGGGCTCTTCTTGCCCTGCATGGCCAGCTGCACCTGGGACACGATGGCCTTCTGCACCGCCGGGGAGATGACGGTCTGGTAGGCGGTGGCCGTCTTGAGCTGCTCGGCGACGAGCTTGCGGGCCTGCGAGAACGGGTCGTCACCCGTGGCGTTCTGGAAGAACGGGTCGTCCAGCGATTCCGAGGTCGTCGGGAAGATCACGACCTTCGGGTCCTTGCACCAGGCCGTCTGGTTCTCGGCGTTGGTGAGGAACTTGGCGAACGCGAGCGCCGTGGGGGCGTTCTTGCTGGTCGAGGCGGCCGCGATGTACTGCGGGGCACCGGTGGTGTGGCCGAGCGCGTCGAAGGGCTGCTGGCCGACGCCGGTCTTGGCGTAGACCGACGGGCTGTTCTGCTGCACGAAGCGCACGAAGCTCGGGTTCGTCGAACCGTACGCGACCTGGCCCTGGCTGTACGGCGTGGAGGGGTCGTTGCTGGAGGACAGCGAGTCCTTCGGCATGGCGCCTTCCTTGTACAGCTTCGCCATCCAGGCGACCCACTCGGTGGTCCTCGGGTCGTCCGCGAAGGTGGCGGACTTGCCGTCGGCGGACAGCGTCTTGATGTCCATCTGGTCCCAGTCGGCCGGGATCCGCCAGATCGGGTTGGCCATCGTCGCGTAGTACTTGCCCTTGGCCGATTTGGCGATCTTCTCGTAGTCGGCGAACAGCCCGAACATGGTCGTCGGCGGCTTCGCGGGGTCGATCCCGGCCTTCTCCAGCATCTCGGTGTTGTACGTCAGCAGGACGCCGCCGGTGTACCAGGGGAAGACGGTGTGCACCGACGCGCCCTTGGAGTCCTTCATGGTGCTGGACTTCCAGAACGCCGGGACGAAGGGCTTGCCGGAGGAGGGGTCCTTGACGCCCAGGTTGAGCAGGTAGCCGTGCTTGGTGAGGGCGGTCGCGGTCTCGGCGTTGAGGTTGAGCACGTCCGGCAGGGTGCAGGCCTGGGCGTCGGCGACGTTCCGCTGGGTGAACGTCGCGTCGCCGGGGTCGTCGATCCACTTGACCGAGGTGCCGGGGTTGGCCTTCTCGAAGTCCTTGATCACTCCGTTGAAGAAATCGCCGAAGTCTTTCTTCAGGTTGGTGGTCTGGAAGGTGATCTTGCCCTTGACGTCGCCGGAGAGCTTGCCGGAGCCGATGTTGCCCTTGTCGACCTTGCAGTTGCCCACGGTGGCGTCCCCGTCGCCGCCGCCCGAGCCGCCCGACAGACCACAGCCGGCGGCCGTCAACGACAGGGCGACGAGACAGGTCAGGGATCTGGTGAGTCTTCTTGCACGCATGCTTGCCCTCCTGGGACCAGCGACTGCTGGTTCAAATCACCAACTTGGACTCCGATTGATGAAAAGGTGGACCAAAATTCATCGGAGGTCAATGGGGTGCCGTGTTGCTTTTGGGTTCCGGCTCCGGGTCGGTGCCGGTCGGTGACGGCCGGCCTCGGGTCGGCCTCGGTCAATGCCGGTGCTCGTGGTCCGGGTGCGAGGGATCGCCGGGGTGCTCGTGACCGACGGCGTACACCACCCCTGCGCGTGCCCGGTCGAGCCAGCCGAAGAAGGCGCGGCGGCCCGCCGCCTGCCGCAGCCCGTGGGCGATGCCCTCCCATACGTCCGCGTACGGCAGGAAGTCCTCCGCTGCCGCCCCGCCGAAGGGATCCACGCCTCGCCGCAGAGCCTCGTGGGTGAGGAAGCGGTCCCGGTTGCGGTCGTAGTAGTCCCACACCGCCGCTTCGGGGAGGTCCTGCTCGTCCGCGAGACGGGCGAACAGGGTGCGTGCGGCGGGGGAGTAGGCGAGTACGACCGCGACGATGCTCCCGAGATCGGCGACATCCGCCTCGTCCACGGCGAGCACCTGTGACGGCGTGGCCTCTTCGGAGGGCTTCAGCCCGCGCTCGGCGCAGGCGTGGCGGGCGAGCTCGTCGGCGACCACGACCTGGGTCGCCCACCGGCGGCGCTGCCGCTCTGCGCGCGCCAAGCGCTCTGCGGGGAGCGCGGTACGAGAACTGCGGGCCGTCCGTGGCTGGTCGCGCAGTTCCCCGCGCCCCTTAAGGGGCGCGGTGCCGCACGGGGCTTCGTCTGCTCCGGTCACTGACTCCGGACCTGGCTCGCGGTCACGCGGAGGCATGGCTTTCAGCAGCGCGTCCACCCGTTCCCTGGCGAGGGGTTCGCCGTGCACCAGGGCGGCGGCATCGTCGGGTGGGTGCACATGTGTCACGGCGTCACCTCCAGCGGAACGGCCTCCGTGTAAGCGACATGGCCGTGCCAGGCGATCTTCGCCATCAGCCAGTACGAGCCCTGCGGCACCGCACAGCCGTCCACCTCGATCGCGCACTCCAGCCGTTCCCCGGGCGCCACCGTGAACCCCTGGCAGCCCGGGCTCACCCCCGGCCAGGTGCCCCAGGAGGACACGGCCCACAGCGTGCCGTTGATCGGCCCGCGCGTGGTGTTGTGCACGGTCACCGGAACCCGGACCCGCTCATCCCTGCGCACGCCGACCCGCTCAACTCCCAGCCGGGACACCAGAGTCGGGCCGGTACGTCCGTCCGGCTCGCCCTCCGGGACCGCGCCCGGCACGTCGAGGGCCACGACATCCTCGTACGTCTGACCGCCGTACGACAGCCGCGCGGCGAGCCAGTGGCGACCGGGTACGGCATCGGGGGCGGGCGTCACGGTGACCTCGGCGAGCGTGAATCCGCCGGGGCCGAGGGCGTACGGCAGCTCGGCGGGCCCGGCGGACCAGCCGGGCGGCACGTGGACGGTCACGGTGCCCGACACCGGGGCGTCGGTGAGCTCCGAGGCGACGCGGACGGTCGCGGTGACGGGGCCGGCGGCGGTGAGCGTGCTCGGCGAGAGATACACGGTCACGGGCATGTTGCCGCGCGGCGCGGGGCCGGAGTTGTGCAGCCAGTAGCGGGTGTGGACGGGTTGGGCGGGCTCGTGTGCGGCGACCCCGGACTCGTACGCGGCGATCCCGGACCCGGAAGGAGTGGCCGTACCGCTGTCGGGTGTCGCCAGCACCGTGGCGACCTCGAATCCGGTCAGGCCGACCCCGATGACTCCCTCCTCCGGGGCCAGTGGCTCTCCCGGGTTCTCCAGGACATCGGCACGCGCGCCCGCCGTCCATGGCAGCGGCCCACGGACCCGCGCCCGCACCGGCCGGCCCGACACCTCGTGCATCCGCACCGCGACCCCGCGCGCCGGGTCGGCCGACGCCACGCTGCCACGGGCCAGCGGTGAGCCGAGCGGCTTGAGGGCGTCGAGCAGTACCTGGCCCTCCGGTTCGAGGCCCAGCAGGGCCGTCCTCCTCGGCAGTACGCGGTCGTCCGCGGCCTCGCCGTCGCGTACTCGCGCGGTGAGCGGATGGTTGAACTCATGGCCCGCCTGCGGAAGACGCAGGTCGCGCCAGTCGCCCTCGCCGCCCAGTACGGCGTACTCGAAGGTGTGGGACCAGCGCTGGAGCTGGAAGGCCGAGCCGTCGGGGGCGGTGCGGCGGGGCGGGTCGATCCAGATGCCCGAGGGCCAGCCGGTGCAGGAGCGCATCAGGGACATGTACAGGTCGCCCGAGGCCGTGACGACACAGCCGGGCGTACCGCGGTTGAGGACGGCGAAGCTGCGGCCGTCCCACGCGTCGCCCGGCGGCAGGGCCTCGCCGCCGCCCGCGGCCGTGGCGTGCAGCGTCGCGTCGTCCAGGTCGGCCACCAGGGTGTCGACCGCCTTGGCGTCGTCCTCGGGGCGGGCACCCGCCACCACGAGCAGCGGCAGCCGTTCCAGGTCCCGGAGGTCCGCCCCGGGCACCCACTCCTCGCGCAACCCGGCCCGCGGCGCGACCCACACCGCCGCCACGCCCCGCTCGGCCAGCTGCCGCCGCAGCTCGCGTCCGGCGGCCGGGTCCCAGCTCAGCGCCTCGGCGACCACGGAGTTGCGATCGGGGGTGCCGACGGCGATGCGGATGTCCGGGAGGTTGGAGTCGACTTCGAGGTCGCCGTACCGGGGACCGTCGGCGATCGTCGAGGTCGCCGTGACACCCGCGCGGACGAGGGCCGCCGCGAGCGGGGCGCCCAGTTCCCCGGCCTCGTCCCAGGAGGTGTGGATCAGCTCGGCGACACCGATCGACCGCTGCCCGAGGAGGGTGCCCGCGTCGTCCCGGAGCTCGGTCCGCGCGGTGGAGCCGAGGCCGAACCAGGTGTTCGCCGGATTGTCCAGCGTCCAGGGAAACTGCTCACTGTCGACGTCGACGAACCCGAAGCCGCGCCCGATGACCGCGTCGGCCACCTCGTGCACCGGCAGCCCGCCCCGCACGTCCGACGGCCACCGCACCCGGATGAGCCGGTCGGACCCGTCGTAACCGTCGATGGTGGTGGACGCGTCGAGGCGTGCGACCCCCTTCCACAGACACAGCCGCTGCGTGTAGCGGAAGAGACCGAGGTCGGCGGTGACGGTGATACGGGAGCCCGCGGGGGAGTGCTCGACCCGGACGTCCGCGGTCACCTCGCGGCTGCGGGCGGCGGTGGTTCCGGTCGGGGTGAGGTGCCAGGGACCCTCGCCGAAGCGCGGGTGCCTCGGGTACTCCTCCTGCACGACCAGCTCGTTGCCGATGTCGCCCGTGCGCAGCAGCTCCCGGCCGCCTTCCGCCAGCGCGCGCAACCCGCTCACGCCCCCGCCGCGCGCCGGATCGACAGTCACCTCGTAGAACTCGTTGCGGATCGTGGTGCCTTCGCCGGGCGTCCACTCGGGTACGGAGCCCTGGGCGAGCGGGAGCGCCCGCAGACCCATACCGGGAACCTCCGGTACGACCACGCGCAGTCGGCCGTCCTCCTCGCGTACGGCGGGCAGCGGCAGACCCGTGTCGTCGAGCGGGACGAGACCCGGGTCGGCCACGGTGAGCACGTTCCGCCGCTCCCACGTGGCGGAGTTGCAGACGACCAGGTCCGGGCCGCCGCCGGGCAGTCGGGCCACCTGCCGGGCCAGGGCGCCGGTCGCGTCGGCGTGCACCGTCCCGGCCAGGTCGTACAGCTCGCGCCAGCCGGTCAGCAGGTCGATGTAGACCTGGTCGGACTCGGAGCCGGTGATGGCGTCGTGGTGAGCGCCATAGATCAGCTGACGCCAGCCCTTGTCGAGGGCCGCGTCCGGATAGGGATGCCCGGTGACCAGCGAGGCGAGCGTCGCCCACGCCTCCGCGTCGGCGAGCAGCGTCTCGCCGTACCGCTGAGCCTGCTTGGTGTCGATGTACGAGACGTCCTTGCCGGTGTAAACGGGGTTCATGTCCCGCGTCTGCGGCGAGGCCTTGCGCCCCTCGGCCGCCAACTCCGCCCGTACGGCGGCGAAGAAGTCGCGCGGCACGGCGCTGACGAAGCGCGGCCACACGTACCGGTCGGTCCAGTCGCGGTGGATGTCCATGACCCAGCGGCACGGCGGCGCGTAGTCCCCGCCGACCGGAAGCAGCACGTTGCGCGTGAGCGCCACCTGCTTGAGCCCCTTGAACAGCTTGTACGCGGCCGCCTCCGCCTCGGGCAGCGTCGGCGCGTTGTCGATCGCCCAGCCCGCGCCGTAGTGGTTGACCATGTACGCGGTCAGCAGCCCGCGCCCCGACGGAGCGATCCACGAGAACTCCGCCGGGAACTGCATCCGGTTCGGATCCCGCGGCTCCTCCCCGAAGACGGACAGCGTCGGCCCCCACTGGTGGAAGGGCCCGCGCGCCCATGAGCTGGAGCTCAGCCCCGCGTCCGCCATCAGCCCCGGGAACTGGGGGTCGTGCCCGAAGGCGTCCAACTGCCAGGCGGTCTCGGGCGAAGCACCCATGACGGCCCGCTGGAAGCCGTCCCCGTACACGGCGTTGCGTACGGTCGCCTCGGCGCCGGTGAGATTGGTGTTGGGCTCGTTGTACGTACCGCCCATGATCTCGACGCGGCCGGTGCGGATCAGCTGCCGCAGAAAGGCGCGCTCCTCCGGGAAGGCGTCCCAGTACGGCTTGAGGTAGTCGACCTCCGCGAGCACGAAGGTATACGCCGGGTCGCGGCGCGCCAGATCGCAGTGGGCCCGCACCAGGCTCATCCCGGACTGCCCGCGCGAGTCGAAGGTGCGGGCCGGCAGCCCGCTCGTCGCCGGGTCGTCGGCCACGTCCCAGGTCTCGGTGTACGCGGCCTGCGTGTTCCACCAGACGGGGTCGTAGTGGAAGTGGCTGACCATGAACATCGTCCAGCCGGGCTCGGCGACCGTGAACTCACCGGTGTGGCGGGCGAGTTGGTCTCCGTCGGCGGCGGTCACCGTGATCTCGCGACGCTCGCCGACGGCGAGACCGGTGACCACGGGTATCTCGGCGCGCACGGTGCCGTCCTCGGCGGCCGCGGCCCGGGCCTCACCAGTCACGCCGGGACCCTCGACAGTGAGGCGGACGGTCCGGCCCGGGATGTGGCTCAGCTCGACGGCCACCACCTGGCGCGGCTGCTCGGTGGTTCCGACGAAGAGCTCGGTCGACTCGACAGAGGACACGCGCATGGCAGGGGGCTCCTACGAGGATGCTCGGCGGAGCCACATCCTGACACTGGAGGGATGGTTCAAACAACCATTTCTTGGCGTCGTTGGTGGTTCATCCATGCAGAGGGCGCCTGCGTAGCCTCCGGTGCAGGTCTGCGCCCCGTAAGCGGCGCGGGGAACTGCGCGACCAGCCCCCACCGGCCCGCAGCTTCATCGCTGCGCTCCCAGCCGAGCGCTCAGCGGGCGCGCCGCGACTTCACCGCATGCTGCGGCGTGATGTGGTCGGTCAGCGCCAGCGACGCGCTCGCGCGCTGGTAGGAGAGCTGGGCGACCCGGACGTACAGGCAGTCGATGAGCACGAGCACCGAGTGCCGGCCGCCGATGCTGCCGGTGCGGAAGCTGGTCTCCGAGGTGGAGGAGATGAGCCGGATGTCGGCGGCCCTGGCGAGCGGCGAGCGCGGGTCTGAGGTGATCGCCACGGTGGTGGCGCCGCGCTCCTTGGCCAGCTCGAACGGCTCGATGGTCTCCCGGATGGCCCCCGAGTGCGAGATGCCGATGGCGACGTCCGCCGGGGTGAGCAGGGCGGCGGAGGTGGCCGCGGCGTGCACCTCGGTCCAGCCGCGCACCGCACAGCCGATGCGGAACAGCCGGGTCTCCGTCTCCTGGGCCACCGCGCCGCTGCCGCCGACGCCGTAGACATCGATGCGCCGGGCGCGGGCGACGGCCTGGGCCGCGCGCTCCATCGCGTCGAGGTCGATCCGCTCGATCGTCTGCTGGACCGCACGCAAATCCGCACTGCCGACGACCTGGACGACCCGTTCGAGGTCGTCGTCCGGGGAGATGTCCGGGCCGATCTCGGCGCTCCCCCAGTCGGAGACCTCGCCGCGGCCGCGCTCCTGGGCCAGCTCGATCAGCAGATGCTGGTACGAGTCGAGGCCGATCGCACGGCAGAAACGGGTCACCGTCGCCTGGGAGGTACCGGTCCTGCGGCCCAGCTCGGCGGCCGAGGCGTGCGTGACGCTCGCCGGATCCTCCAGGATCAGCTCGCCCACCTTCCGCAGGGAGCCGGCCAGCCGGGGCAGCTCGGTGCGGATGAGTGCGGTGACGTCCGTCGGGGGCATCCGATCTCCTTGATGCTGACTGTCGAGAATGTAACAGCCACCGTATAACTCCCTACTTGAAATTCAGGACCGGCGGGGTGCGGGGGCAACTGTGGAGGGGGCCCGACGGGCCCCGCCTTGCTCGCCGATCGCGACGTATGATTTATTCATTCACGCATAGATGTACGCGATGGTGGTTCAATCCACCGGTGGGGAGTACCCCGTGTCTGCCGAGTCCGTGAGCGCCGACGGTTTCGCCCGCGAAAGCCTGGCTGTCCTTGACCGCATCACCGAGTCCGCGCGGGGCGAAGTGCGGCGTGCCGCCGAGCTGATCGCCGACTGCGTCAGCGCGGACGGCGTCATCCAGGCGTTCGGCACCGGGCACTCCCAGGCCATCGTCCTGGAGGTCGCGGGCCGCGCCGGCGGACTGGTACCCACGAACCGTCTCAGCATCGCCGACCTCGTCCTGTACGGCGGCGAGGAACCCGGCGTCCTCGACGACCCGCTCCTCGAGCGCAAGTCCGGTGTCGCCCGGCGGATCTACGACCTGGTCGCACCACGGCCCGAGGACCTCTTCGTCATCGTCTCCAACTCCGGCGTGAACAACGTGATCGTGGAGATGGCCCTGCACGCCAAGGAACAGGGCCACCGCGTCCTGGCCGTCACCTCGGTCGCCCACACCCGCGCCGTCCCCGCCACCCACCCCAGCGGCAAGAAGCTCGCCGACCTCGCCGACGTCGTCCTCGACAACGCGGCCCCGCGCGGCGATGCCCTCCTCGAACTCCCCGACGGCGGCGCCGTGTGCGCCCTCTCCACGCTCACCGGAGTGATGCTGGTCCAGATGGCCGTCGCCGAGGCCGCCTCACTCCTCCTGACCGCCGGCCGCCGCCCTCCGGTCTACGTCTCGGCCAACGTCCCCGGCGGCTTCGAAAGCAACCTGCAACTGGAGAAGCACTACGCGGGACGCATCCGCCGCACGGCGAGCTGAGCGGTTGCCCGCGTTGGATCTCCGGGCGCCGTCGCGTTCAGTCCAGGTGGGAGATGAAGGTGCGCCAGGCGCGGGCGGTGAAGGTGATCACTGGGCCGGTGGGGCGCTTGCTGTCGCGGACGGGGACGAGGGTGGGGATGTTGTCGGCGACCTCGACGCAGTCGTGTTCCGCGCCGCTGGCGGATGCCTTCCGCCATATCGCCCTGGTGAAGTCGCATGCGTACAGCGCAGCTTTGGGATCGGTCACTTCCGGTGGCCCTCTTCCAACTCGGCGATCCTCGCGAGCGAGTCCTCCACGGGAAGCGCCGTCGCACGGATGCGTTCGAAGGCCTTGGCGAAGGGCGTCGCGTCGTCGCCCTCAACGTACGTCGCGCCGCTGAGGTTTTCCAAGAGCACTACTGACGGCATGGGTTGGGGAAATCCGGTCAGGGTGAAGCCGCCCACCACACCAGGGTGCGCGGTGGAGTCCGGCGGCATCAACTGAACGGTGACGTTCGGCATCTCCGACACGTCGAGGAGCCGCCGGAGTTGCTCACGCATGGTTGGGGGACGCACGGCGAAGCGCTGGTGCAGCGCTGCCTCGTGGACGATGGCCCACAGTTCCGGAGCCGTCCCCGGACGGGAGAGTACGGACTGCCGGGCCATCCGTACCTCCGCCAGGGCGGTGACCTCTTCGGGGGTGCGTGACGTCGTCACGCCGGCGATCGTCTCGCGCGCGTAGGCAGCTGTCTGCAGCAGGCCCGGCACAACCAGCGGGGACCACGCGCAGATCGTCTCGGCATCTGTTTCCAGGGAGATGTAATCGGCGTAGGTGGGAGACACGATCGCGCTGTACGTCTGCCACCAGCCCTTCTTCCCGGCGTCTCGCGCCAGGGCGCCCAGAGCGTCCCTCACCCGGGTGTCTTCCACGCCGTAGACCGTCAGCAGGGAGCCCACATCTGCGGGTCTGATCGACTGGGTGGCGCCCTCGATCTTCGAGAGCTTCGGTGCCCTCCAGCCCATGGCGCCGGCAGCGGCGTCGAGCGTCATCCCCGCTTCATTACGAAGGCGCCGAAGGCTCGCGCCCAGTCGGCGGCGTCGAACGGTCGGTACGAGCGGTGAGTTGGGCATACGCGGAGTTTGGCAATGCTCGCGAGAAGATCGCACACCGTCGCGAGAACTTCACTCCTTCGGGTTGGAAGTTTTCTACCTCAGGGAGAAAGGATCGCCTGTGGCTGAAGCTGGGGCAGTTCCAACCGCCCGCCAAGGAGGCCGCGCCATGCAACCCACCCCACCCCTCATCACGCTCCTCGACGCCGCCACGGCCACCGCACCCCATGGACGAACCACCCCCGGCTTCTACGTCCGCTCCCGCCCCCACGGCTTCGCCGCACACGTTTGCGGCTCGCACCAGAACCTCTCCGCCGTACGGCAATTGACGAGTACTGAACTGCTGGCACAGGGCGTGGAGTCCGACACCGTCGACTCCGCGCAGCTCGTACTCTCCGAACTCGTCGGCAACTCGGTACGGGCGTACGGCGATTACGTGCCGCTCGTGGTCGAGGTGTACGTGACGTCGCACGGCGTCGCGGTGAACGTCCACGACCCGGACCCCGGCACCCTGCCCAGGCGCCGAGCGACGATGCTCGACAGCGCGGAGGCGGAGACCGGGCGTGGGCTCGGGCTGGTCGACCTCCTCGCGCCGGGATGGCACGTCCGGCGGTCGGCAATCGGGAAGCAGGTGCGCTGCCGCGTGCCCGTCGAACCCGGCTGGAACTGAGGAGCTTGCTCCTGCCCTCATCGCAGGACGGCGTGGTCCGGAAGTGCACCGCCCTCGCCGGGGCGGCATCGACACCGGACCGCGTCACCGGTGGCGGACGGTCACGCGGTGGATGACCCGGATTGGCGACGATGAATCCGCCAGGACAATCGCTGGGATCGACCTCAACGGCGCACCCTGTCTGGAGCGACAATGGATCCCATGCCACGTCCATGGATGGGGTGCTGCAGCGGCGGAGGCGGCAGTTGGCCGAGGGGCCTGGTGGGTGCTGGTGCACGGCGTGAACACTTCGAACAGCGGTGTTCAGATAGCACTCGTTTGAGCACTAGGAGGACATTCTCCCCCTGAGCGTTCACGTTTTTCGCGACAGGGGTCAACACCTCGGCCCTTCCACCGGATCGCTGCTCGTTCTGAGGTGCTGTCTGCGGGCGGTGGTGACGAGCTGGGCGGCGGCGGAGAACAGGCGAAGCCGCAGGCGACGGGGCTCCCAGAGTCGGGCGGCGCCGTTCAGGGCGAGCATGGGCATCCAAGCGAGCAGGTCGAGGGCGATCTGGATGATCTCCAGCCAGATCTGGTTCTGCGCGGTGTCGTGGAGGGGCAGGTTGCGCAGGCCGGTGGCGCGGGCGTTTCGGATGCGGTCCTCGGCTCTTGCCCGTTGGCGGTGGCGCAGTTCCAGGGCGGCGATCGGAACACTGGTGGTGTTGGTGGCGAACGCGGTGAGGCGCAGGCCGTCGGCGTCGGTGAGGCGCAACTGGGCGCCGGGGTGCGGTCGTTCCTTGCGCGCGATCAGCCGCATCCTCCGCGGCCAACCCTTGAGGACGACGCCGTCGAGTTCGGCGACCCAGGCTCCGTCGCGAACGTCGCCGCCGGGCTCGACGGCCGGCGTCCAGGCCGAGGCGGGGACCTTGAGGGCGGCCTGGTGGATGGCGTCAGTGATAGTCATGCCGACCGAGTAAGACAGCCACCGGCCGCGCTGCGCGAGCCAGGCCACGAACTCGTGGGTGCCGCCGCCGGAATCGGTGCGGATCAGCGTTCGGTGTCCACGCCGATACGTCTTCGGCAGCTGCGCCAGGGCGAGCCTGGTGGTGACGATGTGATCGGCGGCGGTGTTGGAGCCCGCGTTGCCGGGCCGCAGTAGTGCGGCGACCGGCTCCCCCGGAGCCGCCCGAACCGTGGTCGACGAAGCCGATGAGCGGATGGTGGCCGAAGGTCTTCTTCCAGGTTGGCGTCGCATCCTGCTTCTCAGAGTGGGACAGCACGAGTACGCCGTCCAGGTCCACGGTCACCTGCCCGTCGGCGTCCGGGGCCGCCTTGCCCGCCAACTTCCAGACACGGGTGCGTACTTCGGTGCGGGCAGCACGGATCGCCGCCAGAGATCGGGCACCGCCTGCGGCGAGTGCGTCGATCAGGCGCGAGACGGTCGGGTCGGAAGCGAACACGACCGGCTCGGCCCGCAGCATCGCCACATCGGCCAGGCAGTCCCCGCCGAGCGCGACCGCGAGGGCCACGTCCAGCAGCATCTTCCCCGGATCGTGGACCGCACGCGGCTTGCGCCAGCGCGCCAGAGCCGTCGATATCGCCGTATCCAGACCGGACTTGCGGGCCGTCTGGAACAAGAGCCTCAAGAATCCTTATTCTCGCTGGTCAGAGGAACTTTCTGCTTGCGTGATCGACTGCTGGACAGTCTGCCGGCACTCATGAAAGCCCGAGGCTAGAGCTATTTCCGAGGAGCCTCGGCTGCTTCCGTGCGCAAGTGTCTCCCAGCCCCGATCGAGACAAGCGTGATCATCGAGCACCGCAAGGAGTCGAACGTCGCCCTGAAGCACGAGATCCGAGCGCTGCGAAATCGGCTGTTGCAATGATTGCGATCCGGCAGCCCCGACCGGCTGGACCTCGGCGTGCAACTGGCCGCCCTCCGCATCGTGCAGGAGGCCCTGACCAACGCCCTCAAGCACGCCGGCCCGCGCACCACCGTCGACCTGAGCCTGGCGGCCGACTCCTGCCAGGTCCACATCGTCGTGCACGACAGCGGCCCGCCCGACGACGAACCCGCGCCGGCGGCCAACCGGCCTGAGCGCCGTTTTAACAGTCGTCTCAGGTTCGCTCGGTAGGAAGTAGGCATCGCCGGGCGACGCGGGTCTCGGCCTCGCCGGCACGGCCGAACGCGCCGCGCTCTACGGCGGCACGGTCAGCGTCGGCCCCGCATCGGACGGCGGCTGGACCGTCTACGCGACCCTGAAGGCAGCCATTCATGAACTCTGTGCTCGTGGTGGACGCCCAGCCGCTGCAGCGCTTCGGGTTTCGCATGCTGCTGGAGAGCACCCCCGACACCGAGATCGTCGGCGAGGCCGAGAACGGCGCCGAGGCCGTTCGGTGGACCACCGAGCTGCATCCCGACGTGGTGCTGATGGACATCCCCATGCCGGGCGTCGACGGGATCGAGGCCACCCGGCGCATCGTCGCCGCCGGTGGGCGTTCGCGGATCCTGGTGCTGACGACGTTCGACGTGGACCGGTACGCGCTCGCCGCGCTGCGGGCCGGGGCGAGCGGTTTCCTGCTGAAGGACATCCGCCCGGAGGAGCTGCTCGCCGGCATCCGGGCCGTCGCCGCCGGGGACGCGGTGATCGCGCCGGCGCTGACTCGGCGGCTGCTCGACGCGTTCGCCGACCGGCTCGGCGATGACCTCTGCGGGCCCGTGCGGGAGGATCCCCGGCTGGACTCCCTGACCGGCCGCGAGCGCGAGATCCTCGTCGCCATCGGCCACGGCCTCACCAACGGCGAGATCGCGCAACGGTTCACGCTGTCGGAGTCGACGGTGAAGACCCACGTCGGGCGGGTCCTCGCCAAGATCGGCGCACGGGACCGGATCCAGGCCGTCATCCTCGCCTACGACCTGAGACTCACCCGGCCGATTTAGCGCTTCGTCTCGCGCGTCCGTCGGGGGCGCGACCGTAGTTCCCAGCCGCACCGCTCCGGGCCGATCCGCTCGGCGTGATCGACCGCTCCGCTGCCGGGTCCGCCTGCAGCCGCCCACGTCACCGCCCGTCCGACTGCCACGACGCCGCACGGGTGTGAGTTCAGTGCGGACGTGTGTGAGCTCAGAGCTGTCGGCAAGTCACCAAAGCCGGAGCGAGCCGAAAGCGGCGCGTACTGGACTCAAGCCCGTGATGTCGAGTCGCTGCGCGAGCATCTGGGGCAGGAGCGGTTGACCATCATCGGCCATGATGCCGGCACCAGGCTCGCGATCAGCTACGCGGCACAGTATCCGGGGCGGGTCGCCCGACTCCTTCTCGTCACGCCGCCGTCCACCTATCTGGTAGACGAGCCCGCCGACGCGGCGGAACGCATCGGTGAACGAAGTGGCGACCCGGTGTTCGACAAAGCTGTTGCCGCGTTCCAAGGCGGCGCCGATCTGTCCGACGAGACAGCGTTCAATGCCTGGCAGCAGGCGTGCGCCCCGATGGGGGTACGCCGCCTGGACGGCAGCCGAACAGAAGCACGCACAACTGGGGAAGTTCGACCTCGCCGCGGCGCAGGCGTTTTTCAGCGTGCAGCCACCGGAAGATCTGGCCGGAAGGCTCGCTGCGGTGAAGGTGCTGGCGAGGCTTTTCCCGAACGGTGATGTCGTGCTGATCGACCAGTGCGGCCACTATCCCTGGGTCGAACGGCCCGCCGACTTCCGGCGGGCCGCCGACACCTTTCTAGGCGGTCACGACTGAGTCGCCGCTGATCTTCACCGGGATCGGGATCAGGCCGGTGGTCGCCGGCCCTTTCTTCAGGTCGCCGGTCGCGGCGTCGAAGACGCTGCCGTGGCCGGGGCACGTGATGGTCCCGCCAGCCGGTTGGGAAACGGTGACGCCCGCGTGCGGGCAGAGCGGGTTGAGCCCTTTGACCTCGTTCTCCGATGGCCGGACGATCAGGACTTTGCCTGACGGTCCATCCACGATCGCCCCGCTGCCGACCGGGACGTCGGCCAGCTTGGCCAACGGCGTGCCACCGGAGCCGGAGGATCCTCCGGCGGGCGGGTTGGCGGCGGGTGTCTCGGACGAGCAGGCGGCCAGGGAAACCGGTGCGACCAGACCGGCTAGCAGGCCGCAGACAACCGTGCGGCGTGTTGGAGCTGGCAAGACGATGCCTCCTGAGCGCAAACAGTGGTGTTTTTCGGCTTGTTGACCTCAGTGAGCTCACACACGTTCGACGCTTCGTCAGGACTTGCGGGGGGAGACCGACATGATGCCAATGCACATCTCGTCGCCGGTGCCGTCGCCCCACACCACGTAGCGCGGCGGCAGCTTCTTCAGATGCGGCAGCTGTTTGCGCAGCCCCGCGTCGTGCGTACACGTCACCCGCAGCGTGTCCCCCGGACCGACCTCCACCGGCGACGGCAGCTTCACCATCCGCTGGTTGTCGAAGTCGAACTGCGGCACGTCCAGCAGGACCTTGGCCTTCGGCGTGCCCGGGTTGAGTTCGACCTTCATGGACCGCCCGAGCATGTGCATGTGGCCGAAACCGGCGAACACCGTCACCGGCTCCTCCACCTCGTGGTCGCAGGACTGGGTGTCACCGGGCTTCGGCACGCCGCCCTCGTTGCACTCCTCCACCTGCTCGTCCGCGAATTCGCCGACCTCCGGCCCGAACCGCTTCGTCACGTCCGCGATCGAGGCCGCTCGGTCACAGAGCGGACCCGACTCGTCGGCGGCACAGGGCAGGTCGGTCGGCGCATCGAGCGACCACGTCTCGAGTTCCCGGGTCTGCGGCGTGCCGTCCTTCAGCCGCAGCCGCACCGCCGAGCGGTCCGACCCGCCCGGCTTGCCGTCGGTCGCGAGCAGGTTGTAGTGCATCTGGAAGATGATCAGGCTGCCCGGCTTCAGCTTGAAGCCGGCGTCCTGGTCGAGCAGCGTCTCCGTGGCGCCCGGCGCCCAGGTGTCCACCCACGCCGCGCCCGGGTCGGCGCCCTCGTCGTCGTCCTCCACGTCGGTGCCCTTCACGCCGGTCCCGCCGAAACACTGCCAGCCGAGGCCGGGAGTCTTCGCGTCGTGCTCGCGCACCGCGGCAGCGTCGCCCGGCGGCACCGCGTACACGATGCCGTGGTGCGCGATGGCGGCGTTGTCCGGAATGACCTGGGTCCCGGTCAGGAACGCCTCCTTGGTCAGGCCCGGATCGAGCACCTGGCACCGGTACTCGTCCATGGCGCCCTCCGGCGGCGCGGGCGTGTAGGCCTCGGCCATCTTCAGCTTGACGAACCGCTCGCCGGCGCGCAGCGGCTGCGGTGGAGCCGATGACCCGCCCGCGTGCGCGCTGTGCGAGCTGGGCGCGGCGGGCGCCGCGTTGTTGTCGGTGTCCGACCCGCAGGCGGCGACAGCGAACGCCGTCGCCAGCGCCATGATGGCCGCCCCGAACCTCAACCGCCCGGGCGGCGCTTTCCCCGTCGGCGCTGCGTCGACTGCCATCACTAGCCTCCTACATACGGGTTGCATCGCTTATCTGGATGCCTACTTCCTACCGAGCGCACCTGAGACGAACGTTAGAGAGCTGCTACCGGTAGTTCTCTCCGGAGCGCCGTTCGACACCCGCACGAGAATCAAGGCCCGTCGCGACTGAGCCCGAAGTCACGCCCACGAAAGTCCGTCGGCGATGGACAGGAGCCAGACTCAGCTCAGAACCGACTTCTACGCCTGCCTGACCGCGCGGGTCGACGCGCTGTTCGAGCTCACCGACGCGGTGCTCTGTACTGATGGGCCGGTACGAACCCTGGTCGGGTTGTCGTTGCCGCCCGAGCACCGGCGCGGGCACGGCGCGTCGTACGACGCGCTGAACAAGGGCTGGATCGAGGTCGAACGGCTCCGTGTCGTCCTCACAGGGCTGCCGCTACCGCGGTGCGCGGGCGGGCGGCTGGTCCTGGCCGTG
Source organism: Streptomyces scabichelini (assembly GCF_011045015.1). Classification (GTDB taxonomy): domain Bacteria; phylum Actinomycetota; class Actinomycetes; order Streptomycetales; family Streptomycetaceae; genus Streptomyces; species Streptomyces scabichelini. Next base: position 25,481 of record NZ_JAAKZY010000071.1, on the reverse strand, counting down.
GACGTCAGCGCCCGGCTGCGCCCGGACGCCGCCACCAGCCCCGACAGATTGACTCTGTCGGGGATCTTGGTGTGGTCGAGGTCAAGTGCCGAGAGGTCAAGTGCCGGGGGTCCGCCAGGATGTCGGCCGGGGGATCTTGTGCTGATCGAGGTAGTCCTGGAGGGCGGTCGGCCGGCGGGGACGGGGTGCCTGTTCGGTCGGCGGTAGCCCGCTGAGTCGCTCGATTGCGTCGTTTCCGGTGGCGAGGGTTCTGGTCCTGGGCCGGGTGGGGTTCTTGCCCAGGCGGACGGGACGGCCGTAGCGACGTGCCCAGTCCTCGTCGACCAGTTCGTCCAGCAGGTGTGGGGCGATGCCGGCGACTTCCTCCGGTGCGGCGCGGACCGCCTCGGTGATCAGCTCCAGGCGGGTCAGGTCACGCACTGCGGCCAGGACATGGGTGGAGTCGATGCGCTGCGTGGTGCGCTCGCGTACTGGGCCGACCGGGTCCTGCTGGCCGGGACGCGGCCCCCGTGTACGCGCCGGTCGGCGGCCAGGGCCTCAACGCCGGTATCGCCGACGCGGCGAACCTCGGCAGGAAGCTCGCGGCCGTGGTACACGGCTGGGTCGGCGAGGACATCCTCGACACGTACACCGCCGAACGGCATCCGGTCGCGACACGCCTGCTGCAGAACACCCGGGCCCAACTCGCCCTGATGCGACCCGATCCGCAGACGAGGGCGTTGTGGGAGATGTTCTCCGACCTGATGGACCTCGACGACACCCACCGGTACGTCACCGACATGCTCGCCGGCATGGACGTCCGGTACGACCTGGGCGACGACCACCGGCTCGTCGGCACCCTGTGCCCGGACATGAAACTGAACCTGGAGCGGCCCGACCCGGACGTCGTCACTGCGATGACCCGGTCGGCGGACCTGCTGCGTGAGGGTCGTGAGCTCCTGCTGGACCTCGTCGACCCGCGGAGGTCCGCGACGCCGCGGCCGCGTGGACCGGACGGGTCAACACCGTCACCGCCCGCACCGACAGGGTGGACGTCGACGCCTTGCTGATCCGGCCCGACGGTTGTGTCGCCTGGGCCTTGCCTACCGGGCAGGACCTCGACGTCACCACGCTGGTGCGTGCGCTGGGCACATGGTTCGGCCAACCGGCCTGAGCGCCGCTCTAACAGTCGTCTCAGGTTCGCTCGGTAGGAAGTAGGCATCCGGATAAGCGATGCACCCACATGCAGGAGGCCAGTGATGGCAGTCGACGCAGCGCCGTCAGGGAAAGCGCCGCCCTGGGCGGTTGAGGTTCGGGGCGGCCACCATGGCGCGCCGGCGACGGCGTTCGCTGTCGCCGCCGACGGGTCGCACGCAGACAACAGTGCGGGCCCGCCGCGGCCGGCCCGCACAGCGCGCACGCGGGCGGGTCATCGGCTCCACCGCAGCCGCTGCGCGCCGGCGAGCGGTTCCTCGACCTGAGGACGGCCGAGGCCTACACGCCCGCGCCGCCGGAGGGCGGCGGCTCGGACGAACACCGATGCCAGATGATCGATCCGGGCCTGACCAAGGAGGCGTTCCTGACCGGGACCCAGTTCACGCCGGAGAACGTCGCCATCGCACACCACGCCATCGTGTACGCGGTGCCGCCGGGCGGCGCTGCCGCGGTGCGCGAGCAGGACGCGAAAACCCCTGGTCTCGGCCGGCAGTGTTTCGGCGGAACCGGCGCGGCCGGCGCCGAGGTCGAAGGGGGGACGCGGCGTGGGTGGGCACCTGGGCGCGCCTGGTAACGACGAAGGGTCGAACTGAAGCATCTCGCAGACGGATGCCGTACGGATACCACACCACACAAACACCTGAAGAGAGACTGACATGAAGTCTATGGGACGTCGCGGCTTTCTAGCCGCTTCCACGGCACTTGGCGCTGGTGCCGGCTTGTCCGCGTATGCCGCCGTTTCGGCAGCGGACGAGAACAAGACTCCGGACAAGACTCCCGACATTGCATTGCGAGACCGGGACCTGCCCTTCATCGGCACGGAGGAGACCTTTACGACTCCCACGTTGTTGAAGCTGAACTCCATCAATCAGGATCACATAGCGTTCCTTGAGGAAATTGGTCTTTCGGATCTAGGCCAACGCCGCATCGGCGATATGGATGCGGGGGGACTCAACGTTCAAATCCTCTCTGCTCATACACCCTCCGTACAAAATGTCCCTGGGCAAAGGGGCATCGACCTTGCCTATCGTCTTAACCGGCAACTTGTAGACGGGCCAATCGCCAAATATCCGGGCCGCTTCAAGGCTTTCGCCACCTTGCCCTTGCAGAGCCCGGAGGCGGCGGCGGACGAACTGGAACGCTCGGTTCGGGAAGATGGCTTCTTGGGCGCACTGACCAACGGACACATCGCGAAGAAGTATCTCGATCATCCCGATTTCGAGCCTGTGCTGGCACGTGCCGTTGCTCTCGATGTGCCGATCTACCTGCATCCCGGCTATCCAGCTGACGAGGTCTTCAAGATCTACTACAGCACCACACGGTCTAAATACACGGAAGAGTACCAAGACTACATTTTCAGTGGGTCTGGATATGGCTGGCACCAGGAGGTGCTGACCCAATGCGTTCGGATGATCGCGTACGGGGTTTTCGACAGATTCCCCAAACTGAAAATCATCATCGGCCACATGGGCGAAGGTCTTCCCTTTTACTACGAGCGGATCGTCAATGACATGGGCGAGCCGACCAAAGACTCGCTCGAGAAGCCCATCGGGCAATACTTCCAGGACAACTTCTGGGTCACAACCAGCGCATTCCCCCAGACCGAACTGCTCGATCTCCTGCTGAAGTACATAAGCGTGGATCGAGTGATGTTCGCAACCGACTACCCGTTCGCGGACATAAAGGAGCAGACCGACTGGTTCCGCGGAGTCGATCTGCCACGCGAAGCCAAGGAAAAGATTGCGTACCGAAATGCAGAAAAACTGTTCGGAATAAAAGCCAAAGCGCCCGCGAAGTGACGCGCCGGCGTCGGCAGAAGTGAAGAATTCTTCGGCTGTAAGGCAAGATTGCAGCCAAAGCATGCGATGCGCGGCTGCCGCATCACGCTGTCGCCATACGATGGCGGATCGCATGCTCTTCTGGAGAGATCGAAGTGTCGCGCTAGTGTCTCATGATCCGGTTTGTGTCACCTGGCGCACTGCGACTCGTTGGGCAGTGCGTGTACCTCTCTTCGGAACAGGCCGCAAAATAGCGGATGTTGGCGGCCGGTCGGCACGTGACGGCGGACGTGGCCCTTCGGGCCCGCATCGTGTTGTGGGCCGACGAGGGCCGCCGCCGTAAGGACATCGCCGAACTGGCCGGTGTCCGCGCGGACGGTGGACCGCACCAAGTCCCGGTACTCCGAGCACGGCCTGGCGGGCCTGGTGGAAAAGAAACGCGGCGGCGGGAAAGACCAGGTACCGCCGCGGACCCGCGGCCGGGTGATCGCACTGACCAGGACGAGCCCGCCGCCGGAATCGGGCCTCTCGCACTGGTCGACCCGCACGCTGGCCGATCATCTGGAGCGGCGCGAGGGCATCAAGGTCTCCTTCCACTATGTCGCCCGCATCTGGGGGGAGGAGAATCTGAAGCCGCACCGGTCGGGCACCTTCAATTGTCGAAAGGCCCTGCGTTCGCGGAGAAGGTCGCCGATATCGTCGGGCTGTACCTGGCCCGCCCGGGGGCGCTGTCGTCCTGTCGGTCGACGAAAACACGCAGGTGCAGGCGCTGGACCGGACCCAGCCGGTGCTGCCTGTGGCCTTCGCCGCCATCGAGAAGCGCACCCACGACTATGTGCGGCACGGCACCACGAACCTGTTCGCCGCACTGAGGTCTTCTCGGCGACATGATGGTTGCGGTGCGTGACCGTGTGTGCGAGGTGTCGGCTGGTGACCCGACGTCAGATATGCGTGAAGCCCCTGGTAGGAACGAGTCTGCGAAGATCAAGTTCCGGCCGAGAGGCTTCACGTGCCGTCCAGTATCACCTGCACCGCTGTGCTTGATGTCCGCAGGGGGACCGCCGAGCATCTCGCGATGCGACTGCGCGACCACCGCAGGCGGATCGGCACCCGCAAGAACACCCGCGCCCAGGGCGTCTTCAAGCAGGCCGTGCTGGTGTTGCGCTGATTCGTCGACGGCACCCGGCTCGTCCAACTCGCCCGGGACAACGGCATCGCGGCCCCGGCCGCCTACCGCTACCTGCACGAGGGCGGCCTGACCGTGCTCGCCGACCAGCGCGCCCGACCTGTCCACCGCACTGGAACGCGCGGCGGCGGCCGGATACACCCACCTCAACCTGGACGGCACGGTGATCCGCACCGATCGCGTGGCCACCGCTGGCCCCAACGGTGCGAACCTGTGGTGGTCCGGGAAACACCGGCGCCCCGGCGGGAACGTACAGGTCATCGCGGCCCCGGACGGCTGGCCGCTATGGGTGTCGCCGGTCCGCCCAGGTCGAGAAACCTCCGATCGGCCAGGGGGGTTCGCAAATGTCCATCGTGCTCTGGACCGCCAGACGGACCAGCCTGTTGCCATCGAGATCCAGCGCGACATCCAGAAGCTCGCCGGGGACGCAGCAAAGCGCTTCCGGCGGGAACTGCGGATCCTCAACGGCCTGTCGCACCCGAACATGATCCCCGTCATCGCCCACGGCGACATGTCAGACCACGATGAGATCCGGTATGCCATGCCCCTTGCCCAGGGCAATCTCCATGATCGTGTCACGGAGTTCGAGGGCAAGGAGATCGAGATCGTCGAGGTAATGAGCCAGATCTGCAGTGGCCTCCCTTACGTCCATGACGCCGGAGTCCTCCACCGCGATCTGAAGCCCGCCAACGTGCTCAGGACATCCGACGGGCAGTGGGCAGTCAGCGATTGGCGAACCCGCCGACCATGAGCTGCCGGCGTGTGACCCGTGGACCGCCCGCATGCTCATCGCCGACCGCTTCCAGGACGGCCGGGTCCTCCTCGTCGGCGAAAGCGCCCACATGAATCCCCCGTGGGGTGGGCACGGCTGCGACACGTGCGTCGGGGACGCGGCCAACATCGCCTGGAAGACCGCCGCAGTCACCGACGCCTGGCAGGCCATCCCTCACGGCTCGTCGATCGACTTCACATCCGAAGACCGCGCGCGGTTCATGTACGGCCCTGAAGGCACCCACGACCCCGCCGTGCTCAAAGCCGCCGAACCCGCCTGCGCGCCGATCCCGGTCGACGAGCTGTACGAGGTCATCGAAGGCTGAATCCGCGACTTCGCCCGTCTCGCGCCCGCCGTGAACGTGCCTGTCCACTACGGCCTCGCCGAACACGAGGGGCTGTGGAACTCGACGCCGGAGAGCATCGCCGCTTTCACCACCGCCTTCACCACCGCGCCCCAGGTGACCGCACACACGATCAACGACAGCGGCCACAACGTGGACCACCACTATGCAGGGCGAGCGTTTCACTCCGAACAGCTCGACTGGGCAGCCCGGCTCAGCCGCTCGTAAGACGGGGTGCCGGCCGTCCCGGTCCTCCAGGGCGTGTTCGAGGAGTGGTGGGGTGGCGCGAGGTGGGGCCTCGGCTCCGCTGATCACCGAGCCGCTGCTCGGGTTCGGCGGGTGCCGAGGGTGAAGTCGGTGGGGTGGCCCTGGTCGCGCAGCGGGGTCGTGATGCCGGTGTGGGTGGTGTGGCGGGTTCGTCGTGGTTGGAGAGGGCCCAGGTGGCGGGGCGTCGACCGTCGCCAGGCCGGTGATCGTGCGGGCGATGCGGCGAGGACCTGGCAGCCGACCATGATCACAGGGAGTCGGCGGGCCGCGCGGCGCAGGCCGGCGAAGTCGAGCGCGGCCACCGCGCCGAAGAACACAGCGAGTTCGAGGCGCAGGCGCTGGTCCGGGAGTGTGGATATCGCTCGCGCCAGAACGGGACGGGTCATCCGGCACGGCGAAGGAACCCCACGCCCAGCCCACAGCCACGGGCAGTGCGACGACCAGCAGCCGGCGCCACGGAGAGGGGACTTTGCGCCAGGACCCTCGACGACGCCCACCGGTACGTCGCCGACATGCTCGCCGGCCTGGACGTCCGGTACGACCTGGGCGACGACCACCGGCTCGTCGGCACCCTGTGTCCGGACATGAAGTGGACGCTGGAGCGGCCCGACCCGACCCGGACGTCGTCACCGCGGTGACCCGGTCGGCGGACCTGCCGCGTGCGGGTCGTCGGCTCCTGCTCGACCTCGTCGACCGCGCGGAGGTCCGCGGCGCCACCACGCTGGTGCGTGCGCTGGCACATGGTTCGGCCAACCGGCCTGAGCGCCGCTCTAACAGTCGTCTCAGGTTCGCTCCGTAAGAAGGACGCATCCAGATAAGCGAAGCAATTTGTATGTAGGAGGCTAGTGATGGCAGTCAACGCAGCGCCGTCCGGGAAAGCGCCGGCCGGTCGGTTGGCAGGCCGGTGGGTGCCGTGGTTAGTGATTGGCTTGTGGCTGGTGCTGGCGGTGGGCATGGTGCCGCTGAGCGGTAAGTTGAGCTCGGTCACCACCGACAGCGCCGTGGACACCCTTCCGGCCAGTGCCGAGTCCACCAAGGTGGCGGCGCTGGACGACAGTCTCCCCGGCGGTGAGGACAGCACGTTCGTCTTCGTGTACCACCGGGCCGACGGCATGACCGCCGCCGACCGCGCGGCGGTCGAGCGCCACTACGACACCCTTGCCAAGCGGTACCCGCCGAAGACGACGACGGCGGACGACGAGGACGACGAGGGCTCAGCGACGAGCCTTTCCACCGACCGCAAGGCGATGACGTTCACTCTCGAGGTGAGCACGGCCTACGGCCCACCGGAGGAGATCGTCGGCCCGTTGCGTGACGCCGCGAAGGACCGCCCCTCCGGCCTGGAACTCGACGTGACCGGCCCGGGCGCGATCGACGGCGACATGGACGCCGTCTTCGACGGCATCGACGTGCAGGTCCTCCTCACCACCATCATCGTCGTCACGATCCTGCTCATCCTCACCTACCGCAGCCCGGTGTTGTGGATCATCCCGCTGGTGGCCGTCGGCGCGGCCGCACTGACCTCGATGGGGACCGTCTACCTGCTCGTCAAGGGCTTCGGCATCGTGGTCAACGACCAGAACTCGGCGCTGCTGACGATCCTGGTATTCGGCGTCGGCACGGACTACGCGCTGTTGCTCATCGCTCGATATCGGGAGGCACTGCACCACCATGAGAACGCCCGGGTCGCGATGGTCCACGCGCTACGCGGCGCGGCGCCGGCCATCGTCGCGTCCGCGGCCACCGTGGTCGCCGGCCTGCTCTGCCTGCTCGTCGCGGACCTGAATAGCACGAGCGGGTTGGGCCCGATCGGTGCGGCCGGCATCCTGTGCGCGCTGGTGGCCATGCTGACGCTGTTCCCGGCGGTGCTCGTGGTGCTCGGCAGGCGGATCTTCTGGCCGGCCATCCCGCGGTTCAGCAAGGCCGTGGAGGAGAAGCCGGGGCTGTGGGGACGGCTCGGCACCGCCATCAGCCGCCGCCGGTGGGTGGCGACGCTCGGCTCGCTCGGAGTCCTCGGCGTGCTCGCCCTGGGGATGGCGGGCAACACCGGCGCCCTGCGGGAGCAGGACCAGTTCCTGTCCGCGCCGGAGTCGGTCACCGGCTTCACCGTTCTGCGCCAGCACTTCCCGGAGCTCGGCGGCCAGCCGATGACGGTCTTCACGCGGCCGGCGCACCAGGAGCGGGTGCTCGACATCGCCAAGGACACTCGCGGTGTGGCCCTGGCCGTCCCGGAGCAGACCAGCGGTGGCTGGGCCAACATCTCCGTGTTCCCGAAGGACGCGCCGGACACCGTCGCGGAGTACGACACGATCAAGCGGGTGCGCACCGCCGTGCACGCGGTGAGCGGGGCGGAGGCGATCGTCGGCGGGCCGAGTGCGGAGAACCTCGACACAGAGGTGACCACCAAGCGCGACGAGAAGCTGGTGATCCCGCTGGTGCTCGCCGTCGTCCTGATCGTCCTCGGGCTGCTGCTGCGCGCGATCCTGGCCCCGCTGGTCCTGATGGCCACCGTGATCGTCTCATTCGCCGCAGCCTTCGGCGGCAGCGTGTTCGTCTTCGACACGATCCTCGGGTTCAAGGGGATCGACTATTCGGTGCCGCTGCTGGCATTCCTGTTCCTGGTGGCACTCGGCGTCGACTACAACATCTTCCTGGCCAGCCGGGCCCGGGAGGAGACCGTGCGTCTCGGCACCAGAGAGGGCATGCTCAAAGCCCTCTCCGCCACCGGTGGCGTCATCACCTCGGCAGGCCTGGTCCTGGCGGCCACGTTCGCGGTCCTCGCCACACTTCCGCTGGTGATGCTGATCGAGGTCGGGTTCCTGGTCGCCTTCGGCGTGCTGCTCGACGCCCTGCTGGTGCGGTCGGTCCTGGTGCCCGCCCTCACCTTGCTGATCGGCCGGCGGATCTGGTGGCCGAGCCGGCTGTCCCGTCCAGCGGCGGAGCTGCCGGACGGTCCACAGCCGCTCGCCGACGACCAGGAGCCCGCGCTGCAACGGTGAGCGCGGCGGCACGGACGAGATCCGGGACGAGGCCCCAGCCCCGTCCCGGATTTTTTTCATGGACCCGACGGTCGCCACCCTTTGGTCCTGCGCCGTGCGGCCGGGGCTGGGGTCGGCGCGTCGCGGTGTCCTGGCTCGGCGGTGAGCCGCGCGGGGCCATGCCCGAGGGCCGCGGTCCCTTGTTCTGCGCCGCGCCGCCGGGGCGGGTCAGCGCACCGCGGTGTCATCCCCGGCGGTGAGCCGCGCGATCGGGGCGGGCGGGGCCGCGGCCGGAAGGTCGACCCGAAGCAGCGCGCCACCGCGTGCGGAGCGGGCGACGGTGGCCCGGCCGCCGTGGGCGTCGACGACCCGCTGCACGATCGACAGCCCCAGACCGGATCCCGGCAACGCCCGGGCGCTGTCGGCACGGTAGAACCGGTCGAACACCCGCGGTACGTCGGCGGCGTCGATGCCCGGCCCGGCGTCGTCGACCTCGAGCACCGCCGACGCACCCTCGGCACGGAGCCGGACCTGGACCGGCTGGTCCGCGGGGGACCACTTGCCGGCGTTGTCGATGAGGTTGAGCACCGCCCGCTCGAGCGCGGCGGGACGCCCGCTCACCCACACAGAGGTCACGTCGAGCGCGACCTCGATGTCGGGCACGCGGGAATCCGCCCGGGTCGCGGCGGCCGCCACCACGTCGGCGAGGTCGAGCACCTCGGTGCTCTCGTCGCTGACGTCACCGCGCGCCAGGTCGGTCAGCTCGGCGGCAAGGGTGCTCAACTCGGCCACCTGGGCGCCGAGATCGTTGAGCAGCCGGGTCCGGCTCTCCGCCGGCAGTGCGCTGTCCAGGGTGCCGCGCCGATCGAGCCGGATCAGCAGCTCGACGTTGAGGCGCAGGCTGGTGAGCGGGGTCTTGAGCTCGTGGGCGGCGTCCTCGGCGAGCAGCCGCTGGGCCCGCCGGGAGTCCCGGAGCGCGGCGAGCATGTCGTTGATCGACTGGATCAGCCGCCGGATCTCCCCACCGCCCTCATCCGGGATGTCGGCGTCGAGATCCCGGGTGTGCGCGACACGTACCGCGGCGGCGGTCAGCCGGTCGATCGGTGCCAGCCCGGTCCGCGCCACGGTCCGCCCGACAAGGGCGCCGCCGACCACGCAGAGCAGCCCGATCAGCAGCATGCCGAACCCGAACCGGTTGACCGGGCCGTCGTCGACGGCGCGGGCCACCTGGACCGCGCCGTCGCCCGCCCGCAGCGTGTAGATGAGGTACCCCTCTTCGTCGCTGTCGTTCGACTCCATCAGGTCGGCCGACGCGCCCTGCGCCACGCGCCCGGCGTGCTCGCTGACCGGGGGCAGCGCGGGTTGGCCGGCCGGCGTCCGGATCGAGCCGTCGCGCAGGATGACCCGCACCAGCCGACCGGACCCGGGATACGGCGGTAGCTGGACCTGCGCCAGACCGGCGCGCTGCGCGTTCGTCGCCAGGACGCGGGAGTCGGCGCGCAGCTGATCCTCGGCGGTGTCCCGCAGCTCCCAGCCCAGTAGTTCGCTGGCCACCTGGAAGGCTACGAACACGCTGACCGCGATGGCCGTCGCCGCGATCACCGTCAGCCTGGCCCGCAGGGACCGCCGGCGCCACCATCGGGTCAGCCGACGCGGTTCCCGGCCGGCGGGCCTGCTCACGGAGGAGTCTCCCGCAGCACGTAACCCAGGCCACGCAGCGTGTAGATCAATCGCGGCTCACCCTCGGCCTCCATCTTGCGGCGCAGGTAGCTCACGTACACCTGGAGGTTGTTGGCGGTGGCGCTCATGTCGAAGCCCCAGATCGCCTCGAACAGCGCGTCGCGGGTCAGGACCCGGGTCGCGTTACTCATGAGGACCTGCAGAAGAGAGAACTCGGTCCGGGTCAGGCGCAGCGGCCGCCCGCCCCGCCACGCCTCGAACCTGTCGGGATCGAGCCGGACGTCGGCGAACGACAGGATCTGCGACTCCCCGTCGGTCGGCGTGCGCCGGCGTAGCAGGGCCCGCACCCGGGCCAGTAACTCCTCGGTGGCGAACGGCTTGGGCAGGTAGTCGTCGGCGCCCGCGTCCAGCCCCGTGACCCGGTCGGAGACCTGGTCACGGGCGGTCAGCATCAGCACCGGCAGATCCCGACCCGCGGCCCGCAACCGCCGGCAGGTCTCCAACCCGCCGAGGCGGGGCATCATCACGTCGAGGATCAGCAGATCCAGCGTGTCGCCGTCGGCCCCACCGACCCCGTCGAGCACGGCGAAACCGTTGGCGACGGTGCTGGTGTCGTAACCCTCGACCTGGAGCACCCGCTCCAGCGACTCACGGATGGCCGCTTCATCATCCGCGATCATGATCCGCACGCCGGCCCGCCCCCTTCCAGTCGATGTTTTTGCCGCTCATTGTCCCCGATCAACCTGAGGCCAGGATTAGAGCGTCGCCGCTGTGGTGCCCACGGGCCGTGCTCTTACGGATGCCTAAGTGGTCCGCGCCGTTAATTCGTCGGGGGTAGGGACCAGCCGGTGGGGTCGTTGAGGTAGCGGCCGCAGACGCAGTCGAGGGCTTCTTCGGGGCTGCCGGCGGGTAGGCCGCTGGGCAGGTTGCGGTTGCGGTGATCATCTTGCCGTTGCGGATCCTGCCCCGGTGTCGCGCTCGCTGTTCGCGGATGCCCTGCATGCAGTCCAGTGCGCCGGGATCGCGCTCGTTCTGGGAGGTCGTCGACGGCTCCGAGGAGTGGGCTGGCACGCAGATCCGCAGGCCGGACTTGCGGACCGTCTCGACCAGCAGCACCGAGCCGGCCTGGACAACTACCCCGCGGCCGCCGCCCTCGACACGGACACGCGGATACGACTCGCTACGCTTCTTCACCTGGAGAGTGCTTCTTTCCTTCCAGCTGACAGGACCCTCGGCAAGTCCCATCGTTGCAAGTCAGCAGCACCCTCCATTTATTTGATCAAGACCCGGACAGGCCCACTCGCGAAAACGCGAGGCTAAAGCGTGTTGCAGAAGGCCGTGATCAGGCAGCCTGAACTGAGCTGTTGGAGTGTCTGGTCATCCGGTGAGGGCGAGGTTGTGCATGCGGGCGACGGCCTGGACGGCGTGGTGGAGGCCGTCGCCGCGCTGCCGGCAGTCACGCAGGAGCTTGTAGTTCTTCATCCGGCCGAAGACATGTTCCATGCGGGCGCGGACCTTGCGGTGGGCGGCGTTGTCGTCTTCCTCGCCCTTCAGTAAGGGCCGTCCGGGACGTTTCGGTGCGGGACCACCAGGCCGGTGCTGATGTACGCGCCGTTGCCGAGCACCGTCGTGTCCGCGTCCACGATGACCTGCACGTTCGCCGAGAACCGGTAGTTACGCGAGGACGCACCCACACTGCGGTCGCGCACCGGGATGAGCGTGCCGTCCACGATCCATAACCGCTCGATGGCCTCCTGCGGGGCGCGCACCGGCTCAAGCGCCAGCAGCGGACCCAGCCTTTGGATCACCCGGCACACGGTCGCCGGCGAGATACCGAACAGCGGCGCGAGCTGCCGCATCGTGAGGTTCGTGCGGTAGTAGACGGCCACCAGCAGCACCCGCTCAGCCAGCGGCAGCCGCCACGGACGCCCCCACCCACATCCCTCACCACCACGTTCACGGACCGCCCTCAGCAGCCCACCGAACTGATCGGCCCGCAGCCCGGTGAACGTCTCCACGCACGTCAGCCCTCAACACCCGGGCCATACAAGGGAAATGCCCGGAGCACGGCCTTCTGCAACACGCTTCAGCGGCTGAGGAATCTTTCGACCACTGTCGCCAGGGCCTCTGGGCTCTCATCCGGGGCGAAGTGGCCGGCGTCGTTGAAAACCTCGAGCTCGGCGTTCGGATACCACTGCAACCAGGTGGACCGCATCGTGTCAGGGCCCATCGCCGGGTCGTTCGCACCAGCCACGACAAGCATCGGGGTCGGATTTCCCTCGAGCCGCTGGTGGATGTCGGAGCCGCGAGTCCAGGATTCGAGGTACGAGCGCAGGGCAGCTGACGAGGAGCGTTCCGAGCCGCTCACCCTGGCATCCAGCCACGCATCGTCGTGCCGATTGCCGGTGGTGACGTCGAAGATCGTCCTGCGGTTGCCGGAATCCTCCACGGCCCCGACGAACAGCTCCCACATCGCCCCTTCGAGCGGGAACCCGGACGCGGGCACCGGTGAGATGCCGACAATCGAGCGGACCCGCGAGGGGGCGTCCAGCAACATCACCTGGGCCGCCTTGCCGCCCATGGAGTGACCGATGACCGAGAAGGTGTTCCAGCCGAGGTCGTCGGCCACGGCGAGGGCGTCCGCCGCGACCTCCTCCATCGTGTACGCGCCGGGGGTGTCCATGGCCTCGCCGTACCCACGGCAGTCCGCGAACGCGTAACTGAACGCGCTCCCGTCCAGGTACCGCCGCAGATGGCCGAAACTCGACCTGTCGCCGAGCCAGTGGTGGAGTGCGAGGACCCGCTCCGGACCGTTGCCCTGTACCTCATACGGAATTACGTGTCCTGCTACATGGCCTGTCACAATGCTGGGTCTCCCCTTCCGGGCCGGACCCGGAATCCGTCGGCTTGAGGATTCGCACCAACGGCGTAGCAGCGCGAGCGGGCGACCGAACGCCTCACAGGCCCGATGAATCGTGCCGGTCTGAAGTCGTACGTCCAATGCGAAGCGCGTCGTCGCGTGAACGCCGATCGCTTGCCCCCCCAGCCGATCCTCGCCCCTAGTTGTTGCGGGTCACGACGTTGTCGACCTGGCGTCGGTCAGTGGCTTCTGGAGGTATGCGCGGAGCACGAGGGAGGTAGTGACAGGGCCGTAACGGGCAAGTGCGTCGACAACTTCCTCGAGTCGTCCTGCCTGCGGGCAGTGGACGTCGAAGATGAGGCAGCCTTCTCCGGTGACTCTGAGGGTGGAGGCGATCTCGGGGGTCCGGGAGGCGAAATCCAGGGCGCGAGAGAGCCGGGCGTGGGTGGTGCGCAGCCGGATGACCGCGTGAATGTTCAGACCGAGAGCTGCCGGGTCGACCACGGCTCGGTAGCCGGTGATGACGCCGTTCTTCTCCAGCCGCTGGATGCGCGCGCTGGCCGCGGGCTGCGAGAGTCCCCCGCGACGCCCCACCTCCGCACCGGTCAACCGGCCGTCGGTCTGGAGCAGGGCGAGAATGCCTCGGTCTGTCCGGTCGAGTGATTCCACTGTTGTCCGCACCACTTTCTTTGAGATCACTTGCGTCACCGCCGTTGCCCTGATGCTTCCAACAGAATCTGCGCCAGGCGCTCCCCTGATCGTAGGGAGCGACGAGTGAAACGGTGGTGGGCAGTGGCCGCGTACGTCATCGTCCCGGGTATCGACGGCTCGGACGGGCAGCACTGGCAGAGCTTGTGGGAGCGGCAGTGGGGAACCTCAGCGGTGAGGATCTCCCCTGCCTCGTGGTCCACGCCCAATCTCGATGACTGGGTCGACGCTGTCCAGGAGGCTTACGACGACGCTTCCCAGCAGGACAGCCACGTTGTGCTGGTAGCCCACAGCCTGGGCTGCTGGGCTGCGTCCACCTGGCTGAACAAGAACCCATCGAGTCCGATGGGCGGCGCGTTCCTGGTCGCGCCGCCCGACCCGCACGGGCCGGCGTTCCCACGCCAGGAGGCCGCGACGTTCATCGAGGTGTCGGCACAACCGTTGTCGTGCCCGGCCCTGGTGGTGGGCAGCGCCAACGACCCGTACTGCACTCCCGAGGCAGCCGCGGGCTTCGCGGCGCGGTGGGAAACGCGATGGCACCTGGCGGGCACGTACGGACACATCAACTCCGCCAGCGGTCTGGGCTCGTGGCAGCACGGCCGCGAACTCCTGGACTCGCTGAGCCAGCAGTGATCAACCACCGCATGGGACGTACAGCCACTGGCCACCAGGGCGCGGACACGGCCCGCCAACACGTCGGCCCTTCCACCGGACAGCTGCCCGGTGGAAGGGCCGAGGCGCACGGACCGCCGCTCCCTACGGCTTACGGGCAACCGCCCCGTACATCGCGATGTCCTCATCCCGGATCGGCTCCGAACCTGAGCCGTCCGGATGCCACTTGTGGACCTGCGTGATGCCGGGCTCGACGAGTTCGAGGCCCTCGAAGAACTCCTCGGCCTCCGCGAACGTACGCAACCGCATGGGCATGTTGCGGGCCGCGTACTCGCGCGCGACCCGCCCCACCTCCTCCGGCGCGAACTCGGCGGTGCCGATGGACATGGCGAGGTAGCTGCCGGAGGGGAGGGGGTCGAGGAGGCGGCGGACGATGCCGACCGCGTCGTCCTCGTCGAGGACGAAGTGGACGATCGCGATGACGGTCAGCGCGACCGGCTCGGACAGGTCGAGGGTCTCGCGGAACTCGGGGGCGTCGAGGATGGCCTCCGGGCGCTGGAAGTCGGCCTCGATGTACGCCGTCCTGCCTTCCGGCGCGCTCGCCAGCAGGCCCTGGGAGAGGGTGAGGACGATGGGGTCGTTGTCGACGTAGACGACCCGGGACTCGGGGGCCACCGACTGGGCGATCTCGTGGAGGTTGGGCGAGGTGGGGATGCCGGTTCCGATGTCGAGGAACTGGCGTATCCCGGCCTCCTTGGCCAGCCAGCGCACTGCACGGTTCATCCAGTCGCGGTTGGCCCGCATGTGGATCGGCAGGGCGGGCCACTCGTGCGACATGGCGTCGCCCGCTTCCTTGTCGGCGGGGTAGTAGTCCTTTCCGCCGAGGATGTAGTCGTAGATGCGCGCGGAGTGCGCGCTTTCGGTGTCGATTCGGTCGGCAGGCCATCCGTTGTCGGGCACGGCCGCCCTCCCATCAAGTCATGGTTCAGCGTGAACGATCAACAAAAACAGGGGAGTTCGGGGAAGAAGAGAGGTGTTTGGAGGACAGGGGGTCAGAGCAGGAAGTCGGCGTCGCCCGCCTTCACGCCCGTCAGGAAGCTCGTCATCTCACGGGGGGTGAATACCAGGGCCGGTCCCTCGGGATCGGTGGACTGACGCACCGCCACCCGCCCGTCGCGCAGCTTCTTCACTTCGACGCAGGCGCCTCCCGCGTCGTCGCTCCACGGCTTGTACCAGTCCTGCGCGCCGAGATCCCGGGACGGCATGCCGTTGCGTATGGGGTGATGCAGGGGTTGGTGATGCAGGGGGTGGTGGTTCAGGGGGTCGTGCATTTCAGAGCTCCTTGCGTATCGCACCGAGGAGAGCCTCGGTCCTGCCGGCGGGCGCCGACTGGGCGCCCAACCGGTCCAGGGCCTCGCGATAGACCAGGACGTCCTCGTCCTTGTCGAGATACACAGCGCCCACCAGGCCGCTGAGATACACGATGTCCGGCAGTTCGCGTGCCTTGAACCGGAAGAGATGGAAGGCGCCGGCCCGCATGGCCGGGTGCGGGCCGTTCCTGAACGGCATGATCTGTACGGTCACATGGGGCAGCGCGTTGAGCGCGATCAGGTGGTCGACCTGGGCGCGCATCACCTCGGAGCCCCCGACCGGCCACCGCAGCACCGTCTCGTCCATCACGATCCACACGCGGGGCGGCTTCGGACGGGACAGCAGTTCCTGGCGCTGCATGCGCAGCGCGACCCTGCGGTCCGTCGCCTCCGCCGAAGCGTGCGGATTGCCTGCGCTCAGCAGAGCGCGCGCGTAGTCCTCGGTCTGCAGCAGCCCGTGCACGAACTGCGCCTCGTACGCCCGGATCTGGAGCGCCGCCTGCTCCAGGCTCAGATACGCGGCGAACCAGTCCGGCAGCACATCACGGTAGGTGTGCCACCACCCGCGCTTGTTGGCCTCACGGACCGACTTCAGGAAGGTGTCGATCTCCTGCTGGTCCTGCACGCCGTAGATCTGGAGCAGCTTCTCGGCGTCCGCGAGCCTGAGCCGGGCCACCTTCGCGGCCTCCATCCGGCGGATCGTGGAGTGGCTGACCCCGATCGCCGTACCCGCCTGCTCGTACGTCAGACCGGCCCGGTTCCGCAGCTCCTCGAGCTGCTTGCCGAGAATCATGCGCAGGACGGAGGGGGCGCCGCCCCAGTCGGTTTCCGAGGTCACGCCTTACCTCCTCACGCGCAGGCCGGGCTCCGAGATCGCAGTCTGTCACGATCATCGTTCACGGCATCAGCATGCGCCTGGCAAATTGCAATTTTCAACTTGCTGGTTGCGAGACGTTGTTGGCAGGTGTCACAGTGGTCGTACCGTCCCGGGCCGGTGAACGATCGGGGCTCTGCAGCCCAGTTGGGGGATCACCGCCGCAACTCGGAGTGTTGTGCTCTGCAGACGAAAGGCGTACGGCGATGGCTTCGCCCTCCTTCCCCCAGTCCTTGGGCCGACTTCCCGGAGACGAACTCACCCACAAGGCAGGCGTGTTCGGCCTGCCCGCCATCCCCGCATCGGTGGCGGTGGCCCGCAGGAACGTGCGCGAGCTGCTCAGCGAGTGGGGCACGAGCCGCGAGACATGCGACAACGCCGTCCTCGTGACCTCCGAGCTCGTCACCAACGCGCTCACGCACACGGCGAGCGATCTGGTCGTGTGCAGACTCCGCGCCGCAGGAGAGCGGCTCCACATCGAGGTCGAGGATCAGAACCGTAGCCGCACACTCCCGGCGCGCAGACAGCCGAAGCCCGACGACCAGGGTGGCCGCGGGCTCCTGCTGGTCGGCGTGCTGAGCCATGACTGGGGCGTCAGGGACACGCCGCAGAGGTCCGGGCGCATCGTCTGGGCCGAGCTGTTGTAGGAGGCATCGATGACATCAGAGACCTGGGACGGATCGGCCGACGCCCATGCGGCCGATCCGTCCTGGACATGAATCCCCTGTGCGAGACGTGAACTCCCCTGTGTGAACGGCACGCTCAGTTCACCCACCGAACGGCACCGTCGCGGTGTCGTACGGGTGCCGTACCGTGGCTGAGTCGTGCTGGGGAAATGGGGGAGCGCCGTGCCGGAATCCACCGCTGTGCCGCCGTGGCGGCTGCTGCTCGGTTATGTGCGGCCGCATCGCTGGGCGCTGCTGGGCGGCGCCGTTCTCTCGTTGATGACCGGAGCCACCGGGCTCGCGCTGCCGCTGGTGGCCAGGGGGCTGATCGACGATCTGTCGCACGACCGGGCCATCACCGGTGCGCTGCTGGCCATGTCCGCACTGGTGATCGCCAACGCGGCGATCGGCGCGCTGGGCGGGTACGTACTGCGGTACACCGCCGAGTCCGTGGTGCTCGGGGCGCGGCGCGCGCTGGTGTCGCACCTGCTGCGGCTGCGTATCACCGCCGTCGACCGCAGTGAACCCGGCGACCTGATGGCCCGGATCACCTCCGACACCACACTCCTGCGCGAGGTCACCACCGATTCGCTGGTCGGCATCGGGACGGGCGGGCTGACCCTCGTCGCCACCCTCGTGATGATGGGTCTTGTCGACCCCGTGCTGTTCGCCGTCACCCTGGGCGTGGTGTTCGGCGCCGGCACGGTGATCGGGGTGATCGTGCCCCGTATCAACCGGGCCAGCAGGCAGGCGCAGAACGCGGTCGGCGCGATGGGCGCCTCGCTTGAGCGGATACTGGGCGCGCTGCGCACCGTCAAGGCGTCCGGGGCCGAGCACCGTGAGGAACAGGCCGTGCACGCCGCGGCCGAGGAGTCGTGGCGGCAGAGCGTGAAGGCCGCCAAGTGGTCGGCGCTGGCCGGGAACACGGCCGGTCTGTCGATGCAGATCGCGTTCATCACCGTGCTCGCGGTGGGCGGCGCACGGGTCGCGACCGGCGCCATCGACATCGGCACGCTGGTCGCCTTCCTGCTGTTCGTCTTCTATCTGATGTCGCCGATCCAGCAGGTCGTCGGCGCCGTCTCGCAGTACCAGACCGGTGCGGCCGCCCTCGCCCGGATCGAGGAGGCCCGGCAGCTGCCCGCCGAGCCGGCGACCGAACCCGCGCCGCTGCCTCTCCCCGGCGCCGAACCCGCGGCGGTCGCCTTCGAGAACGTCCGCTTCCGGTACGCCGACGACCTGCCGTACGTCCACCACGGCGTGACCTTCACCGTCCCGCCCCGCGGCATGACCGCCTTCGTCGGGCCGTCCGGCGCGGGCAAGACCACCGTCTTCTCCCTCGTCGAGCGGTTCTACGACCCCGGCGAGGGGCGCATCACGCTCGACGGCCGGGACCTCGCCGACTGGGACGTGTCCCAACTCCGGTCCGCCATCGGCTACGTCGAGCAGGACGCACCCGTACTCTCCGGCAGCCTCCGCGACAACCTCGTGCTCGGCAACCCCGACGCCGACGAGAACGACCTGCTCCGCGCGCTGAAGACCACCCGCCTCGACGGCCTGGTCGACCGGCTGCCGAACGGCCTGGACACGCTCGTCGGCCACCGCGGCACCAAACTCTCCGGCGGCGAGCGCCAGCGCGTGGCCATCGCCCGCGCCCTGCTGCGGCGCCCCCGCCTCCTGCTGCTCGACGAGGCCACCAGCCAGCTCGACGCGGTCAACGAGGCCGCGCTGCGCGACACCGTCGCCGATGTGGCCCGTACGACCACGGTCCTGGTCGTCGCCCATCGGCTGTCCACGGTCACCATGGCGGACCGCATCGTCGTCATGGACGCGGGCGAGGTACGGGCCGTCGGCACCCATCGCGAACTCGTGTCAGCCGACCCGCTGTACGCCGAACTCGCCGCAACCCAGTTCCTCACGACGGTCGACGCCTAGCGCCCCAAAGGGGCGCGGGGAACTGCGCGACCAGCCACGACGGACCCGCAGCGTCGAACCGCCTACTCGGTCACGACCTCCGCCCCTTCAACCGCCGCCGCGAGCTGCTCGAGACGCGGCGCGTACCCGGCGTGACTGAACCGCTCCTCGTTCGCCCACGGGAACGTCCGCTCCGCCCGTACGGCGGGCAACCGGGCCCAGGTCGGCTTGGTCTTCTTCAGCTCAGCCGGCTGGAGGTTGCCCGCGCGGTTGTCGACGAGGATCAGATCGGCCTCGTACGTGTCGGCGTTCTCCCAGCTGAGTTCCTGCCAGAAACCGCCCTGGCCCGTCTTCGTGGGGGTGACGAACTCGACGCCGAGCGATCTGTAGTAGCGCAGATCCGTGAAGGCGTCCGGGGCGGCGACGTACAGAATGTCGGCCGACCCGACGACCGCCATGACCTTCAGGCCGCCGCGGGACCTGGTCGCCCGGCGGAGCCGTTTCGAGGCCGTCTCGAAGCGCTCCTTGGCGGCGGTGACCTTGTCGGCCCGCACGTCGGCGCCGAGGGACGCGGCGAGTTCGGTGAAGCGGCCGATCACCTGGGTGAGGGAGTTCTTCGTGGTGAGGATGCCGACGCTGGGAGCGAGCGACTCGATCTTCTCGGCCGACTCCTCGGGGACGTACCAGAGCGCCGGTGGTTCGGTCATCTGGGCGATCAGGAGGTCGGGCCGCAGTGCGGCGTACCGCTCGACGTTGAACTCGGGATAGGTGTTGCCGAGGATCGTCACCTTGTCCACGTCGACACCGCCGGCCCGGGGATCGGGCTCGCCGTTGTCCAGCTTCGTCGGGCCGAAGACGCCCGTGCACTCGATACCGAGATCGTGCAGGGCCGCCGCCGCGCCGATATAGGCGACCAGCCGCTTCGGGGTGCCGTCGGCCTTCGCCGTCGTACCGCGGTCGTCCTTGAAGCTCCACGCCCCGCCGGTCGCCGCAGAACCCTTCGCCTCATCGTCGCTGTCGCCGTCGCCGTCACCGCACGCCGTGAGCAGTCCGCCGAGCCCGAGCGCGCCGGCCGCGGTGAGGACCCCGCGGCGGGAGAGCGTTCGGTCGTACGAACTGGGGGCGGGGCGCGGCGAGTTCATGGAGCTCAATCCTTCGGCGAGGGACAAACGCCAAGTTAGGTTAGCCTAAGTTCCTCGACGTCGGCAGCCCGCCCCGGAGGGGGCCCGCCGTAGGGGTTCGCGGCCACGGATCGAGGGTTTTCCCCGTATCCGCCGGATCAGGGCCCGGCCTATTGTTCGAGTCACAGCCGACCCACAGGTCACCCCCTACAGGGTCGCTCGCGCCTGCCGGCCGCCGCGCCTTCTCGATCGCACCCCCCGCCGCTTCGACGACGAAGCGATTCGACCGCTGCTCCGCCCCGCCGCCCCGCGCTGCCCGGAGCCGGCCACGAAAGGCACACTCTTGCGTACTAGACGCCCCGCGAGACAGACGCTGAGAAGACGGACGCTGATATCCGTCACCGCGATCTCCGCGACGCTGCTGGCAGGAACCGCCACCTCCCTCGCGCTGGCGGGCCCGGCCACCGCCACCGTCCCCACCGAGAAGACCACCGCCACCACCGCTTCCGCCTCCGCCGTGGCAGCCCCGGCCGAGCGGCTGATCGTCGGCTACAAGTCCGGTGCCACCGAGGCCAAGTCGAACAAGGCCGCCGCCGAAGACGCCGAGGCCAAGGGCCAGGAGGCGGGCGAGGACCTCGACTTCCAGCGCCGCCTCGGCACCGGCGCCGCGCTGGTCGACCTGGGCGAGCGGCTCAGCAAGGCCGCGGTCGCCGACGTCGTCGCCGAGTACCAGGCCGACCCGCAGGTCGCGTACGTCGTACCGGACCGCCTCAACAAGCCGCTCGCCGACCCGAACGACACCGAGTACGGCAAGCAGTGGGACCTGTTCGAGACCACCGCGGGCATGCGCGTGCCCGGCGCCTGGGACACCGCGACCGGCACCGGCGTGACCGTCGCCGTGATCGACACCGGCTACGTCTCCCACTCCGACCTCGCCGCCAACATCGTCGGCGGATACGACTTCATCTCGGACACCGCGGTCGCGGTCGACGGCAACGGGCGCGACAGCAACCCGGCCGACCCTGGCGACTGGTACGCCGACGGCGAGTGCGACCAGGCCGAGGGCAGCACCTCCTCCTGGCACGGCACCCATGTCGCGGGCACCATCGCCGCCGTCACCAACAACAGCAAGGGCGTCGCGGGCATCGCGTACAACGCGAAGATCTCCCCGCTGCGCGTCCTCGGCAAGTGCGGCGGCTACGACTCCGACATCATCGACGCCATCACCTGGGCGTCCGGCGGCACGGTCTCCGGAGTTCCGGCCAACACCAACGTCGCCAAGGTCATCAACATGAGCCTCGGCGGTGGCGGCGCCTGCACCTCCGCCACCCAGACCGCGATCAACAACGCCGTGGGCCGCGGTACGACCGTCGTCGTCGCGGCGGGCAACAGCAACGCCAACGCGGCCAACTACTCCCCGGCGAGCTGCAACAACGTCATCTCCGTGGCCGCGCTCGGCCGCTCGGGAGCCAAGGCCTACTACTCCAACTTCGGCTCGGTCGTGGACATCGCGGCCCCCGGCGGCGAGACCAGGACCACCACCGCCAACGGCATCCTGTCCACGCTGAACTCCGGTACGCAGGGCCCGTCTTCGGAGTCGTACGCCTACTACCAGGGCACCAGCATGGCCGCCCCGCACATCGCGGGCCTCGCGGCGCTGGCCAAGTCGGCGAAGTCCACGCTCACCCCGGCCGAGATCGAGTCCGCGATCAAGACCAACTCGCGTGCTCTGCCCGGTGCTTGCTCGGGCGGCTGCGGTGCGGGTCTGGCGGACGCGGCCAAGACGGTGCAGGCGGTGAGCGGGTCCGGCGGCTCCACGGGGGGCACCACCTTCACCAGCACCTCGGCCGTCTCCATCCCGGACAACGGCTCGGCGGTCGAGTCCCCGATCGCGGTCAGCGGCCGCAGCGGCAGCGCGCCCTCGGCCCTCCCGGTCGGCGTCGACATCACGCACACCTACCGCGGTGACCTGGTCGTCGACCTGGTCGCCCCCGATGGCACGGCGTACCGGCTGAAGCCCTCCAGCACCTCGGACTCGGCCGACAACGTCAAGACCACCTACACCGTCAACGCCTCCAGTGAGACCGCCAACGGCACGTGGAAGCTCCGCGTCCAGGACGTCGCCGCCCAGGACACCGGCACCCTCAACAGCTGGAAGCTGACCTTCTGACCCACCCCCCACAGGGGCGGCCGACGCGAGCGGGCGTCGGCCGCCCCGTCTTTCATTCCGTCGCTGGATGGTGGAACCGACGGATCCGGGACAGGATGCCCGAATGAAGGGTGACCTCTTTTCAAGCGAGTACATGGTGCAGCCCGCCTCCACGGTGGGCATGAGCGTGCAGAACGCCAAGTCGATCAGGTACGCCGTCAACGGCGAGATGCTCGCGCGGCAGGGGGCGATGATCGCCTACCGCGGGAACCTCCAGTTCGAGCGCAAGGGCCAGGGAGTCGGCGGCATGCTCAAGCGGGCCGTCACAGGGGAGGGGCTGGCGCTCATGGTGGTCCGCGGGCAGGGGGAGGCCTGGTTCGCCCAGGAGGCGCAGAACTGCTTCATCGTCGACATCGACCCCGGCGACGTCTTCACCGTCAACGGCCGCAACGTCCTGTGCTTCGACGCCTCCCTGTCGTACGAGATCAAGACCGTCAAGGGCGCGGGCATCAGCGGCGGCGGCCTGTTCAACAGCGTCTTCACCGGGCAGGGCCGGCTCGGCCTCGTCTGCGAGGGCAATCCGCTGGTCATCCCGGTCTCGCCGCAGTACCCGGTGTACGTCGACACGGACGCGATCGTCGGCTGGACCGCCAACCTCCAGACCTCCCTGCACCGCTCCCAGTCCATCGGCTCGATGATCCGCGGCGGCTCCGGAGAGGCGGTGCAACTGATGCTCCAGGGCGAGGGATACGTCGTCGTACGCCCCAGCGAGGCGACCCCGCAGAAGCCTCAACAGCACTGATACGACTGATACGTACGGCTGTCGCTGTCGCTGTTGCGGGAGCGTCGGAGACGGTTTTGCAAAGGTTGCGAACCGGCTTTCCCCAAAGGGTGACGTTCGGCGCATAGGCATGTTGTGGTCGCCTCGGGATTGCGATAGGCATGCGCGCATGTCGATGCGTCAGATCCCTTTAGCCAGGCGCCAGTTGATCGTCACGGCCGTCGCCCTGGCGATGACAGCCGTGGCCTGCGGTGGTGACTCCGGCTCCGACGGGGCTGCGGCCGGCTCCGGCGGCAACGGGCTCGAGAAGTCGGGCATCACCGTCGCCGCGCTGCCCCTGGCGGACGACGCGACCCTCTATCTCGCGCAGGAGCGGGGCCTGTTCGAGAAAGAGGGCCTCGACGTGCGCATCCAGCCCGTCCAGCAGAGCATCCAGGCGCTGCCCGCACTGTCGAAGGGCCAGGTCGACGTCATCGCGAGCGCGAACTACGTCACCTTCCTGCAGGCCCACGAGAAGGGAACCCTCGACGTCCGTGTCCTCGCCGAAGGCGCCCGCGTCGCGCCGCACATGATGGACGTCCTCGTGCCCGAGGACTCGGACATCAAGAGCCTCGCCGACCTCAAGGGCAAGAAGATCGCCGTCAACATCCTCAACAACATCCAGTCGCTGACCCTGAACGCCATCCTCGACAAGGAGGGCGCGGGCCGTCCCGTCTACCGGCAGATCGCCTTCCCGCAGATGGGACCCGCCCTGGAGAAGGGGCAGGTCGACGCCGTGCACGCCGCCGAACCGTTCAACAGCGCCCTCCAGAACGACCTGAACGCCCGGGTGCTCGTCGACGGCGGGTCCGCGCCCGTGGACTCCATACCGATCAGCGGGTACGTGACGACGGGGCCGTTCGCCGAGAAGAACCCGAAGACCGCGGCGGCCTTCCAGCGGGCCATCGCCGCCGCCGCGAAGATCGCGACGGAGGATCCGTCGGCGGTACGGGAACAGCTGCCCAAGTACGCGAAGGTGACCCCTGACCAGGCCAAGTCGATCCGGCTGCCCGCGTATCCGGCGACGACGGACGTCAAGCAGCTCAGCCGGCTCACCGAACTCATGAAGGAACAGGGCCTGTTGAAGAAGCCGCTCGATCCGGCGACGCTCCTGGTCAAGTAGGGCTACTCGGTTGCGGCTACTCGGTTGGGGCTACTCGGTGCGGCGAAGGCAGGAGTTACTGCTCGGCGGGATCGGTGTGCTGCTCGCGTTCGGGGTGTGTGAGACGGTCAGCCGGGCCGGGCTCGTCCGCCGCACCTACCTGCCGCCCGCCTCCGAAGTCCTCACGCGGGCCGTCGAGTTGGCCGGGGACTCGGTCTTCCTG
The DNA here is from genome assembly GCF_011045015.1 of Streptomyces scabichelini. Classification (GTDB taxonomy): domain Bacteria; phylum Actinomycetota; class Actinomycetes; order Streptomycetales; family Streptomycetaceae; genus Streptomyces; species Streptomyces scabichelini. The sequence continues at coordinate 868 of NZ_JAAKZY010000071.1, read as the reverse complement.
GACGGCATCGGCGCCACGCTCCTCGCCTGGGTGCTCGGCCTTGGCCTCGCCTGCGCGATCGCCGTCCCGCTGGGTCTGCTGCTCGGCAGCGTGCCGGTCGTCGACGACGCCGTCCGCGCGATCGTGGAGTTCCTGCGGCCCCTCCCCTCCGTGGCGCTGATCCCGCTGGTGTCCCTGCTGCTGGGCTCCGGCACGGAGACGAAGGTCGCGCTCATCACGTACGCCTCCGTCTGGCCGATCCTCTTCAACACCGTCTACGGCCTCGGCGAGACCGACCCCCTGGCCAAGGACACCCTCCGCGCCTTCGGCTTCGGCCGCCTCTCGGTACTCCTGCGCGTCGAACTCCCCGCCACCGCCCCCTTCATCGCGGCCGGCATCCGCATCTCCGCCGCCATCGCCCTCATCCTGGCCGTCGCCACGGAGATCCTGGCCGGCTTCGGCGAGGGCCTCGGCATCTTCATCGCCCAGGCGGGCCTTGCGACGGACGGCACGCGGGATGTTCTGGCGGGGGTGGTGTGGGCCGGGGTGCTCGGGCTGCTGATCAACAGTGTGCTGGTGTGGGGCGAGCGGCGGTTGTTTCCGTGGACCCCCGAGCACCAGGGGCGGGGGTGAGCCGCGTGGGAGGGTTTCGCCCCCGCCGCCCCTACCCGTCCCGTCCTGTCCCTGGGGCTCCGTCCCAGACCCCGCCAGGGGGCTCCGCCCCCCGGACCCCCGATCGGCCTGAACGGCCTCGTCCTCAATCGCCGGACGGGCTGGTCGTTGCCCCGCGCCCCGTAAGGGGCGCGGGGAACTGCGCGACCAGCGACAACCAACCCGCAGCCGAAAAACAACCCGGGGGTCCAGGGGGCGGAGCCCTTGGGGATGGGAC